>CAMAXD010000031.1 GCA_945861975.1 Candidatus Kuenenia stuttgartensis | reverse complement strand
TCGGCAGGAGAACCAGGGAGGGCTTCCAGATCATTGCCAGAGACGGGCTTTTGAATCAATACCAACTCTGACGACCGGAGCTTACAATAATCCCCGGTACGCCAATAGACCGCGTCGCGCGCAGACCGAATTTTGACAGTGCCATTCAGGCCAGCCGCAATTATTGTCGATGCTTGAAAACTGTGCCAGAGAACCCCACATCAGGGGCTCACCAGTGCAGAGGTTCTGGACACGTCCTCCACCACCAACGGATCCGCACGGCTCAGCAGACTTTTCCGAAGTCGCACAACCAAACCGACCGAACCAGTACCGTCAAATGTCCACAACTCTCGGATCACCTTCGATGATCCAAATCGTGAAACTCGTGCCGGCTGACCCAAAGTCTGCACCACTTGCTGAGCCGTCATACCTTTGACCACCCGTCCATCTCGGATCGCAATCTGAATATCATCCTTCGGCAACGTTTCCATCTGCTGAGTCGTCAGCCACTTGTCGTTCAGATGCTCCCATCCCAGTCCATTAAGACGCTCGGCGATCTGGATGGCGTCACCAGGAGACTCGACAGAAGCAATCGCCCAGGCTGACTTCAGAAGATCAATCCCTTTCTGCTGATGAGCAGGATCCTTCCATTGTTCAAACACAAACAGGTATTCATCCGAAACTCGCAGGACGCCGGCCAGTTCGGATTTCCCGAATCGCTTTTCCTGAGCGGCCAACCAGTCGGCAATAATCGCTTCTCGCCCTTCGCTGCGTTTCAGCCCATCCAGCAATTCAATCAACTGCTGCATCTCGCGGCGCGACAACTCCGCAACTCGCCCGAGACGATACTCCACTTCCCTCTGCTCGAAACTGGCTGCACTCGCAACGTCCTCTGGCAATTCATCTCGCATAAGGGCGGCGAGTTGCAGACCATTGCTCCCATCCGGCATCAACATTGCCTGAATCTGCTCTGCTCGAACAGCTCGATATAACAAGCGGTGAAGGATCTCGCGATCTCGGCCAGCGCCTTCGTTGTAAAGCGTGACAGCTTCCTTAGGAAAGCCCTGCTTGAGTCGATCCGGAACCTCCATCTCCGGCTTATTCCATCCGTTCAGTTGCTGGATACTCTTTAGTAAGTCCGACTGCTCCGTCCGAGCCTTCCACTCAGTCAAAAGAATCTCGTACCCGATGGCTTGCAGAAAACTCCCGTTGATTTTCTGAGACTTCGCGACACCAACAACCTGCGCAAGTCGCAGAGCATCCCCGGAGGCCATTTTTCTCAACATCCTGACCGCGTTAAGACGAATATCTTCAATCGCGGACGATAGTGAATCATCATCGTAGAAACTGGCAATCTCAGCATACTCTTGTGCCAGCTCGAGCAGACCATCCGGCTGGTCTTTGGGCAATGCCTCAGTCCTTTTCGCCAGTCGCTCCAAATCCGTTTCCCGGATCGTCAACTCACTGACAATGAATGTCATTCGTTGACCATTGACGGCGAACTTCCCCGTGATGTCAATTCGCTGCCGATCACGCATTCGATCGGGAAGACGGATACTTCCCGGGAGTCGAAATTCGACGTCCAGCTTTTCAACTCGAAACGAATCTCCAATGCGTCCGTGAAATCGACCTTCAAAATTCAGCCTGCGACCTTCGTCTGCCAACTTCTTCCACTGAGGCTTCAGTTTCAAGACTTCAGGGATAGTCATCGATTGCCCGATTGCAACAGGTCCCATCAGCAGAACCATCATGGCAGTAAGCAGATAGATTCGCCCTCTCATTGAATGGCCTCTTTTCCAGAATTGGCAAAGCCTTCAGTGGGCAACGTGCTGTCAATCACAGAATCATGAACCGACCTGACGATCTTCGCCTGGCTCTCCAAAATCGACTGCAATGAAGTAGAGTTCCTGGGATCAAACCCCAGTTGCTCCGCATGGAACTCGGTTGTCACCAACGTACACGAAATGCCGTCCAGCACGAGTTCCCACCGGCGATTCGCAGAATCTGGTGGGTGACATTCACGAACACATGCCGTAAAAAACACATTGGCTTCCGGTGTGCCGCTGACACAACTTGCAAGAACCGACGACGACGCAAACATGTCGACAGCCATATCCTCGACAATCAGTGGAAAATCCAGTTGAAAAGCATTGGCCCTGGAGGTCTGACGCTTCAGAACCAAATCAAATGCAAATCGCTGGCCCCGAAGACCATCAGCCACATTACCAGCCTTTGCAACATCAAGCGTACCCTCTTTGCTAACCACATTGCTGAGCTGTGAAACGAGATCGACTGAAGTCAACTGCTGCACAGCCTCGGTCTGACGCAATAATGACTCTGCAACCCGAGACTCCTCATCCGTTCGACTTAATGCCTTCGCGGCCCTGACCGCCAATGTCAACGATTCGCCCAGTGTATTAAGATCCTTCTGCTTCAGCGCCGTCTCCGCACGATCCATCTCCAAACGCCAGACTTTGCGTGCCTGTTCCAGTTTACGCTGATGCACAGTCCAAAAACCGGTGAAGCAAAGGATGACGCATCCCGCCAGAGCGAGCACCCGCGTGGGAGAAAAAAAACGCCGCATTCGCGTTAAAAAACCGGTGCGAGGAATCCGGACCAACTGCGCAACGGCGATCAACTCTGCTTCTTTGTCTTCAGCAGTATCGCCTGTTGAGGAAACATCTTCGCCTGCCGATCGCTTCGACTTGCGACTCTTCGGCTTCAGGTCAACGGCTGCCCCATAATCTCGCAAGCCCTCAGAGTCCTGTGGCTTCCTGACAGATCGCGGCTCCTGAGAATCATCCGCTTCCCGCGACGTATCTCCTCGAACAAGATCTCGGACAACCGTCCCAACGCGTTCCAGAACAGGGCCATCGACAACTTCACTGCGGATACGCCTGGTCGTCGGATAAACGTTGACGGGCAGCACGTAAACACTGCTCTGACATGCCGAGCAAACCGCTATCTGATAGCTGGTTCTGCGAATGCCTGTTACCCGATGCCCACAATCACACGGCACTTCAAACGGGACCGGGATTGATTCGGGGGCGGAGCCGAACAGTCTGGATTTCGCTTTCGCGAGTTTTGCAAGCAGGCTGAACATGACGCCCCTGAATCAAAGACACCAACTTTCACACTTGGTCATTGTGACGGCCTCCGTTCAGGATTTCCACTCGAACGCGTCCTCTCGCATCGGCCGGGTACAAACCAGACGACAGTAGAAAATACGCGATCTACCCATTCTCCAGTTTATCAGCCTCGAGTCTCCTCATGATGTCCGAGGCGAGTTGATTTTCAACGGAATCGACAAAGCCTGCTAACGGAATCGTTGACTCCAGCCAAGGATGAAAACGTCCATCCGCTGAGTCTTCAGATTCGAACGCGATCGACGCCGACATCACTTGAGGCAGTCGTCGCGGCCTCTAAACCAATCTTCACTTCCCGTTTCACGTTTTGCTTAAGCCGGCCAAAACGGTAATAATCCTGACTGCCCGCCTCACCTGTGCCTGCAAACTTCGGAGCGAAAATGCTGCATCAACTCTGTCAACTTCTCATTCTTGCTGCTGCCGGACTACTGGCTCAGGAAAGCTCCGACGCCGATCAGAAGTTACATGCGGAAGCTCAGCAGATTCTCGCGTTGCCAGCCGCCGAGCAGGATCTGATTCGACTGGTGCAGATCGACCTGTCACTCTCCAACGAAAAAGATCTGGCCAGCCTCGAAACCTGTCGCACAATTCTGCGAACCCTCGCCGTTTCTGAAAACGAAACCGCCATGGAACATGTCCACGCAATTTTTGAAAATGATCCGGAACGCCGCGGCTTGGCCGCGTGGGCTCTTAGCCAATCCACCACCCTGCGTCCTGCAGATCTGCAGGACTGGCGTTACATGGTTCGATCACTCCACGTCGTCTCCGGTGACGATGCCGCCTCGGTGATGAAAGCGTTGATGCGATTTCGAGTTCGTGCGAATAAACCTCAATGGGTGCGACAGGTTATTCTGATCGGGTTGCAGATGACTCCTGAACAGCAACCTGCAGCCGTCAATCTCCTGAGACATTGGACTACGATGCCGAAGGGAAAAGACAGCTGGAAACTGTCAGACTACCAGGCATGGTTCGCCAAAGAACATCCGGAGCATCCTGAAGCGACGCTGCCTGTTGATTCCCCGACGCGTAAGTGGACCCTGACCAGCCTGCAGACTGAAATTCAGAACCTTGAGTCAACTCACGACATGGTGGCCGCAGGGGAGAAAGTTTATGAAAAAGCCGGTTGTCAGAAATGCCATCGCCGCAGCCAACTCGGACAGGCGTTCGGTCCCGATCTGACATCGCTCGGATGGCGTCGGCAAAAAAAAGAGATCCTGCAAGCGATTCTCTTTCCTTCTCATGATCTCAACGAAGAATACCCTTCGGTCTCAGTCGCCTTGAAAGACGGACGAACTCTCAACGGAGTCCTCTCTTCCGGCGCGGAAGGCATGATGAGTGTTGTTTCGAATGCGGCTGTGCGAGAAGAGTTTCCTCGCACTGAAATTGAACAGATCGTCAATCAAAAGATCTCGAATATGCCCGAAGGAACATTAGAACCACTGACTCTTGATGAAATAAAAGCCCTCTTCGCCTACCTAACATCTGTCGACGGTGTGCCCAAACCACACGGCGACGAACTTGAGTAACACTGAAACGATTTCGCGATCTGTTGATTTAATCCCCCCCCCTGAGCCTGCCTCAGGGGCCTGTGGGCTTTTGCACCACTGAAAGACATCTCTTCTTTCTGGTGCAAAAGCCGTTAAACCCCCGACGCGGGGTCGGGGGCGACTAAATCAACAAGCCGCTCCACTGTTCGCTGACTATTTCCTGCAAAGGCCGCTGCATGAGAACTGTTGTTTTGGTTCTGTTGCTGATGAGCACAGCGTTCGCCGACGAGCCGTTGCTGTTTAATCGCGACGTGCGGCCGATTCTTGCCGAGCATTGCTGGAACTGTCACGGCCCCGATGCCGCGGCCCGCCAGGCAAATCTGAGACTCGACACGTATGATGATGCCATACGTCCTGCAGAATCCGGGTTGCACGCAATCGCGCCAGATAAACCGTTAGACAGCGAGCTTATCAAACGCATTAACTCCAACGACGCAGCAGTGCGTATGCCGCCGGATTCTGTGCAAAAGCCGCTGACGGCCATGCAAATCGGTATCCTCGAACGATGGATTTCCGAAGGGGCAAAGTTCCAGAAACACTGGTCGCTTGAACCAATCGTGCCTCCAACTGTTCCCGACAACCCGGAAATCAGATCGCTTTTGGAGTCCTCTGCGACCATCAATCCCATCGATGCCTTTGTTGCTGAATCGCTGGCAAAACGGCAGATGAAATTCTCTCCCGAGGCGCCTCGTGAAACACGGCTGCGGAGAGTAACCCTGGATCTGACGGGGCTGCCTCCCACGGCCGACGATCTCGCTCGAACAAACGAACCCTACGAAGAAGTCGTTGATCGACTTCTAAGCTCTCCGCACTTTGGCGAACGCATGGCTGTCGACTGGCTGGACGCCGCACGATATGCCGACACGAACGGTTACTTCAGCGATAAGCCACGTCAAATATGGCTATGGCGTGACTGGGTGATTCGTGCATTCAACGACAACATGCCGTTTGATCAGTTTACAATCGAACAATTGGCGGGCGATCTTCTGCCCACGCCGACAATTCAGCAGCGTATCGCGACGGGCTTCAATCGCAATCATGTTTCGAACAACGAAACGGGTATCATCGACGAAGAGTTTCGCACAGAGTACGTGGTTGATCGCGTCGACACAACAATGACCACCTGGCTTGGCCTGACCGTCGGATGTGCCCAGTGTCATGATCACAAGTACGACCCCATCTCTCAGCAGGAGTTTTATCAGCTCTTTGCCTTCTTCAATAACGTTCCGGAGAAAGGCCTGATTGTCACGGACGACCCGCCTCCCGTGATGAAGGTCTCCACTCCGGAGCAGGATGCGGAACTGGCGAGATTGTCACAAGCAACAACAAACGCAGCTCAGACGTTTGAACCTATCCGGATGAAACTCGCCACCGAAATCTCCGCATGGGAAGCCAGCGCTCGCCAATCAATTCCATTGCCTCCGATTGATGGCATAATCCTTCACGAAGCCTTCGACAACCGTCTTGGCCCAGAGACGCATGTGATCGGAACAACACTGACGTATCAAACCGGCATTCGCTCCCAGGCGGCCTTGTTCGACGCGACGCAACATGCCTCGCGAAATCTCCGGCATTTCGATGCAGACCGCCCATGGACGATCGGCCTCTGGATGCTACCCGATAATTCTCTCAGTTGCCCGCTGTCAAAAATTGAACCCGAAGATGATCGAACCGGGATCGAAGTGCTATGGCAGAAAGGTCGAATCGCCGTCAACCTCGTCGCGACGTGGGGAACTGACGCAATTGAAATTTCTTCGATGACTCCTGCGAAAGCAGGTCAGTGGCATCATGTCGCCATTACCTATGATGGTTCAAGATCCGTGAACGGCCTGAAATTATTTCTTGATGGGCGACCGCTTGAAGTCAGAATTGATCGCGATTCTCTGAAGGGAAGTGTTCGTAATGATCGACCAATCCTGATCGGCCGCCGAGATTCCGGGTTGGGCTATTACGGCCAGATGGATGAACTTCGCATCCTGCATCAAGCACTCAATCCGCAGGCGATTGAAGACTGGTATCACGGCGAGCAAATCCACGGTATCCTCGAACGACCGCATGACGCGCGCAGCGCACGCGATTCGGAAACTCTGATGGATTTTTATATCGCCCGTCATACCGACGAGAATGTTCGTGCCGCCAGAACCAGCGTCAAAGAAGCACTGGAAACAGAGATCCGCTTTCGCAATTCGATCCCTTCCACTTTGGTGATGGAGGAAATGTCGCAACCTCGTGAAGCTCACGTTCTGATTCGAGGGCAATACGATCAGCACGGTCAGAAGGTTGAAGCGGGAACTCCCACGGCGCTGTCACGTTGGCCTGATGCGGCGCCAAAGAATCGACTTGGTCTCGCTCAATGGCTGATGGATCCCGCCAATCCTTTAACCTCGCGAGTCGCCGTGAATCGGCTTTGGAAGCAGTGCTTCGGGGAAGGGCTGGTCCGCACGGCCAATGATTTTGGCAGTCAGGGAGAACCTCCGACTCATCCGGAGCTGCTGGATTGGCTGGCCGCAAACTATCGTAACAATGGATGGAACACAAAAGATCTGCTGCGACTGATCGTGACCTCTCGAACCTATCGGCAATCGTCTGACCTTCGCAGTAAACCGTCAACAGCTCACGATCTGCAGAACCGACTGCTGTCTCGTAACTCAGCCTTTCGTATGTCGGCGGAGATGATTCGCGATCAGGCTCTGGCAGCATCTGGCCTCCTGCGTCCACGGATTGGCGGTCCCAGCGTAAAGCCTTATCAGCCCGGTGGTCTCTGGGAAGAAGTCTCTTACAACGCGGAGGATTCCTACGAAGAGTCTAAAGACGATGGTCTCTGGCGACGAAGCCTCTACACCTACCTCAAACGACAAGTGCCACCGCCATCGCTGCTGGCATTCGATGGAACAACGCGAGAAAAATGCACAGTGCAGCGAGCCCGCACAAACACGCCGATTCAGGCCCTGATTCTGCTCAACGACCCAACATACATGGAAGCTGCTCGCATGCTGGCAAACAGCGTTCTTCTGGCCAAAGTGTCGGATGATGAACGCATGGCTGAAATCTTCCGACGGATCCTGAGCCGAAACCCGGAACCTCGTGAGTCTACACTTCTGGTCGATCTGCTAAAGCGTCAACGTGACCGTTTTCAAACTGATCCTGCCGCCGCAGACAAACTTCTTCAAGTTGGTGCGAGTCGACACGATGACTCTCATGCACCAACCGAATTGGCAGCATGGACGATAACAGCGCACACAATCCTGAATCTTGATGAGGCGATTACACGCAGATGAACCAGCCTTCTCCTCGCCGCCACTTTTTGACTCAATCCGGAATCAGCCTCGGCTCCATGGCCCTGAGCTCGTTGCTTTCCGCATCTGAACAATCTCATGCTGCGGTCTCATCAGCTCTGACGCTGCCTGTTCGCGCAAAGCGAATCATCTACTTGTTTATGCATGGCGGTCCTTCACAACTGGATCTGTTCGACCACAAGCCCGGGCTGCGCGCACGGCATGGAGAAGAATTGCCCGCTTCTGTTCGAGGGGACCAGCGGCTCACCGGGATGACCAGCGGACAGAAATCGTTTCCTGTCACCTCTTCAGCGTTTCGATTTCATCAACAAGGCGACTCCGGCGCCTGGGTCAGTGAAATCATGCCGGAGACAGCCAAAATCGTGGACGAACTCTGCATCATT
Source organism: Candidatus Kuenenia stuttgartensis (assembly GCA_945861975.1). Lineage (GTDB taxonomy): Bacteria > Planctomycetota > Planctomycetia > Planctomycetales > Planctomycetaceae > SXXK01. Next base: position 17,724 of record CAMAXD010000031.1, on the reverse strand, counting down.
CCCTCGCTGCACACCGAAGCGATCAACCATGATCCGGCTGCGATGTTAATGCAAACAGGGCATCAGCAACCCGGCCGCCCCAGTTTCGGGGCATGGGCCAGTTATGGACTGGGAACAGAAAACAGCAACCTCCCGGCCTTCGTTGTTCTGCTGTCCCACGGCAGTGCAGCTCGACCAGCCGATCCGCTGTATGCTCGACTGTGGGGGCCCGGCTTTCTTCCGTCCAGTCATCAGGGAACCGCATTTCGCTCAGGCGGAGATCCCGTGCTCTATTTGTCCAATACTCCCGGAGTCAGCTCGGATTCGCGCCGAGATCAACTCAACGTTTTGTCAGCCCTGAACTCCGCTCGATCAAACATCACCGGTGATCCCGAAACTGAAACACGCATCGCCCAGTATGAACTGGCATTTCGGATGCAGACTTCGGTCCCTGAACTCGTCGAAATGAACGACGAAACGGAGTCCACATTTGCGGCGTATGGACCAGCCTCGCGGCAACCAGGAACATTCGCAAGACACTGCTTGTTGGCGCGCCGAATGGCCGAACGCGGAGTTCGCTTCCTTCAACTTTATCATCGTGGCTGGGATCAACATTACAACCTGCCCAGTGATATCCGGCTGCAGGCTCGAGATGTCGATCAGCCAGCGGCCGCTCTGATTCGCGATCTGCGTCAACGCGGCTTGCTGGATGAAACACTGGTCATCTGGGGTGGTGAGTTCGGGCGAACCACCTATACTCAGGGCAAACTCGAGCCAAACAATTACGGCCGCGATCACCATGGACGATGCTTCACTATGTGGTTAGCTGGCGGCGGCATTCGCCCGAGTCTTGTCTACGGCAAGACCGATGACTACTGTTATAACGTCGTTGAAAACCCTGTGCATGTTCACGATCTGAATGCGACACTTCTGCACCAGATGGGGATCGACCACACTCGACTGACGCATCGCTTTCAGGGTCGAGACTACCGTTTGACAGACGTCCACGGGAACGTCGTTCAAGACATTATCCGATAACAATCACGGCAGCTTGTACGGCACAACTGTTGAACCGGCGAACGACTTTACCGGACTCCACGGCTTCTCAAAAGATCGCATAATCAGTTCCTGCCCGGAACCTGACGGTTCAAGAATCATCAGAGCAGTCACGTTCAGCGCGGGATCTGTTTGGGTTGCCTGAGCAACACCTTCGGCAGGCAGTACCACAGAATCTTTCGCAGCGGTCACAACAGCAACCAGTATTGTCCAGCTTCGACCGTTGAGATCTGCCTGATACTGACCACAGAGAAGTTCAGGAGTCTCTTCCGCAAGCAGCAGACCCGAAAAACCCTTTGCGGACATCTCCTTCTCCGCGGCAATTTTCACGGCGGACCAGTTCAAAGGCTTTGATTCAGTCGCTGGCGAACTTGCGGTCGCAGCATGAGCTTCGTCGAAGAATCCGATGTCCGGCACGACGATGTTCTCATCCAGTGACTGTGCTTTCTTCAGATCTTCAGCCGCCAGCTTCTTTTCGCCACGCTTATATCGAGCCACCCCGCGATTCATCCACGCAGACGCAAGGTCCGGTGTTAACTCTAACGCCTTTGTGTAGTCCTGCTCGGCTTCTTCGTAGCGTTTCTGAGCCAGATACACACCGGCTCGCTGATACCAGTTGGCCGAATCCTTCGGATCCAGTTCCAGCGCCTTCGCATAGTCGGCCAGCGCCGTTTCGTAGTCCTCGAGGTCAACGTGGCAGAGACCTCGATTTCGATATGCCAGCGCCCCTTGAGGATCCAAAACGACAAGCCGAGTAAACTCAACCGCCGCCTCTGTGAATCGTTCCATCTTGGCAAGAACCACGGCCTTATTGTTGAGCGCGTCTGTGCGTTCACTGTCCAATATCAAACATTCGTTGTAGTCATTCAGAGCCTTCTCAAGAACGTTCAGATTCTCATAGGCCACGCCACGCTGATATCGCGCTTCGGGATCCCTCGGAGTTGCGTCGACAACTTCATTGAGCAGGGGGATGGCTTCCGCGGACTGCTCACGCTCCATCAGAATCCGAGCGCGTTCAAGCTTAACCTCGGGAGAATCCGGCGAACCACCACAGCCGACAGAGAAGACCGCCAGCAACAACATCCACGGCCACAAGGCTTGAATCTTCAGGTTTGAACACATGGCACAGTCTTCTGTTAACAAACACGATGGCTGGAGGAATCAGCGGCATCACACATCGATTGCAATTTGACGCGGATATCCCGCAGAGATGCCGGCAGGTCAAGGACCTCAACACGCCGAACAGCACCAAGTCCTTCAAACTGACTCTGCTGCGAGGCTATTGAAAGAACCAGGATCGGCAGACTCGTCAGATCAGCGACATCAGCCGCAAAATCAACAACGCTGGCTGGTACCAGTTGAGTTGTGTTGATAATCACGGCTGAGATCCGATAACGGCTGACAACATCCAGTCCGCTATTCAGATCCGGCACTATACGACATGGCACCTGATGATCACGAAAATAACGTCGCAATGTCGAACGCTCACTCGCAACAACCGCGACAACACAAACTTCAGAGACTGTCGCTGTAGAGGTTGTCGCCAATGAATTCGTCGCGGCTAAGGCCGTCGTATTCTGCAGCAATCCAGCCTTTTCAGAAATCATGGCAGGCATTGCTGAGTCGGTCGAATTATCAACACCACGCTCAGAATTTTCGCTCACTGACTCGAAGGCAGGGACCGCAGACGAATCGACTCGGCCTCGAATCCATTGCGACAAAACTATTATCCGATGTCGCCCCAGATCGGGATCAGAAAACGCGAGGTAAGCAAACGCCATAATCAAGCCAAATGTCCACATCCCCAGAAATGCGCCGATCCCGACATGCATTGCAACACCCATCAACAACATGAGCGGACGCAGGCGAGGATTCCAGATGAGAACACTAAAAAAGATTTCCCACGCAATCGTGACATGCGCAAGCAGGAACGGCAGCCAGGGAACCCAGGCCATCCAGGTCAGATCCGTCGTCTGATATTCTTGATTGGCGATGACTCGCCACATCGCTTCGCCCGTCCACCAGCTTGGTCCCTTCAGCTTCGCAAGGCCCGCCCAGAAATAAATGGTACACAGATGCAATTGAATCAATCGCATTGCAACTCGGGCAGAAGCGAACTTCCGCGGAGCATCAACCAATCCCTTGCGTCGCATCCACCATCGACGAATCAACGAATCGACTGATACAGCCGCACCGGATGGCCCGATGCTCAGATAAAGACAAAGCATGCCAAGGATCTGATCGAAGCCGAAGTTCGCAATCGGTACTCGTTGCGAGTATGAGATCGTGATCAGAAATGACAGGATGGAAGTAATACGAGTCGCGAAGCCAAGGCAAAATAATCCGCTGATCACAAGACACGCGATGTGCATCGGCCAGAGATATTGATCGCCCGTCCACAGCCAGAACGAAAAGATCGGCCGATTGACATACAGAGCCTTCACCGCCTGCAACGGCTGAAGTCCGTTGTCTCCAAAGAACGCCTCCAGGTCCAGCGTCCAGACAGCGAGGTTGTAGAACAGCATCCATCCGCCAAGCAGACGGATAATGCCTAACATCAACGGATCGGCTGGCTCAAACCAGAACTTATGCCAGGCTTCCAGACAGCCGTTGACGTACTGACGCAACCAGATGAAGCCACTGAAACGCAGCAGCCCACGAGCCGGCAACATGTTTGTGTCCTCAGAAGCTCTGCGCAACAGATGATTGTTGAGAAGCCTCCGTGGAAAAATCAAACGCTCCTATCGTCTCAACTTCAAACGTCTCCGGGTCATCCAGCTTACCACCAGCCTGAATTCTCAGGATCGAAGACGGCTCATGACTGATTCGATTCAGCGTGATCAATGATGACTCATGCAATGCAGAAAAATGGCGAGCGTACGCCTTCTGAATCTCGGCCTGGGTCTCATCATCAAACGCCCAGAGATTCTCAGCCAGCATAAAGTAGCGGTGATAGAGCAGTCGCGGATGAATCGTAAGGTTCGGGAATCGCCCCACGACCGGCGCGTCACCGGGACGGGGAACAGAATAAGAAATCAACGTGCTCGAACCGGGATCGGGAGCAAAGAAATGATAGCCATGATTCAGGAACAGCAGTTCGTTATACGGCAGGGCAAGCCGGTAACCGTCCATCAGCAACGGCGACGCAGGCGGCATCGCGGCCGGAGAAATGAACACAGCGAATACATGGAAGCCAAGCATCAGGCTTACGAAGGGGTATCCGCATTTCTTCAAAAGTTTCAACATGTCCGGACACCAGACATCTCTCATCAATCCTTCAAAAGAACTGCGTCATGTTCGTTACGAAACGACTGAATTCTGAAGGAGGAGAGAGTCTCCAAAAAACTGCATTCCGCACGTAACTGTACGGAATGCAATCGATATCAAAAGGACTCAGAGCAACAGATCGCCAGTCTGAGCCTGCCGGAGACCTCAGTCAATGATTTTGTCGGAGGTCAACCGAACTCAGTGACCGGCTGAGCCACATGAGCTGTGTGAAACCGTGCCATTGGAACCACAGTCAGCCTGGGTACCATGTGATCCGTAAGAACCATGAGAAGCAGCGGCCTTGCGAGCAGAACGGCGCGCCTTACGAGATCCGTAAGAACCGCATGATGCGTCGGTGCCTACTGAACCGGCTGATGCGTGCGACTCACCAGTCGAACCGCAGGATGTGTAAGACACATGTGTTCCCTGTGAACCACATGATGCATAGGAACCGCAAGAATCATTGACCGTTTCGGACTGAGCCGAGCCGTATGACCCGCAAGATCCGTGTGAACGCTTTCCAGCTTCTGCAGAGCCAGTCAGAACGACAGCACCCATTGCGAGAAGAGCCAAACTACCGAATACTTTCTTCATTACCAACCTCCCGTTTGTTGAACTGCAGCGAGAATGTGCTGCTGCCTTCGACGCTCGATACAGAACGTCACGCCACCCGAAGAGTAAGACTAGGGGAGATACAATCAACTGTCAAGCAGAGATGAATGGGAAGCCTATGTAGTGATTTCTCATTTTCAATTCTGGGATGTTTGCGCAATCTGCGAACGCATGGGCGAGCCGAGAACCTAGTCAGTTATTTTCCTGCAGACCTTCCCGGTGCCCTACATTCCTCACCGATTCAAAGATCCTCATCACTTCCAACAGTAACTCCTGATCCAGAGGCTCCGAAAGCCAATGAGCCCAATTGCGAATGTTCACAGGATTGGCACTGCCCGCGACGGTCGTCGCAATATCCGAATGTGCACAGGAAAACTGCACTGCCAGTTTCGCTATATCCACGCCACGCTCCGCACAGTGCGCAGCCGCCGCTCTCGCCGCAGCTTTCACATTTTCCGGCTCCTTCAGCCAGGCAGGCAACGGGGCATTCGTCAGAAGTCGAGCTGAAAACGGACCGGCATTCATAATGCCCACGCCTTTCGCTTTCAGATACGGAACTGTCTCGTCCACAAATCGAGTGTTCTGGAGTGTGTACTGGTTGTAAGACAACACACAGTCCACATCGATCTGGTCGCAGATGAATCGAAAGATCTTCTGAGGATATCCACTGAAGCCTATGAACCGCACTTTCCCTGACTGCTGAATCTTTCGCAGTGCAGGAATCGTTTCATCCACAATCTGCTGCATCGGGACAAATTCAATGTCATGGCAAAGGATGATATCCAGGTGATCTGTGCCTAAACGGTGGAGGCTGACATCAACACTCTCAGCCACTCGCTTCGCGCTGAAATCAAAATGCCCCAGATCATACCGCCCCAACTTTGTACACAGCGTGTAACTGTCTCTCGGCACACCTCGCAGAGCAATGCCCAGCAGAACCTCACTCATGCCACGTCCATAAAACGGCGACGTGTCGATGAAGTTCAACCCGCAGTCCAGCGCGACGCGGACACTGTTGAGCGCCTCATCCAGTTGAACACTTCGAAATTCCTGCCCCAGTGAGGAAGCCCCAAAACTCAGCACGGGCAATTCAAGCCCGGTCTTTCCAAGCACACGCTTTTCCACAGCATTGTCACCATCAAGAGTATTATGAGCACCCAACAAACAAACTAACCGATAAACAGCGGCTTCATGTGACGATCAAAAATATTCTCCGTCACCTGCTTGCCGACGATCTCTTCGTTCTTCTTCAGAAGATCCGTATATCGCCCACCAGCTTTGGCCGCCACCTTGAATGACACGTGCAACAACTGGCGCACATGAGCATTGAACTGAGGATGCCCCGGGATATGCCGCAGCGCACTCGCCAATTGCGGCCCTGACCAGCCATTCACCGTTTCAGCACTCGGCAACTGAGCACGATCGATATCAATCACACTGGCATACGGCGCACAGAGTTCATCGACATGCTCCAGGGCATATGCATAGATTTCCTTCGCCAGCGCGAGCCCGTCCCCACCGGCTTCGGCCAGTCCAATCAATTCCTCCAGCCAGGTTGTTCCGGCTGTTTTCAGATGCAGGCCAGCCCCGGTCCGCTGCAATACTCGCCGAATAATCGGATACAAACTGAATTTATCACTTCCGCTGTGAACACTGAGTTTCAGATTCGCTGGCAGTCCATACGTCTTCACGGCATGTGCAATCACAGCGAGATCGTCATTAAATTCCTTTTCGAACTGAGCCAGATCTCCGACATAATCAACGCCCTTATTGAATCGCCCGGTAAACTTTGGCGCGATTGTCTGCAGGCGAACTTTTTCGTCGGCAAGAGCCGTCAGAATGATCAGCAATTCCGGAGGCGTCTGAGGGGCATCGGTTTCGTCCATGGAAACCTCCGCGATGATGTTTCCTTCACCTTTTGCTGCTGCGATATAGCGATAAATTCGTCCGGCATCCTGAACGGCCAGCAAATACTTCGACGCAACTCGCTCTACATCGCCTGCGGTAATCACAAGTGGCGACGAAACTCCGCTGATATTCAGAGTCCCCATCAACTCCGGATGCCGCGCAACAAACGCGGCAACATCTTCTGCTGCCGCCGGCTTGCCAATTGAATCCGCAACATCAATCGTGAAGAAATCGGAACAGCTCATGAACCGATCCACAGTCTTCAACTGGATATGATCCGCATCCACATGCCATCCGCCGGTCCAGCCCAACTCTTTCACAGCCGCCTGGCCAGCGTCGAAAACACTCTGCGGTTCAGACCCAATAAAAGTATGTTCGCGATTCGACTTGTTCCAAACCGGTGCCACTTCAATCCCATGTTTGGCGAGCATCTGAAACGCTCGCAACTGAGACTTCGCCTGATGAGCAAACCGATCGCCAACACCAAATGAGAACCGTTCCAAAACCAACATGTGCCTAATATCTCCCGCGACATCAAAGAATGAGTTGATGCGTTCGTATTGCTGGCTTCAGCCAGCAATACACTACAATGTTGAATGCAACGCCGACCAAAAAATGCAGGATCGCACCAGCGCCACGCCACCATACTGAATGCGGCAACAGGCGGGGCGGCGCTCGCTCAGCGAGCTTGTCCCACCCTACGACAACAACCTGACGCAACCTTTCCGCGCCGCAGGCTCAAGTCACATCCGCCGTTGACCACTCTCCGTTAATCCTGCGCCAGACACCGCCAGGATTCTTACTCTGCAGCACCGACGGCAACCGATGTGGCCGAACCGCATCGTAGGACTGCAGCATGCCGAAGCGAGTGATCGACGCTGGAAATCCAACCGCCGTAAATCCCGGATGACCAGTCGCCGGGAATGGCCCGCCGTGGTTCATCGCTGAACTGACCGCAACACCTGTCGGCATCTTGTCATTCAACAGTCGACCGACTTTTATCCGCAAGACCTTCTCGATCAGGGCGTAATCCGCATCGTCACTTCCAGCCGTATCGCTGTAGATCCCGCCCGTCAGATTGCCTTCCAGCAATTCGCCAATCTCAACCATCTGCTCGACAGAATCAGCAACGACAAACAACGATCCGTTCCCGAACGCTTCGGTCTGGAACACATGCGGATTCGCGAGGAACTGCCGGCCGGAAACTCGCATCAGCGTATTCTGGAAGCAAACTCCCTTTCCGCCTCCCGACTGACCCCCGGTGACCAATGAAGCACCAGCGTCCAGAATCGTCCGCACGCCTATGCCAAAACTTTCACGCACGCCGGCGGACAACATCGTACCCACCGCTGCCTTCGAGAATCGCTCAGCGACGGCAGCAATAATGCCTTCGCCCAATTCGCCCGCCGGAACAATGACCAGTCCAGGATTCGTACAAAACTGCCCGGTTGCCATGAGGCAACTGCCCGTGAACTCATCAGCGAGTGCTGCCGTTCGTTCTTTCAAAGCTCCCTTCAGCATAAACACCGGATTGATACTGGAAAGCTCCAGGTAAATTGGCTTCCCGGCCGCATCGGCCGCTGCTTTCAGTTTCAGTCCGGTCTGACGAGCACCCGTATAGCCAACGGCGCCGATTCTCTCATCGGAAACCAGTTTGACGCCATCTTCATGGCTTGTTCGATAGATCAACTGAACCAAACCCCTGGGCATCCCGGTCGCCTGAATCGCTTCAAGGGCCGCTTCGGCGAAAATCCGAGTCGTCTCCGGATGACACGGATGTCCCTTCGCGATCACAGGATTCCCCGCCGCAATGGCCGCCGCAAAATCTCCACCGGCAATTCCGTTATACGCATACGGGAAATTGTTCGGCCCAAAAACCACAACCGGCCCGATCGCGCCAAACATCGACCGAATATTAGCGGCCGTATCAATCGTCGGGACTCGCCATGATTCTGTGCGAGCTGAGTTCGCCGCCTGGCGAAGCTGATTGGTCGTTCGAGGCAGCTCACCATCCTTCAATCGTGGCGATTTCGCCAAGCCAGTTTCTGCATGAGCCGTCTCAACCAACAACTCCGCTCGCGCCTCAATCGCGTTCGCGTAGGCTTCGAGAAACTCGGCAAATCGAGTCCCTGGCCAGCCACGCATCTCTCGAGATGTCTCAGCCGCCACATTGATGACGGCATCAATCTCGTCCCATGGACTGACTGGAAAAATCCCTGGCAGAGTTTCCTCCGTCGTCGGATTCACGGCCTGAAACGTCGTTGTCCCCTGGCTCTTGATCCATTGTCCGTCACAAAGAATTGAATGAACTGTACTGGTCACGATTCTGAACCTTTCTTTCACAGGCTTCGCCCGTGTTGTGTGTCGATATATTTAGCTGTAAAGCATTAAGAACTTGTTGATTAAACAGGAAACCAAAGTGTCCATTGCGAATCGTTGCAGAGTGAGACCACCGCAGCGCCGGCCCACCGAGGTGAACGATACAAATCGGTGGGCCGGCGTTCGCGACGCTCACTTGTCCCACCCTACGATTCTGAACCAAATAGACTGCGTCGTTGGCACAGGATAGCACAGTCATCGAGCATCTTGCACCGTGCGCAACCCACAGTATCAGCGGTCAGAAGCGGAGTGGCAACCGAGTCGGGCACAATCTTCACTCAACGGTTCTGCCGGGGCAGTCACCACGTCGCTGCTCCACGATTGCCTCGGACCTCAGCCCGAGGTTCGCGATCAAATCTGACCGAAAGCTCCCGAGGAGCAACGTAAACCCCGTCTGACCAATAACCAAACTCACGTCTCCCTCAGCCGGTAAAGGTGCTCCCCGGCTTTTCGAACCAGCAGGATTCCCTCGTCTTCTCGATTGGCGAATGACTCCACGTCGATCGACGCAGGATCTCGATAGCCGAGATTAATCCGTTCACAAACTTCGCGTGGGATCTGTGACGCGACCGTGACCTGGACACGAGGTCGCTCGATACCGTTTTCGAATGTACCGGTCCCGCGCACGTGAGTTGAATGAGCCAGAACGCCCCATGGCATGTCGCGGAATTTCTCCCACTGCTTCGTGAAGTAATCGCGAACATGGTATCCAATGCGTTCGATATTGGCCCCGTGAGTGATCGAAATCTCTTTCATGTGCGGAGCATAAATGATCAACTCGCCGCCATCCGCAACGACCGGCTCCAGCTTGTACATACACTTCCCGGCGACCCACAACTCGTCATACATCTCCGGTGCACAGGACAGCACCTGACGATACGGCTTAGAATGCCGTTTGATATGGACCTGCCCGGACAGATTCGAGGCACCTCGCCAGGCTTCTTCCGGCGTCCCATAAAACATGCCATACGGAGTCGCATCGGTGGAGACCACAAAAGCAAGACATCGACGTTCGGCCTTGATCAGCCTGGCCGCTCGATCCACAACGCGACGAACCGGAGTATCCTGGACTCCAATGATGCCCACGTTTGTGATTAATGCCCCTAGCCAGTGGAAGAAGTTGAGCAGCTCCGGTCCGGAAATTCCCGGGAAGAAATACTTATTACCGCCGCTGAACCCAACCACCTCGTGAGGAAACACAGGGCCGACGACCAGAGCCACGTCGTAGTCGAGGATCCGGCGATTGATCTGCACCGGCACCTCCATCGACAAGACACCGTCGGAGATTTCACGAGTCTCAGTCTCGGTCAACACACCAATCGTGGCCAGCTCAGCCGGATTATCCCAGGCATGATTGAACAGCCCCACATCGCCACACGGATCACTGTCCGCAATTCCCAGCATCGACCGAATTTTCTGCTGCGGCATCGGTGGATGCGTCCCCAGTGCAACCAAAACATCCAGCGATTTCGTGACTGGTCGCAGCATTGATCGCAGAGCCGGAAACAAAACCGGCAGGGGGGCCGTACGGGTATTATCGGGAACAATCAACAATACTCGCTTGTCGCGAAAATCACTGACCGGAACATTCTGATGCAACCAGGCTCGCATCTGGTCGGCGTTTAATGTGGGAAGAGGAGAGCTCATGGAAGGCTTTCAGAAGACGCCCCAAAACTCAGGACGTCATGTTGCGACGGAGGAAAGCGCCGTAGTGTGACGAAGTCTGACATCGATTTCCATGATCTCCACACGCGGTTCATCAGCCAGGATGAGCCGCAGACCCGACAGGAAATAACGATGATCTTAAAAATCGCGGCGAGCAATAAAAAGGCAGCCCAGGCCAAGCATTACGGCAATGAACGCCAGATTGCTCCACAACGAAACGCTCAAATCAAACGCGATACGATGTTGGTTGAGGTCATCAGAGCCACCGGCCGAACGACCTTCCGGGTCTCCGGAAATCTCAACAGACTTCTCTCCTGTTACCAGATACCTCACGATGTTGTCGACTTCGGAAGGTTTGGGCAGCAGCAAATACAGCGGCCGAACGACATAGTCATAGGCCTGATGCGGCCATTCTGTGAGCCCCTGAAATGCCTTGTCCGAATCCGATTCAGGAGACGCATAAACGAAAATTGAACGTCGTCCGTTCGCCAGCAACAGTTTTCCCTGCTCATCAAATCTGATCGCAGAAACAGAACCGTTTTCCCGAGGTGTCCAGTCGAGAAACTTGCGAGTCTTCCCGTTAAGGCTCAGCAGGTTTCCGCCGTGGGTCATCAGGGCGCCCCAACTGCCATCCAGGGAGAACTCTGCGGACTTGGGTACGTCGCCCTTTGTCAGAGATGTTTGCTCGAGCGTGTCCAGAGTCTTCGCATCCAAAAGTTGTACAACACCATCGGCCATCGCACATAGGACAAATTCTCCCCCGGCAGCAATGGCCGCGGCCTGCTTCTTGTCGAAGTCACGCGTTGCCCCTGCCATATAAACACCATCCTCGCGTCGATTCAGAGTGCTTAACGTTCCATTGTCCCAATACACCAACTGATCATTGGAGATGTTAAAGGCCACGGCGGCATCGGCTCGCTGTGGCTTCATCGGGGTTTCAGTCAGCGTCTGAAATGCCTGAGATGGACGAGCCATTGGCCAGGGAATCGAAAGCTGCTTTAAAAACGCCTGAGTTTTCCGGACCTGATCAGAGACACCTTTGAACTGATAAACCGATCGAATCCCAGGCAGGATCACATCCCCCTTTTTGTTCATAAAGACAGCAAAAACAGGTTCGGGAGTTATCGACTCGACCTCACGCAAATAGCCGTTCTCTTTATCCGCACTGATCAGAGTCGCAGCGGATGCACCACCAAATCGTGACATCTCTGATTGCAACGCCAGAATTCGATCTCCCGTCGCGCTGGCCACAATCCGTGGACGCACGCCGGTGAAACGAAGACTTTGCAACAACTGCATCAAATTGTTGCCACGCCCATCATCACAGATCCGAACCCAATCTGATGTCTGAGGATCCCACCGCCGAAACTTCTTCGCACCATCAACAACAAAGACCTCGGAGCCTGCCGCAGTGACTTCTACCAACTGCTGAGTCTGAAGGTAACCGTTGGTCATGAAGGCATAGATTCCGCCCGTTGTGGTGACAACAACCCAGAAGACGACAACGATAATCAATGAGACGGTTGGGTTTCTCCAGACGGCCCCGGCTAAAGCGGATACCGAAAAGTAAACCGCGAACAGGAAGACATACAACGGAATGCACAGCAACAACTCGGGACGCCAAAGTCCAAAACGCGTCCACAGCAACAGCCAGATGCCTGTCACCAGAACTCCGGCACACAATGTGGTAAACGCACAGCCGCCGATGAACTTAGTAATGAAAAGGACGGTTCGACGCACTGGCTTGCTCAGCAGCAATGAAATCTCACCAGGCTCGAACGTTCTCGGAATGATCGACGCCGTCACGAGCAGTGAACTGAAGATTCCGAAGAACCCCAGAAAGATCGACAGAATGACAATAATCGTCTGATCGATGAGTACCGACGACTGGCTTGGTGCTCCCTGCAATGGTCCGAAGAGCATCATTGTCCCGTACGACAACGATAACGACATTTCGTCTTCGACCACAAGACTCTGACTGAACACCGCAGCTAGGCGTTTCAGATTTCTTGAGGCACGTAAGTCGGCATCAATGTCAGCGGCATCTGCAGCTCGCAGCGTCTCATCCAGTTCGACCGAAGCCCAGCTTTCGGGATGATAAAACTCCGGGAGCGGCAGTAGCTGGTTCACGAGGTCAAGAACTCTCGCCTGAACCCTGACGGGACGAGGTCCACCGGGACCGCTCGTCGGCTGCTGCACAGCGGCCGGATTCAGATAGTTTTCAATCTGTTTTCTTTGATCATCCTTCAGCAAACTCCAAAGATGGGCCGCCGGAGTCCCCGGCGACTTGGGTCCATCGTTCAGCGTCTGCAGGAACAGCTGAGTATCGACCAGTTCAAATGGTCGCAATTGAGTACTGGGGGCACTGGTAAATGACAGCGGCGCCAATGCCAGCAATACAACCACAATTGCAGCCAGAGCAATCAACAGAACTCGTGAGGCCGCCGCTTCGCGAAACGAATCTTTTAGAATTGCGAAGATGGCCTTCATGCTTCGGTTCCTCCCACAATGCCGATGAAGACTTCTTCCAGAGTTTGCTCTTTACGAGCCAACCGCCAAATACTGATGCCCGCTTGTCGCAAAGCATCGACGACAGTATCAAGATCAGCCTGCTTCGGAATTCGAATTTCCATTTCATAAGCGCCGGAGCCAACGACTCGCACTTTTGAACCAGGATGCTGATCAGCAATGCGCCGTACCACCGATTCATCACCCGTCACCTGCATTTGCACGGGTGCATCCGCGAGCGCCGCAGTGAGTTCTCGAACACTGCCGGTCTTCAACAGTTTTCCGTGATTCAGAATCGCAACGCTGGAACAAATCAGTTCAATTTCCTGCAGCAGATGACTGTTCAGGAAAATGCTGTGGCCCTGATCGGCCAGTTGCTTGAGCACATCACGAATCTCGCGACGCCCGACCGGGTCGACCCCATCCGTCGGCTCATCCAGCACAATTAAGTCGGGCCGATGAAGCATGGCCTGAGCCAGCCCCAGCCGTTGCAGCATCCCCTTCGAATATCCGGACACGCGTTCCTTTTCTCGCCCTCGCAGTCCGACGACTTCGAGCAACCTCATCCGCTCGACGCGAATCGCACTCATCGACATGCCACTCAGACGACCGTAATACTCCAGAGCTGTGAGGGCCGTCAGATGCCGAGGAATACGATGATTCTCCGGCAGGTATCCAATTCTGCGCCGTGCTTCCATCGAACCGGCGGCATGCCCCAGGACTGTGGCGTTGCCGGTGGACTTACGAATGATCCCCAGAAGAATCTTGATCAACGTCGTCTTGCCGGCTCCATTCGGTCCCAGCAATCCGTAAATCTCTCCTCGAGGAACCTGCATCGAAACATCATTCAGCGCTGTGAACGAGTTTCTGCCCCAGAATCCGCGACGATAGGTCTTGCTGACATTCGCCGTCTCAATCACGAGTTCAGCCGATATACTCATACGTTGTGATTCTTTGCTCGCACTTTTTCCACGATCGCGCTGGCTTCGCGAGCAGCCTTCGTGATCTCATCCCAGCGTTCCGCGTCGATCGAGTCTTTCTTCGCCAGCCACGATCCTCCCACTGCCAACACGTCCGGATCCCGCAGATAACTTTCCAGGTTTGCCGTAGTGACTCCACCCAGAGGAATATACTTCAGCCCAAGGTGAGCATACGGAGCTTTGATGGCACTCAACATGGACAGGCCACCACTTTGTTCCGCCGGGAAGAACTTAAGTTCTCGACAACCAGCGTGAACAGCCACATCGATATCGGTCGGAGTCAAAACGCCAGGAGCAAACGGAAGTCCCAGCTCGATGGCTCGACGAATGACGACGGGATTGGTCCCCGGAGAGACCGCAAACGCGGCCCCGGCATTCAGGACCTGGTCGACTTGCTCCGGAATGATGATCGTGCCTGCTCCGGCCATCATCTCAGGCACTTCGGTGGTAATAGCCTTTAAGCATTCCAGAGCGGCCGAGGTTCTCAGCGTCAGCTCCATAATGCTGACTCCGCCAGCCAGCAGCGCACGAGCCACCTTGACGGCCCGACGAGGATCATCCACAACCAGAACAGCAATGACGCCGGTCTGATGCATACGTTCAAGTGCTTGTGCGGAAAACTGCGATTGCATGGCTCTACTTCGCCCATCAAGCGACATTATTAGAGGGAAGAGCAGGGAAGTACGAGTCCGCCGAACAACGCGCGGACTCAACATAATCTGCCAAGATTAGCAGAACAGGGCCGGAAGGCGAACGGCCAGGCAAGACATGCGTTCAGGAGGGCGACAGTGGTGAAATTCAGAGGTCCCGGCTGCCGGGCAGGACTTTGTGGCTGGCCGCGACCTGTGTCCACATGAACCCCCAGGAACGTATCGTTATTCCGTAGCGGATTTCACACATCATTCGCCTTGCGGCAAAAATCCTTTTCAGAAGGTCTCTCTGTCAGATTTCTGATTAGACGAAAAACGCAATAAAAGATTGTGTTCTCATTGCAGGAGGGCAACACCGATATCCTTCTGGGGCGATAGTGGCATCGAAGGCTTGGTTGTAAAAACCAAGGATCGCCGGAATGTCGTCTCGACGATGAGCCAGTTATCATCCTGCCGGACGAGTCGTGCAGACTATCACAGCGTCGAAAACGGAGCGAGGCACACATGGCAATTGGAATCAGTCCGCTGGTGGATTTTGCGTTCAAGCTTGTGCTGGGCAATCCCGAGCATTCAGGAATCACGATCCACTTTCTTAACTCGATTCTGGTCGGTCAGCCACGGATCACTCAGGTGAAGTTTCAGAACCCGTTCCTTGATAAAGAATCGGATGACGACAAATTGTCTGTTCTGGACATTCTGGCCACCGACGAGCATGGGCGGCAATTGAACATCGAAATGCAGACTTCGCTGCCGGCCGGGATGTCGCAGCGGCTGACCTATTATGTTTCGGCGTTGTATGCGGGCCAGTTGAGTGAGGGTCAGCGATACTCCAGACTTCGCCCGGCCATCAGCATCTGTGTGCTTTCCCAGGCGATGTTTACGGCGCCTCCTGCACTGCATCTCGACTTTCGCCTGCGAGAAGCGTCGACAAACCTGGCTCTGACGGACGATCTGCAAATCCATCTTTTACAGTTGAATCATCTTCAGGTGACCGCGGAGAATGTGTATGATGCGACGCCAGCCGAACACTGGGCCTATTTCCTGCAGAATGCGGATAAATTCACGCCTGCGGAAATCCGCCGACTGTTTCCCGATCAGGAATTTTCCGAAGCCGCCGGAGTCCTTGAAATGATCTCCAAAACCCCCGAGCAACTGATGGCCTACAACACTCGCCTGAAGTTCCAACGCGATGAAGCGGCCAGGATGGAACAGGCAAAACTGGAAGGCGAAGCGAGAGGCGAAGCGCGCGGCCGTGAAATCGGCGTTGAGATCGGTCGAATCTCGCTCCTGCAGGAACTTCTTGGCAAGCCAGTATGGACGGCCGAGGAGTTCGCCGCCTGTGATGCCGCCCAGTTGAACTCGATGGCCGATCAACTGCAACAACAGTTGCGTGCTCGAAATTCCTGACCCTGCAGGAAACCACGACGCGCTATGACGCCAATGCTGAAGCGTCGCCAGTACGGTCTGTCTGGCTCTGCAGCCATTGGAGAGCAATGAAGGCAGAGGGCAGAGCAATAAAGGGTCCGGAAACGTTTCGTGCCGAAATGGCGTATTCGGTCGCTGAGACCTTTGTTGCGTCCGTTCTCGCGTCAGCATCACTTTTTCACAATGGACAGCACCCGGCTCAACGACAAATGAAGTGCGCGGCATAGAAATCAATGATTATCCGATGAGAGCGAACTTAGCGAGATGGAGAGCGTAGAGTTTAGCGATAAAATAATCACGATCTCGGTAGCCGTAGGCGGATCGCCGGAGGGCACCGATCTTGTTATTAATGCCTTCGAGTCGGCCGGTCGAGATGGGGAAGTCGTACCAGTTGAGGATGCCGGTCCGATGCCCTTCCAGTGTGTTGGCCATTGTCTGGAGAACTCTGATGCCGGAGGCCCGGGCGCGAGCACACCAGTCTTTCAGAAACGTGCCGGCGATGGCTTTGCTGGACTGTTGCCAGATCTGGCCGAGATCCTCTTTGAGATAGTATGCAATCGAAAGCGACTCATTCAGCCCAAGGGCTTCCATCAATCGTGCTCGTTCGTTCTTTGAGTCATTGAGATTCTCCTGATGCTTGAGCAGCAGATAGCGAAGACCCTTCAGAACTTTCTTCCCCATCTCGTCGGCTTCGCGCTGAAGGTCGCGACGAAGCTGCGTTAGTTTGTCATTCATCAGCTTCACGATGTGAAATCTATCGAACAAATGCTTCGCATTCGGAAGGTTTTTCAGCACGGCGGAGTAGTACGCACTGGCCATGTCGGTGGCTACCGCCTTGATCTTCGCCTTCGAGCCGCGAAGCCGTTTCCAGAAGGGTTTCAGGGCCTTTTCGCCCTTTCCTTCGCCCACGAAGACAATCGCTCCCGTCGTCCAGTCAATCACAATCGTGAAGAATTTGTGCTTCTTGCCCACGTAGATCTCGTCGATCGCAATGATCTCCAGATCTCGCAGACGTGGCTTGCAGAAGTTCTTCTGAAGGTACTTCTTATCGATACTCCGAATCATCGTGTCACTGACGCCCACGTACCGAGCCACATCCCGAATGGTCATCATCTTTCGAAGGTCGACCACCAGACGAGCAAGGCTCTTCGTGTAGTTGCACAGTGGCACGACATTGGGAAGAACGGCATTCAGCACTCGTTCACAACGCCGACATTCCAGCCGAGGCACCTTGATGAACAACTGCGTCCGTTCCATGCCGATCGGCGGGGCATGGACTACTCGGTCGACCGTTC
>CAMAXD010000030.1 GCA_945861975.1 Candidatus Kuenenia stuttgartensis | reverse complement strand
AGCACGAAACCAGAGGGCAAGCCTTTGCACAGGATTTTTGTCAACACTCTGGCCTCTGGCTTGATCAGATTGTTGATTGAGAGGCACAAACAAAACCGGGACAAAACCCGTGGCAGTCGTTTCTCTCTGTGATTCATCGATCTCTCCTGGAACCAGTCCCGGTTTTGTCAGGCGTCCTTAGTTATGGCCAGAGCATTTCTGTTTACCGCCGAGCCAGGTCAAAAGCCCTTTGGCCGCGCGGCATCTGCAGACAGTGCCTTAAAACAAAAAAATCGAAGCTGGATCATCAGGGCTCGATGCGCTTCCGCATTCCAGAAACCTTTTGATCCAGCTTCGACAGTTAATTATGTCACTCGGAAAGCGGAGGTTTCACTGAGCAACTGAGAAGTCGCAATTCCCTTCTCAAACCATTTCTGAGTCCGCCCCCCGGAATCAAGTGATTCAATCCGCTCATCTCGGCAGCAACAGCAAAACGACCTCCAGTTTGCGACTTCTTCCGCGGGCGGTTACAACTCTCCTCCCTGCGAAACAATTGCCGGGAGTTCGATATTTCTTAAATGGCCCGAATCAACAGCGGGCCCCCAACAGTACTGAGGTAGACAGCGTGTGGACTCGCGAGATTCCGTTTCGAGTGGATATTGCGGGCGTGATCGAGATCATGGGATCATCGCTCTATAGCCGACTTGATACACCAATCCGGGAACTTATCCAGAACGCTCACGATGCGATTATGCGACGGCGAAGTCGCGACCTGAGCTTTCGCGGACGTATCGATATTCGTCAGGATGCTGCCGCTGGAACTCTGACTTTTACCGACGATGGTATCGGACTCAGCGCTTTGGATGCTGAACAGTTCCTGGGAACACTGGGCATCGGCATTACCGGGCTTCTCAAAGGACGCGGATCCGACGAGCAGCGTGAACAGGTCACGGGAGATGGCGATCACCTGATTGGCCAGTTCGGAATCGGACTCTTCAGCGCTTTTATGCTGGCCGATCGACTGATTGTGGAAAGTCGTCGTGAAGACTGTGAAGAGGGCGTTCGCTGGGAAGCCGGCCCGGGAACCAGCATTCAACTTTCTTCCTGTGACCGAACGGCAGTGGGAACTTCTGTTTGCCTGCAGCTCAAGCCGCAGTTTCGCTCCATGGCGGAGAATTCCGAGCCGCTGGAAGCCGCGATTCGGCAATACGCCGACTTCCTGAATATCCCTATTCATCTGAACGGCGGAGCGGCACGAGTCAACGTGATTAATGTCGCGTGGTTTGAACCGACTCCGGATCACGAAGCGATCGAACTGGAACTGGCAAATTACTTCAATGAGTCACCGCTGGACGTGATTCCGATCCATGTTGAGAAACCAGTATTCATCGCTGGGGCTCTATACATTTCGCCGCAGCGAACACCGGGATTTGCCGACGAAGCGACGGTGGCAGTCACGGTTCGCCGTATGGTTATCTCGCGACGAGTTCGAGACCTCCTGCCTCCGTGGGCTAGTTTTCTCCGCGGTGTCCTTGAACTCGAAGACTGCTCTCCCACTGCCAGCCGTGAGGATCTGGTTCGCGACGATCGATTTCAGATGGTCCGAACTTCCCTGGACGATTTCCTTTATGCGCATCTGGAGAAAATGGCAGAGGACGAGCCGGGGCGGCTGGAAGCGATCGTTAACTGGCATCGCTACATTCTTGCCGGAGCGGCATTGGCAGAAGCCCGCTTGCGTGCATTACTGTCGAAAGTCTACCGCTTCAAAACGTCACGAGGGCCATTGCTGTTCAGTGAGATCCTGAATCTCAGCGCGGCCGACGCACTGCATGAGGCCGACGCTGATTTTGTCATCTGGTACAACGCCGACCGTCGCCAGGAACGATACCTTGACGACGTCTTTGCGTCGAATCGAACACCGTGCGTGCATGTATTTCGCAGCTTCGAAGAGAACCTGCTGGCGTCCATGCTCTCGGATCATACTTCGGACCATATTGAACTTCGCCCGGCAACTCCATCTTCCGCGAATTTCGCGAGTTCTGTCATGGGCATGGCGGAACTCGAGGAGTCATCAGCCGATTGGAGTGATTTCCTGAGATCGACGCAGGCTCGAGTCATGATCGCGTCATTCCAGCCTTCGCTGCCAGTCGTCGCCTTTTTGAACGAACGCTACGAACTGGCCAGAACATTTGAAGAACTGCGCAAAGATGGCGATATTCCCAAGGGCTTTCAGCGCATGATTGATGCCCATTTTCGCCAGGCTCCGACCGGGCAGAATGAAGTCATCCTGAATCGAGATCACCGCCTTGTTCAACGAGCACTTAAGCAGGGGCCGCGCAGTCCGCTCGCCAGCGTCCTGCGACTTCTGGTGCTCAACGCACTCAACTCCGCAGGGGCAGGGCGAGGCAAAGAGGCCGCTCAGGTTCAGACGGAAGATCTCGACTGGATCGCCGACGCTCTGTGGGGCCATGATTCGAAGTGATGGAATCACGAACGCCGCCTGCGATCTGAGTTTTGCGAATTCATGCAACGGCAAGCCGCAGGCGTCAGTGTGTTTTTCAGCGGTCGTTTTCTGCGACAGGCCGAGGGATGCCAGAACCGCATTCGCCACAAAACAATCCCGTACTGTTGTCAGAAAAAAACTGATGTTCAGGAAATGATCGCACTTACCGACTCACCGTGCACGTCCGTCAGTCGAAAATCTCGACCGGCATGATGGAAGGTGAGGCGTTTGTGATCGAGGCCGAGGCAATGCATCAGCGTGGCCTGCAGATCATAAATGTGAACCGGATTCTCTGTGACATGAAATCCAAAATCGTCTGTGGCTCCTAAAGTCATTCCGGGGCGGATGCCACCACCGGCCATCCAGACGGTGAAGGCCTGAGGATGATGATCGCGGCCCTGCGCACGCCCTAGTGCGGCATTGGATTCGACCATCGGAGTTCTCCCGAATTCGCCACCCCAGAGTACCAGCGTTTCGTCCAGCAGACTCCGCTGCTTCAGATCTTTCACAAGAGCCGCACTGGCCTGGTCTGTCACCATGCAATTATTGGCGACGTTGCCTTTGACGTTACCGTGAGCATCCCAGCCGCTGTGAAAAATGCTCACATAACGAACGCCGCGTTCGACCATGCGACGTGCCAGCAAACAAGCCCGAGCAAACGAGGGCTTGTCAGGGTCGCAACCATACATTTCCAGAGTCTCGGCTGTTTCACTTCCCAGATCCATCAGAGCCGGAGCTGACATTTGTAGCCGAGCTGCCATTTCAAATGATGCAATGCGAGTGGCAATTTCAGGATCGTGGACCGCTTCCTGTCGATGTTTATTGAGCCTATTGATCAGTGAAAAGGTTTCTGACTGAAGTTCGTTGCTGACACCAGCAGGCGTTGACACATTAAGAATCGGCGGCCCCTGACTGCGAAACTGCACGCCGGTGTAAACGGTCGGCAGAAATCCACTGGACCACAGCGATGCACCTCCGCTGATTCCATCACCAGTGCTCATGACGACAAACGAAGGCAGTTCCTTCGTCTCAGAGCCCAGCCCATATAACAGCCACGAACCAATGCTCGGTCGCCCCGGCTGAGAAAACCCCGTGTTCATCAGTAACTGTGCCGGGGCATGATTGAACTGATCGGTATGCATCGACTTAATCAGACATATCTCATCCGCGATTGAAGCGAGATGGGGCAGGGCGGATGACAATTCGGCTCCGGATTGCCCATGTCGAGAAAACTCAAACTGAGGCCCCATGACTGCAGCGTCGGGCTGAATAAACGCATATCTCTGACCGCCAATCACGGATGGCGGTAAAGGCTTCCCGGAAAGCTCCGTCAACATCGGTTTGTTGTCGAACATTTCCAGTTGGCTTGGAGCGCCCGCCATGAACAAATGAATGACAGCCTTCGCCTTCCCCGGAAAATGAGAAGGTCGAACGGCGAGCGGATCAGTCGATGTGACATCCGCTTTCGCGTGATCACAAAGAAGTCCTCCCAACGCGAACGCCCCAAGCCCGGATGTCAGTTCAGACAAACAGAATCTTCTTGCAATCGGCGAAAACATATTCATGTCTGACGGTCCTGATAGAGTCACAAAAAGCGTGAATGGTGTTAATCTTTACCCGACAAGAACCGAACCATGTCACGGGGCTGTTCCTGACTGGACACCCCCATGTTTAGTGTTTCAGGAGGACCGCGCATATGTTGTCAGCATAAACGCGTGAATTTTGCTCTTCTCCCCCTCGGGGGAGAAGGTGGCCGCCAGGCCGGATGAGGGGGCAAACATGGCGCTGTCCAGCTAAGGCCGCATCACAACTTCATCCAATGCAAACAATGCTCGTGAAAGAGCAGTCCATGTCGCCAGCTCTGCGACCGCGGTTGCATCACCATTCGCGGCATTCTTACCCGTCAGCTCTGCCGCCTGTTCAGGATGCTCCTTAAACATCGTGCGATGCATCACGACAAAATCCTGCAACACCACTAATTCGGCCGCATCGGGACTACGAGTCAGAAGCCGTCGAAACAGCTTGACGATCCTCTGGCCATCTTCAGGATCATGCCCTTGCAACAGATGATCACCAGAGGCTCGCGCCAAATCGACAAACATCGGATCGTTCAACAGCGTCAGCGCCTGCAAGGGAGTATTCGAACGATTCCGTCGAGCAATACAGGCTTCCCCGGTAGGCCCATCAAACGTCGTCACCATCGCAAATGGCGCGGTGCGTTTGATGAATGTATAGATGCTGCGACGATAACGATCCTCACCTTCGCTGACATCCCAGCCCGGGCCGCCAAACGCGACTTCTGTGATTCCCGGTGGCTGAAGAGGCCGCACCGGCGGGCCGCCTTGTTTCTTTGATAACACTCCGGCCGCCTGAACAATCGAATCTCGGACGATCTCTGCATCCAGCCGAAATCGAGGCGCATAAGACAGCAATCGATTCTCGGGATCTTTTGCGACCGCTTCATCTCGCTGGATAGCCGCCTGTCGATACACGCTGCTCAGAACAATTCGACGATGCAGTGACTTCAGAGACCAGTGATCCACATCCATAAACGTCACTGCCAGCCAATCCAGTAACTCCGGATGACTGGGTTCTGTTCCCTGAATTCCAAAATCATCGACCGTCGCCACAATACCACGCCCAAAGAACGCCGCCCATTGACGATTCGCAATCACTCGCGCGGTCAAAGGATTGTTTCGATGCACGAGCCATTGTGCGAATCCCAGTCTCGTACGAGGAAACTCGTCCGGCCACTGATGCAGAAACTCTGGAGTCCCCGAATCCAGTTGTTCTTTGGCCTGCAGATACTCACCACGATGATGCCGATAAGTGGGACGCGGGTTTTCAGATGGCCGTTCCCGCATCACAAGTGTCGTCGTAGACTCAACGGGAGACAAAAGCTGCCTGATCTGTTCCGATTGCTTCGCAACTTCGGGTGCGTTCAGCAGGAACGCATTCATCAGTTGCGTCTTATCGTCGGAAGTTAACTGATCCGGCTGCTTCAACAGCAGCAGTTCCTCAGACTCCGATAGTCGATGAGCCACCGGAGAACGATCACTATTCGCTGCAGAGAATCGAAAGCGTCCCAGAGAACTTGCGAAGTGCCTTCCGAAGATCATCTGAACCTTCACAGCCGTAAACGGCGGAATAGGCTTTTCGAAAACATAGACTGCTGAATGCCGCTGTCCTTCTTCCCCCGCGATCGACCAGCCCGTCTGGACATCCCCATCCAGAGTCAATGCGGCCGACGTGGGCGTGTTCCCGAACTTGTTTCGAGTGTAGCTCTCTGTCGCCGAAGTCACTTTCACCGGGACATCGCCCGCAAAAACAGAAAGCTCGTTGAGATAAAAATCGCCGAGCGATCCTTCATAGTAAGTTGTCCCCGGCCCACCTCCCGGCAAACGCTCATCCGGCAACGCTTCGAGTCGCAGAGCGGTGATTGGTTCCGTTGACGCCCCTAAAATGATCTCATAGCGATCCTGTTTCGTCGTATCTCCCGTTGCCAGAATCGAAGCGTCATCCAGAATCGTCAGATGAGGCAGATTTGAAGTCGCAGCAAGCGGTTTCAAAGCCGTCCAGGCAACAACCTGCGGTCTACTCGCATTGCTCCATTCCTCAAACTTCTGCATAACCAGTTCGCTCCGCCGAATATCCTGTTCGGCCGGTGACAGCGACTTTCTCACGGTCAGCCGAAATGCGCCAAGAACATGGCGAGCCCCATGATTCTGAATCATTCGCAGGCGTAACCCACCTGGCCCCTTTGTCGAACCAAGTTTCATCAACGCTTCCCGAAGATGATCTGGATCCAGTGACAATGTCGCCTCGGCAGAGGTCGGGATGCCTTGTCCATTGTCGATCGCCCATCCTGTCTCCAGCTTCCCGTCGATACAAAAGGCCGCGGAATAGTTTGGCTGCTCCACGGAAGCTGTCACTTCTTTAATCGGAAGCTGCACTTCTGCCTCGGTCGAGCGATCGTCCTGAGAATCCGCTTTCTTAAACAGACTCAACTGCACTTCACTCAACACGAAGTTGCCGTTATCTGCTCGCCCCGGTCCGGCATGCGGATCCTTCTTAAAAGCACTCAAACGCAGTGATGTCGCTGCGGCGATATCTGCAACTTCCAAATCAATCACATAGGTCGTTCGAGCGGGCACATTCCCCGAAGCCACCACAACGTCGGGATCGACGATTGTAAGTTTCTCGTCTCCCTCGCCAGCCGCGTTGGTGATTCGCGACGGAAGCACCTCCAGTTCTTCAAGCGGCCAATGCTTCGGCAATTCATTAAGCAACTGGTCCGCTTTCTGTCGATTTGCAGCCTCCCGCCGCGAATTTGTGTCATCCGGCAGAGACAACGACGGCTCGTCAGCGTTGTTCAAAAACGCCATCATCTGATAGTACTCGCGATGCGTCAGCGGATCGTACTTGTGAGTATGGCACTGAGCACAACCGACTGTCAGCCCAAGCCATGTTGTTCCCGTGGTGGCCACGCGATCGGTCATTGCATGAAAACGAAACTCCAGAGGATCGATGCCGCCCTCTTCGTTTAACATCGTATTGCGATGAAACCCTGTGGCAATTCGCTGCGAAATCGACGCGTTCGGCAACAGGTCTCCGGCCAGTTGTTCGACAGAAAACTGATCAAACGGCAGATCAGCATTCAATGCGCTGATCACCCAGTCACGATAAGGCCAGATTGATCGCGGACGGTCTTTCTCGTAACCATTCGTATCGGCATACCGAGCCATATCCAGCCAGACTCGAGCCCAGCGTTCGCCATACTCTGGCCGCGAAAGCAAATGATCGACAAGTTCACGCCATACAGCATTGTCCAGGGCTGCTGGCTTCTCTGCGGATTGCTCTTCCTGCCATCGTGCCAACCAATGATCCGCTTCTTCGACAGTCGGAGGTAGTCCGATCAGATCGAGAAATACACGGCGAACCTGAGTTGCGTCATCGGCAGCCAACGACGGAGTCAGACCGGCAGCAGAAAGCTTTTCGAGTATGAAGCAATCGATCTCACTGACCGCGGTGTTATCTCTCAATGCTTCCGGAACGACAGCAGGAACCTCAGGAAGTTGAGGCGGGATAAACGCCCAATGTTCTTTCCAGGGCGCACCTGCAGATACCCATTTAACGAGCACATCCTTTTGCACTGGAGTCAGAGATTTTCCCGAGTCGGCAGGAGGCATCTGAACATCGGCCTGATCGGACAGAATGCGTCGAATCAACTCGCTGTGATCCGGATCGCCCTCAGTCACCACTCGTCGATCTTCAATTGTCCCAAACAAGCCCTCGGGCCTGTCCAATCGCAGCCCGGCCTCACGAGTTTCCTCATCAGGACCGTGACAATGAAAACAAGCTTTGGCCAGAATCGGACGCACGTCCCGATAAAAATCAGGTTCATCAGCCGCTATTTGCTGTGACGAACCAGCGAATGCAAAAATCAGGTGTATCCGGAATCCTATAGTCAACAGTGAAACAAAGATGCGGAACATGACGGCAATGACGTGGCACATCGAACTGGAACTCCGAGAGAATTCATCGAAGACTAAGCAGTGCCGAAATCATAGCCGAAATCAACCACGGAATCGCTGAAGGTCAATATTGAACATTTCAAGAGCAGGGGGAAAGGGACAAAACCAGATCCTTCTTCTTTGCCACAAAACGACATCATCATCCGGCACCAGAAAACATAATCATCCCATCAGGTCAGCCAACCTGGTCCAATCTCAAGTAAAAACAAGATGTCGATCGAGCAGACACTATTGCGTGAGAATCCTGTAAATAGCTTCGCTTGGTTGAGGATTAGAAATAGGATCCAAAAGCAAAGGGCCGACTCGAACAGAATAATTGCTCTGGATAAGTTTATCGATAACGCAGAACTACAGACATATTTTGAAGCGTGTGATTTTGTGTGCGTTCCGTTTCGGCGGCACATTGGGTGCTCAAGTACCGTTATCAGGGCAGCCGCTGCACACAGACCGGTTCTCGGCGATTCTTACGGCTGGATCGGAGAAATGACGAAACGCTACCAGCTGGGTTCAGTTTGTGATTCCAGTAATGAGCACGAGCTTGCGACTGCCATCCAGGATTTCGCGAAGGAGGCGAAGACGTGGGCTCCATCGCATTCGCATCAGCAGTTTGTCGATCTTCATTCAGAACCGAACTTCCTGCAGGTTCTCAGCAAGAACATCGGAGAAGCTCTTGCGGGGTGTTGATTTTGTGGCCGTTCCACTTTTAGTGCAGGCCTCCGTCAGCATTCAATGTTGAATTTGAACCTCACTTCCGGCTGAAATCGGCACTTCGGATCAAACCAACCGCCCGCATGAATCAAGTTGCCAGAACTAACATTTCACCTGCATACTTCGGAACGCAAGCTGTTCCAGGATGCCTTCGCAGATGACTTTCACTGCAGACGCAACGGGTTCGAGGAGGTCGTGGATCGAGGCAGAGAGCATGACGATTGCTACTGTCGAATTTTCACAGACTCCAGAGCGCTGACTTCGATAATGTCGCGTTTTTCTTTTTCTGACCAGCGACTGCCCTGAACGCCGACCTGTTGTCCGACAAAATCCTCAAGTCGAACTTCTCCCGTGGGCTTCAGGTCCGCGAGGATTTTCCCTGAAGGTGCCATCAGGACATAACCAGCCCCGGCTTCGCCATTCCCGACTTTCTGAACAATCCCCGCGCCGACAAAGCGATTTTGTGGACTACCGGGAGTAATCACACCTGCCTGCGCCGCTGGCGGGTTCTCGCTCGTCGGGACAGATTCTGGTGTCATCGACGTCACCGCGGGCACTGGCTGTGCATTGGCGGCGACATTCGAAACATCACGATTCATAAACGAATCAAACGCGGCCGCCAACTCCATCGGCTCGCCCTGAGGAGCCGTCGACTCAGGCCCAACGCTGGCAATGGCAGAGCTCGACAAGCCGAAACCATTCTGAGAATGACGTGCCAGCAACTGCGTATCACGCATCTCGGTTTGGGTTGTGACATCTTTGATTTCCATCAGAGAAACGAGACGACGACGATAGCGTTCAATCGCGGGGTATCGCATGTCGATCTGGCCGGAAATTGGCTTGTGAGTTGAGGCAGTCTGGAGACTGCGATATCGGTTCTCGATTGAGTCCAGATCCCATCGCGATGCATCCTGCAGAATCATTTCACGAAATCGTCGATCAATCTCTGCAAGCTGCTGCTGCTCCTGACGCAACAACTTCAGATTCTGCAACTGTGAGCTAGGCCCCGGCAATGGAACGTCGACAACTCCTCCACCATTCATCACCGTGCGTTCCTTCGCCTGACCAGGCGTGACGATCGCACCATCCTGAAGCTTGGCGTTACCGGGCACTTTGTAGGGATCGGCATTCTGCTTTCGTCGCAGGTTCTCATCTACAGGGACGACTGCTGCACCGGGAATCCAGCGGCGTTCTCTCGTCGGAGGAGCAACCTTCAACATCGACTGAAGACCGCTGGTCGTATCAATTTGCTTCTGACCAAGGATCGCAACCTTCTCCCCAGCTTTCATACGGCGCTGAAAGACGGATGTCTCGTCACCAAATTCACTGCCCACCCAGGCAGCCACGTTCTCTTCCGTGACTTCACCTTCGGATTCGCTCAACCGTTTCACGAAGCGTTCGGGAATCCAACTGAAGCTGCCTTCTGGTGGCTCGATGGAATACCAGCCACCCGGATCATGGCGATGGACGATCACAGTCGATTCGCGAGGAAGTCGCTGAGTCGGGTAATAGGCTTCCCCGGCACCGCTGCGGGCGTACGTCTCTTCCGCGACGACCCTCGCTTCATAAGGGAAATCAGTGCTCTGCGCGTCTGCATCTGCAGACACCAGAGCACAACAGGCCAGGGTAATGGGGTACAGGACAACCGTGGCGAACGCACGCAACATGGCGGTGCCTCCGTGAAAGGGTTGGCAATGAACAGGAATAACGTCAGGGAAATCAGTTTCACTCGAAACATCAAGTCGCGTTTTGAATTCAGACATGATTCGGCAGTCCCTGCGATCTAAGTAACAGTCCGGCAAACTCTGCCGTTTGAAGAAAAAACCAACCCGGTAAACTGGGAAGAATGATTCGACTTCGTAATTCATCGGAGGACCGTCTCTGATGACCCGAACACCCGGATTATTTCCCCATGGCTCACTGGTTGATGTCGTCCATTCCGCAAGAAACACGGGGAAAACCACGATTGGCGAATGCAGGTTTTGCCGCAAAACGCTTTATTCCAGAATGAAACTTCGTCAGGCTTAATAAAACTTCGAAGTTGACTCAAGTCAGCTTTCCGGAAGATATCCGGAACGGAAACGAGGATTGATTTTAGAAGGCCGGTCCAGCAGAATCCGGGAGCAGGCAATCGTGAGCAATGGCTTACAGCGACGCCGGTTTCGCCAGAACAACCCCAACAGCCTGTGGCTGGTATGATGAGCGGGCTTTGGGTTGAATATCCTGAAGCCGTGACGGCTGGAATGGTTCTCAGGCTTTCTGAAATGCGACTGCCAATTTCCGGCGGGGTCTTTATCAGCCATTGGATCAATCCCGGAATGAAGTCGATGACACGCACACGGAGATTGGATTGATGAGTTCTGAAGTAACGCGCCCGACCCTAAAAATCCTGGTGGCATTTTTTTTCGGTCTTTTATGCTGTGTTTCAACATCTGTTGCGCAGGAAGAGTCTCCCGCAGAACTCAAGATTGGTGATGTGGCACCGGAATGGAAGAATCTCAAGGGGATTGATGACAAGACACATTCATTGGCGGATCTGAAAGATAAGCAAGTCGTGATCGTTTGCTTCACCTGCAACTCATGCCTTTACGCGGTTGATTATGAAGACCGGATGATTGAACTTCAAAAGAAGTATGCGGACCATCCGCAAGGAGTCGTCCTCGTTGCGATCAACGCGAATAAGAAGCCATCTGAAAAACTGGACAAGATGAAGCAGCGGGCAGAGGAAAAGAAGTTTCCATTTGCCTATTTGATTGATGAAACACAACAAGTTGCGAACGCTTATCGCGCTAATTTCACGCCGGAGTTTTTTGTCCTGAACGGGGAACGTAAGGTTGTTTTCGTCGGAGCGATGGATGACAAGACAGATGCTTCGCAGGTGACAGAAAGATACATTGAACAGGCAATCGAGGCCGCATTGAAGAATGAGCTTCCTGTGACTCAGCGAGTGCCAGCTCGAGGATGTGCCATTCCATTTAAGAGTTCTCGAAAACAGTGATCTTCTGGTTAAATTCCCAATCAAACACTCTCATGATTTTGACAGAATATTTGTGATTCGTTGCCTTCAAAAGCTTATGGAAAAAAGGTGTCTGGAACTTTGGAGGTGGCACTGAAACAGTGCGAGTATGAGCCGACGGAGAGTCCCAGACAATTTTTTGCATAGGCTCTTCAGGTTTTTGCATAGGCTCTTCAGGGTCAATGCCGCCCTGGAGACAGAAGTCCGCACGAAACAGATAACATCAGCATTGTCGCCGCAGGACGGGCGATACAGCTTTCATCAGGGAAGATGCCATGAAGTCAATTAAAGATCACAACGCGTTCATCACGGGAGCCGCCTCGGGCATTGGACGAGCACTCGCAACAGCACTCGCGGTCCAGGGCTGTCACTTGTACCTTGTCGACGTGAATGAGGCTGGCCTGCGAAGCCTGGAACAGGAACTGGCATCGACTCGAGTTCGCGTTTGGACTCGTCAGTGCGATCTTTCGGACAGCAAGGCGATACCGGCCGTCGTCGATGCGGCAATGGAAGCCAGCGGTGGAATTGATCTGTTGATTAATAATGCCGGAGTGGTTTACTACGGTCCAACCGAGAACATGTCACAGAGCCAATGGGACTGGGTCATGTCGATCAACCTGCTGGCACCAATCCAGATTACTCAACAAATGCTGCCAGCTCTTCTACAGCGGCCAGATGCCCATGTCGTCAACATGTGCAGCATTTCTGGTCTGGTTGCTGGCGGAAGACTCGCTGCGTACCACACGAGCAAGTTCGGCTTGATCGGATTCACGGAAGCCTTGAGAGCTGAGTACGGTCGTCGTGGTCTTGGAGTCACAGCGATCTGTCCGGGCCCAGTGACAACTCGTCTTTACGAAGACGGCGTTTCAGGCCGTGCCGAACGAAAAGTTCCAAACCCTCCAGCATGGCTGTGTGCGACGCCCGAACGAGTCGCCTCGGTGACTCTGAAGGCGATTTCACGAGATCGACGGCAGGTCCTGATCACGCCTCTGGCTCATTTGCTGTTTCAACTCAAAAGGTTCGTACCAGGGCTTATCGATTTCGCAAATCGCTTCAGCTCCAGTCGCCTAAAACGCCGTTTTCTGGGCCGACGACGTACGTCAACGCCCGCACTCCCGGAGACCGTTCAGCCGTCACAGGCAGCGATCCGCACCGCGCCGATAAACGGGGCCAATGAGCCCCCAGGACAGCGTTCTGCCTGATTTGGCTGATTATGCCTTTTTTAATGACTCTGACGCCTCGCGGTGGTTAAACGATGTTCATCGTTGCCACGCTGCTCCTACGCCTCTCAAAGTCCGCGTAGCTTTCTCAGATTCTGCCCGAAACGACAATGATTTTCGTTTGTGAAAAGCGTTTTGGACCTTAAAAGACTGCCAAATACTGTCAAGATCTCCGAGAATCAGCGCCAACACGGGCACTGAACGCAGTTCCTCCCATTGGGATTGCGTACTCCCACGACGACAGTAACTTCGTGTTCCGGGTCAGGAGGCCCCGTTCCGCGTAGTTCCGGTTGATGCCAGCCATCACGAATTGACTTCCGCGAAAGCCTGATCATGAATTTGGAAGATCTGATTCTCGAAACACAAATCTCTGAACTGAAGAAACTCCAGATCCGCTGCGTTGAAGCTCGAGCGGCAGTTCTGAAGATTCGAGTTCAGCTTCTTGAACTCGACTCACACTCCTCCGAAGCCATCTCTCGCCTGCAGTCACGTCTGGAAACAGAAACGAAGCAGCACATTGAACTGCTGGCCGTTGAAGTTCGAAACCGACTTGAGCAGACCGACGTGGACGTTGCTGGTCAGAGAGAGTCCGCAAGCGAATCGCGTGAACGGCGACTTGAAGCACTGCATGCAAAGCTGAAGCAGGATGTTGCCGAGTGTCGTCAGAAACTCCAGAATGAACTTTGGGTTCTGCAGTCCGTCTGCGATGAATCCAATGAAGACACTCCGGTTCGAAACGCAGAGCGAGCCCAGGAATCCTTCAATACTCAAAGAGCGTTTATCGATCAGCAGCTGGCCGATCTGAATTCTCGAGTCGATCATACGGCAAAGTATCTGGATGATTGTCATGCAGGCATGGACAAACAGCTTCCATTGCCTGTGGTGGAGCTGAAGGGACGAGATGCAAGTCGCCAGATCGCTGTCGAACAATTGGATTATGCACTTGCAGCCGCAGGACGAGTCGACGGTCAGATGCTGCCGCAATGGATCGCAGGCAGGAGACTCTTCGGGCTGGGACTTCTCATTTTCTTAGTGGTCACAGTCGCTTCGACCGCATTGCGGGCCGACCTGACGAAGTTTGTGAACCCGGAGCTGTCAAAGCCTGACTGGGAATGGCTGGGAGTTTCCGCAGTCATCGGTCTCGGGGCCACCGTTCTGATCAATACCGTGCTGACGCTTATGGCTCGATCCGGTCTGCGGGGAGCATTCGAAGACGTTTTGCTCCATACGTCCAATGCAACAACTGCCGCGAACCACTGGTCACAAAAAAGCCAGCAGGAACTTCAGCAGTTGATGACCGCCGCTGACAAATGGAAGGCCGAAATGGTTGAGCGTCGCGAAAAACACGCGACCAGATTGCAGAGCGTCACAGACGACAATGTTAACGAGTTAATCCAAAGCTACACAGTACAGGTCGCTCGGCAGTCACGCCTGTTTGATGAGCAGATGCTGAACGGCGAGTCAGAGACTTCTCATCACCAGACCGCCGTCGAAAACTGGCGTTCCCAGGAGTTAGCTCGGATTCACAGCCAGCACGACGCTGAACTGGCTCAGGGACGCGAAGCAATTGAACAGGAATTCGCTGCACGCCGTGCTCAACTGACGACCGACGAGGCTACCGCCCTGGCTCGATGGCGTGCCGGAGTCATGGTCGCGTCAGAACTTTCTCGCATCAGCAATGAACGAGCAAAAGACATCTACTCATGGGGATCTTTGAAGTCAAACGGCTGGACATCCCCGACGACTTTCCCGACGACATTGCCAGTCGGTGATCTTGAAGTAATGCTGCCCGCTCCGCCAGAAGATGCCAAAGGCAGCATTGATGCCGATACTGTTTTTGAACTTCCGGGTCTGTTGAATTTTCCTCGCGACACATCCATTCTTGTCGAACACGACGCGGCCGGTCGCGAACCTGCTCTTGAATTCGTCCGTGCCGTCCTGTTGCGTCTCCTGACTCACATCGCTCCGGGGCGAGTTCAGTTCACACTAATTGACCCTGTGGGGCTTGGCCAAAGCTTTTCCGCTTTGATGCATCTGGCGGACTTCGATGAGTTGCTGATCAGTAATCGAATCTGGACAGACGCGACTCAGATCCGTGATCGACTGCAAAAAATCACCGAACATATGGAGAGCGTCTTCCAGACGTATCTTCGCAGTGAATTCGAAACGATTGAACAATACAACGCGGCTGCCGGCGAAGTCGCTGAACCGTATCACTTCGTTGTTATCGCCGGATTTCCGCACAGCTTTACAGAAGAAGCCGCTCGCGCGCTGACCAGTATTCTGACGAGCGGTCCTCGGTGCGGTGTCCATGCCATCGTCACATGGTCGCCTGATCAAACAACGCCGCGCTCCTTCGATGTGAGTAATCTCAGAAACTGCTGCACTCAGTTCCACGTGGCCAAAGGTCTGGTCCAGCCAGGCATGTCACCGGCCAGCCGGCCAGTGGAGAAGTTAAAAACTCTGCCCGGCCAGGATATTCTGGACGCGAAACCACTGACCCCGGTCGCTGCAGAATTGGCTGGCAACTTTCTGGAGTTCTCTGCTCTGGCTCCTCCGGAGTCCGCCGAATACGTGAGCCTTGTACGGGCCGTTGGTGAACAGTCCCGCAACGCGCGGAGAGTCGAAGTCTCCTTCAGCCGGATTGCTCCCAAGTCAGATGCGATCTGGACATCCTGTTCTGCAGACGGAATCGACTTCCCGATTGGCCGCGCTGGCGCGGCGCGACTTCAGTTTATGCGTCTTGGTCGAGGAACCAGCCAGCACGTTCTGGTCGCTGGCAAAACGGGTTCCGGCAAGTCGACGCTGTTGCACATTCTGATTACGAATCTCTCCCTGCATTATAGTCCTGATGAAGTTCAGTTTTATCTGATCGACTTCAAGAAAGGTGTGGAGTTTCGAACCTACGCCGCCAACAAATTGCCGCATGCTCGAGTCGTGGCGATTGAAAGCGATCGGGAGTTTGGACTCAGCGTTCTGGAACGGCTGGACGAAGTCCTGCAGGAACGCGGTGAATTGTTCCGCGTGCGAGGCGTGCAGGATGTTCCTTCGTTCCGCAAACAGTTTCCTGACGAGAAAATGCCTCGCCTGCTGCTGTTGATTGATGAGTTTCAGGAGTTCTTTACTTCTGAAGACCGCGTCTCTTCCAAAGCCGCCTTGTTGATGGACCGCCTGATCCGTCAGGGTCGTGCGTTCGGTATCCACGTCCTGCTTGGATCACAGACTTTGGGTGGTGCTTATTCATTGGCTCGCAGCACGCTGGGGCAGGTTGCCGTTCGAATCGCGTTGCAGTGCAGCGAAAGTGACGCACATCTGATTCTCAGCGAAGAAAACGGAGCCGCTCGCCAACTGACTCGACCGGGCGAAGCCATTTACAACGACGCGAACGGGATGGTCGAAGGCAACCATCCGTTTCAAATCGCCTGGCTGGATGAAGAGCTGCGTGAATCCATGATTCACGAGATGACTCAGCGCCCGGATTATGCTGACAAGGCTCCGGGCCGCATGATTGTGTTTGAGGGCAATGTTGCTCCGACAATTGAAGAATGCGAACCGCTGAATGCCTCGATCGCCAATTGGTCCGTATCCAATCGCTTTGGTGCGGACGGGGTTCCTGCATGGATCGGAGACCCCGTTGCGATCTCGGAACCAATGTGCATTCGTTTCCAGCGGTCAGGCGGACAAAACGTCCTGATCGTTGGACAGGAAGGCGATCTGGCGGACTCTATCCTCGCATCTACGATCCTCAGCATCTGCGCGGGTCCTGCGGGAAATCGTGTGTCGGACGCTTCACGACTTGTGCTTTTACACGATGGAAAAGACCAGACTTCGCAAGAGAAATTCGCGGCGTCATTCACGAAGGGAATTGCACCTCGCTTCTCCCTGCGGGAAGCCGCCAGGGCCGATGCGACTGTTGCTGAGTTATCAGCAGAACTTGCGACCCGCGAAGCCGCAGGAGATGGATCAAACTCGCCAACCATCATCCTTGCGGTTCGTAACATCGGACAATTCCGATCCCTGCGTCGCGATGAAGATGATTTCGGGATGGGTGGTTTTGGAGCGACCAAATCGGCTACGCCAGCTTCACAACTGGGCGATCTGATTCGCAAGGGTCCGCTGGTCGGCATCCATGTGATTGTGTGGTCTGATACATTCGGCAATGCAATGCGATGGCTATCCAATTCGCTGTTGCGTGAGTTTGATTCCCGCATCGCGTTCCGACTCAATCAGACGGATTCTTCCAGCCTGATTGATACGCCGGCCGCAGCCTCATTGTCGCCGGGACGAGCAATCCTCTATCGCGACCAGACCGGAGCAGCCGATCGATTCCGTCCATTCAGCTGGCCCTCGCAGCAGTGGCTCTCCAATGTCCCGACCGGTCCAGAAGAGGAGTTCATTCCACCGGCACAGGTCATTGAGCCGACTCCGGTGGCCGCGACTCCTGTCCTCGAACCAGAGGTCACTGAGCCCGTGCCTGTCGCTGAAGCTATGCCCGCCGCTGAAGTAACGCCTGCCGTAGATAAGTTCGAACCCAGCATTTCGGAACCTGCTGTTGGCGAGCCTGGGATCAGCCAGCCAGCAGCGATCGAAGTATTGCCGACTGTTGCTGCCGAAACAACGACTGCCCCAGCCGAGTTACTCGTTCCCGAAGTCCAGACGCCAGAAGCCGGTGCCTCACAGACTGCTGCCGTCGAATCAGAGTCTCCAGCTGTTGTCGAGGCCTTAAGCGAGGTTGTCGCCGACGTCACAACTGCTCCATCAACGAATGATGTTGTTGCACCAGCGGAATCTGTAGTGACAGCATCAGAAGTAAGGATTGTTGATGTCTCGGTGCCCGCAGCAATGGTCGATGCTCCGGAACCGACCAGCTCCGAAGTCAAACCGATCCAGGTTACGAAGTCAGTTGCAAATGCTGTGGCTCCGGCGGCCCAACCTCCGGCAGCACCAGCAGCCGAAAAAGCTCAGCCTCAGGCAAAGCCTGTGGCTTCCGAACCTGAAGCCCCAAAGCCTGCCGTCCCTAAAAAGCCGGTGGTTGTCGCGAAACCGGTGATCGCAGAGGAGCCAGTCGTTCCACCGGCAAAGATATCGGCGAAACAGAAGCAGTCCGGAAAATCGCCAGCCAAACCAGTGGCAGAAACACCAAAGCCTGTTCCACAAAAACCAGCGCCGGCTATGGCGCAAAGTCCTAAACCTGCAGCACCTGCGGCATTACCACCAGTCTCAAAACCACCGGTGACTCCTTCAGCGAAGGCTTCAGAACCAGACGCAGCCAGCGCTGACGATGACATGGACTTTGTGCTTGACGAGTCAATCTTCGCCAAAGCAGTGCCGCCTGTTGCACCGACACCACCGCCAGCAGCACCGAAGCCGACCGCTGCGGTTCCTCCAACTCCGGCGGCTGCCGCGTCGGCAACTCCCGAAGCGGCCCCCAAGAAGGTTGGGAAGCCAACGGCAATGGCCGTTCGATTGTCATCACGACGTACAGATCACAATCGCCTGCTCGATGCACCTCCTGAACCCAACGTAACGACAGAGCCTCGGCTCTCTCCAGACCAGGAAGCGCCGAGCAGTGACTTTGATGAAATGGACTTCAACAGCCTCATGATTGAATAACACGACGAGCGCTCCAGCCAGACCAGGACTTTGTCCCATTCAGCAGCGTGCCTGAGAACCGTCAAAGGTTCTCAGGCACAATGTTTTTGGTTAAAGCTGCCTGCAAAGCGAAACACACAATTGGAGCAACAGACAACTTCGGAACGGTCGCTGTGAAAGTCATTTGTCGAGTCGGGGATTTGCGTGTCCCTCTTAAAAGACCGATGGGGCTGCATGCCAATCGCCCTGACAACACACAGACCTTGATTTTGTAGCTCTGCAGCAGTTTTTGCCGATGTACTGAATCCGATCCGGAGGCGGCTGGCAGATTCTGCAAAGAAGTTGCTGAATTCGCCGGAATAAGCAGATCTTCGTGTCTGACTTGCAAACCAACCCACGTTGAGATCCCGGACGCATGTTGACCGCCAGGGACAGAACTGAGACAACCTCAGCGCTGGTCCCCACTCTTCGCGTTCGCGCTGTGCGGCCAGTGTTGAGATCATCCCTTCTTGTGCTCTGTCCAGGCACAGAAAAGGGGTCAGGAACCAATAGCCAAATGGCCCGAAAGGTGCTCCGCACTATTGGTTCCTGACACCTTTTCTGAGCTCCCCTCCGACGAAACTTCAGCCACTCCTTCTGAACGGCGTGTCCGAAATAAGTCAGTTTCCCTATCCCTTTCGTTGTCTGTCCGGCCATTTGGACTCTGATCGTTGGCGATCGATCCACTGATGAGCTGGCAGGAGTGTTTTTATGCTCCGCTCTTATCGACTCTCGATGGTACTGATGCTGGCCGGTGGGCTCAGTGTGTCGGCGACAGGATGTGCCAGTTCGCTGCTGAACACAGAGATGCTGAAGCCATCAAACCTGAAACCGTCAATCATGGACGGCCACGGGACAGAACAGCGCGTTGTTGGACTGTTTACAGACGCAATTGCGGAAAACAACGAAGCGGCGTTTCGTCGCATCGTTTCAACTCAATTTGAACAAAAAGCGATGCGATCTCCGGATGCTTTCAAAGATCTGGAGATCCTGAACCTTCCCAAAACGAAGCTGGAAGTCGTCGAATCCAAAGAGCTGGAAGACAATCGACTTGAAGCCGTCGCCAAAGAAGAAAAAGAAGGCACCAGGTACCAGTTCATCATCGTCAAAGATGACGTCAAAAATCGCTGGGTCGTCGATGATGTCATGCTGCGTCAGCAGAAGAAGGGCACTCGCGCCACGAAGTCCTCTGTCGAAGTCATGGACCTTCTGTTGACAATTCGCGAGTTCCTCAAGACCTGGGAGACGGCCGATCGTAGTGCGGTTCTTCAGGCGGTCAATTCAGAACTCCGAGGACCTCTTGAGAAGCTCCCTGAACCCTGGTTGCAGCAGATGATTGCTCAGATCTCCGCCGAATGCGAATCCGGTATGGCTCGCCGTCCGGAAGCCCAGATGAATGAATCCGATGCTGTCGTAAAGATGCCTTCAAAGAATGGTTTCATGCTGTTGAAGGTCGCACGACAGGACGACAAGTGGCTGGTCTCCGATCTGGAAATTCGTAAACGCAAATCTGACGATCATCCGGGCTCCGTTCTTCGTCAGGCAAGAGCCATGAATGCGGTGACCGACTTCCTGGCGGCCTATCAGGAAGACAATCAGGAACGCCTGCAGAAACTGACCGAAGAAAAGTTCTTCAAGAATGCGATCAGTGTCGGTGATCTGACGATGATCAAGCTGCCTTCTCCGGAGTTCGCACCAAAGGACTTTGAGATCCAATCGTTCGCCGGACAATTGACGGTGATGATTCCAGACGATGCCACTGTCGTACGAATTGATCTGACAACTCCTGAAGTTGCCGACGCCAAAGATGACAGGAAGCGTCCTGTCACGGCTGCGGTTGAGGCGGAGTTTATCATTGAAGACGTCACGATCTATGATCGTCAGACACAGCAACAGCGTACTCTGAAGTCAGCATTTACCGCCCCGGCACGAGGTGCACTGTTCCTGTCGGCTCTTCAGTCTCATGACCTCCCGATGTTGCGACAGATTTCAACAAGAGATCTTGTCGAATCCGTCTGGAGTCATATCGATCCCTCGCTGATGGATGGACTGCCGCTCACTGGAATCCCCACAGGTGAAATGAGTCTGCAGAACAGTCATGTGCGTGGCGAAGTGACTGAACTTGAATTCCAGTCTGCGAACGGACAGATCTGCAGCGTGCTGATGCGAGACGAAAATGGTGACCTGAAGGTTGAAGATATTCAATACCCGGATCCTTCCGCTGGAGTCGCTTCACTACGAACACAGTTGATGCTCACTGTCCCTGTCATCGAATTGGCGAATGCCTGGGAGAATCAGGACATCCAATCGATCAGAAAGAACAGCTCTCTGGATTTCAACCGCCTTGTCTGGAGCAATCTGCCTGCCGTACCTGAACAGTATCAGGCGTTGCCGGAACTGCTCCGCATGCCGGTCCAGCGTACGCAATCAACAGAACAAAGAGCAAAGATCGAACTGGCCGATGATGGACAGCCATCAGTGACGGTCTTGTTACTGAAAGAAAACACATCGTGGGTGATTGATGAAGTCTCCATCAAACAGCCCGATGGAACTCAACTTGAACTCCGTAAAACTCTGCGACAGGTCATCGCTCAGCAATTCCTGAACGACCCCAGCGGCGGAATTAAACAGGCTCGCTTCAATGACTCCCCTGAAACCGATGGCGGAGTTGTGCGAGCCATTGGAACCGGCATCGGTAAACCAGCAGGAAATTTGACCCTCCAGTCTTATGGGAAACCCAAATCGACTCAGACTGCAGACGCACCGCTTGAGGGCCTCGACTTCACTGAAGAAGATCCGCTGCCAAAAACCGCGCCAGCCAGTCAACAAACGGGGACGCTGCATTTCGGGCCGTCATCGGCAGTAAAAACCAAAGCACTGACATCAGACTCAGATTCAGCTCTACCGCTGACCCGTACGAAGTCGGCAACGCAGTCAGAAGAGTACGACGGCGTCGTTTACTTCAAGGGCGACACCACTGCGAAACCGAAGCCGGAACAAGAAACGGCAACTAAGCCAGCAAACGGTCATCGAAGTGCGATTACCGATCCAAGCCAGCACCCGATCGAGATTCCTGTTGAGTAACTCTCAGGCACCCACGAACTGCAGCCGTTGATTTCATCTGCCGTTCAAGTGAGATCTGCAGCTTCGAGTCAGATACACCTGGCCTATGAGGCCGTTGAAAAGGTGTCTGGAACTCTCCGGGTCACAGAATTCTGATCGTCGAACGGTATGATCAACTGACGCCGAATATGAGGCCGTGTAGAGTGGCGGTGAGAAACATGCGGCAATGCCCTTCGCTCCCTCGCGGGATTCGATATCACTCTGAAAGAGCAGACGGCCGTTGCTTCGGATGTCCCGACTTACTCCCACTGCTCACACGAGGTATCACGCATGCAACAATATTTCTTCATGGTCATCTCACTGGCGGTGTTGATCAATCAACACACATCAGCGGACGAAGGATCTCTGGATCTTTACTTCATTGATGTCGAGGGCGGCGCGGCGACGTTGATCGTGACGCCTTTCAAGGAATCGATCCTTATCGACTCCGGATACCCCGACAATCAGGCACGTGACCTCGACAGAATTATTCACGTGGCAAAAGATGTCGCCGGACTGAAGAAGATCGACCATGCCGTCGTTTCCCACTGGCATCTCGATCACTTCGGCAATCACGCCGCGTTGGCTGCGAAGTTTGGAATTGGGCAGTTCTGGGATCGAGGCATCCCGGACGATCTGGCCGAGGATCCTCAGTATCCGGATCGCATCGCCGCTTATCGCGCGGCCTCTCAGAACGCGTCCAAAGCTTTGCACGTGGGAGATTCTCTGCCTCTCAAATCGGGAAAGACACCGTTAGTAGTCAAGGTGATGACATCCGGGCGAGAAGTGCTGAGCGGCGTCGGCGAATCCAATCCGTTTGTCGATCGCCATCAACCACAGCCTGATGATCCCAGCGATAACTCAGCCAGCCTGAGCCTTCTTTTTGGCTTCGGGGACTTTCGATTTCTGACCTGTGGCGATCTGACATGGAACACGGAAGCCAAACTGGTGACGCCACGCAACCCCGTGGGAAAAGTCGACCTGTTTATGGTGACGCATCATGGCCTGCCGGTCAGCAATAATCCGGCTCTTGTTCTGGCGATCGATCCTGTCGTTGCCGTCATGTGCAACGGTCCGAAAAAGGGCGGGGCGGAGCAGACTATGAAAACTCTGAAAGAAGTTCAGTCACTGAAGGACTGGTATCAGTTGCATCTCAATGTGGACCTCGACCCTGAACTTCAGGCACCATCGGCGTTCATCGCGAATACTGCGCCGACTGCCGACTGCAAGGGCCAGTGGGTCAAAGCCTCCATCGCACCAGATGGGGATAGCTATACTGTCCGGATCGGCCCCGATGGTGAACAGCGACAGTATAAGACGCGCGAACGATAAACGCTCGTCGCACAACCATCCCTGCCGCAAGTAGCGAGCGGTCCATATCGATGATCCGCAGGACTGATTGCCGTAACGATCCATGGCAATCAGTTGCTGGTGGATCTATGCTCAGGATCGATTCATGCAACTTCGCGATGCAGAAATAGAATTTCGCCACGCCCAACGGACACCAGGTCTCCGTGATAGAGATCGACACTTGCTTCAAGCAATGCTGGGTCTAAAGAGAATCCCGCATCTTTCAAGGTTCGCAACATCAGCCGCACAGCCTGTGGTCGATAGGTTGATGCGAAACGAAAACTCGGGAGCAATTGAGGAGGATTCGGCCCGAAGAGTGCCAATGTACCTCGTCGCATTCCTGCCCCCGGACGAATGCCGCACTCACCAAAGACAGCAATCGTTCCGGCGATCATGTTGAACCCCAGCATATCGCCAGCCGATCCACCGATGGCGATCAAGCCTCGTCGCATCGTCAGGCCAACTTCATTTCCTGCGTTGCCATCGACCAGAATGGTTCCACCTGTCATGCCTTTGGTTGATCCTCGGTACGCGGCTCCGGTCAAATGCCCGGCGTTGCCGCGTATGTGGATCAATCCCTTGCGCATTTCTGCACCGACCCAGCCAGCGGCGTTTCCTTCGACTATGATTCTACCGCCAGCCATCTGACTGCCCACATGTCGGCCAGCATTACCAAGGACTCGTACCAGCCCCTTCTTCATGTGCGCACCGATCCAGTGAACACCGGAAAGATTGCCGACGAAATCCATCGCTGCGTCAGTCGGATCGCCTGAAACAGCGAACATTTCTGCCAGCGGAATTCGACGATTACCGTGGAAAATTTCGAATCGCTCAATCTCAGCCAGCGATTTTTCGCAGACCCAGTCGGGAGTCAATCCTTCAATCTCCACCGGAACGGTCGTTTCCGCGTTGTAGGTCAATGTGATCGCCATGAATCCCGTGATCCTCTAAAATCGTGACCAGTCGTCAGACAAGTTTCGGGACACTAACTTCTCATCGGATTTCACACAATTGTCAGTTTCCGCACTTCACAACGA
Source organism: Candidatus Kuenenia stuttgartensis (assembly GCA_945861975.1). GTDB lineage: Bacteria > Planctomycetota > Planctomycetia > Planctomycetales > Planctomycetaceae > SXXK01. The sequence continues at coordinate 2,366 of CAMAXD010000030.1, read as the reverse complement.
TGCTTCAAAAAAAGGCGCAATTATCCTGTGTGGAGGCAAATCCAGCCGCATGGGACGCGACAAGACGACTCTGCCTTTTGGCCCGGAACTCATGTTGCAGCGTGTTGTCCGACTGCTTTCAAAAGAAGTCGATTCCTCAGCAATTGTGGTGGTGTCAGCAATGGGACAAATTCTCCCACCACTTCCGCCAGAAATCCGAGTCGCCTGCGATGAAAACCCAGGCCGGGGACCACTCGAGGGACTCGCCGCCGGTCTGAAAGCCATGCCCAATCGCGTGGAAGCAGTTTATATCACCAGTTGCGACGTGCCATTAATGGCAACCCGTTTTGTTCGCGCGATGTTCGATCATCTCGGGAACCATGAAATCGCCGTTCCCGTGGAAGGACCGTTTCACCATCCGCTGGCGGCCGTTTATCGCCCGCGAGTCCTGTCGGTTGTGCAGCAACTACTAGCCGCGAATAAACTCCGCCCACGATTTCTGTTCGATGAAGTCGACACCATGAAAGTCGACGTGGAATCTCTTCGCGTATTCGATCCGACCTTGTCGACACTGATGAACTTAAATCATCCGGAAGACTATGAGAAGGCGTTGAAGCAGTTGGAAAACAGGACCTAACTGCTGACGATTATGCGGCGCGCCACTCTTCCCGTCGACGGAGCGACGAGCGTACGTTAAACCTGTCGCTCCGTCGACAGGATTCTCATCGCTCCAATTACGCAGCCACTACTTGCAATACGTCGCCTTCATGATTCCAAACACAGCACCACCCATTACTAAAGGAATGGGCATATACAAAAACGGAATGCTTTGCTCGTTCAGGAAATAAAGAATGCCCGCCGTTCCGATCGTCGCCCAACAGGCAACAATTGCAGAAATCGCGGTTCGCTGCTGAGCTTCCTCGGCGGATAACGGTGCCGACTTGCTTTTAGCTTTCGCAGCAGGCGCGGCTTTCTTTTCCGGCTTGCCGCTCTCTCCTTTGGCTGCTTTACCGTTGGACTTGGCTGCAGGCTCTTCAGTCGCCGAGTCTTCGCGCATTCCCGGCGCGTAGTGCTTGGCAATCGCCTGATTAATTGCGCGAGGCAACGCCAGCACTGCTCGCATCGGCACTCCGCAACGCATCCGAATTTCATCTTCCAGAGCTGGCGAAGGTTCATCAATGCAGGCAACCAGCAGATGCCCACGGTCCTCAAAAAGTGGCAGGCATTGGTGCTTCTTGACGACTCGACGAGGAATCTGGTCAAGCACATTGTCTTCCGGCAACATGTCTTCCAGATCAACATAAGGCAAACGCAGCTCCACCGCCAGCGCGCGAGTCGCATCGGCGGGTTCAACCAGCTTCATCTGAATCACAGCATCACGATGATTAAGTCCTCGTGCTTCTGCGAAATGCTCGATCTCCGAAACCTGAGACCGCTTAATCAGACTCTTTGCGATGAGATAGTCGAGCGTCGACTTGGGCTCATCTTCCTCTGCATTTGACTGTTCTCGCCCCAATGTCAGATCGTATTCGTGCTTTCCGTCCGGATCTGTCAGGCACAGCATGGCCTTAGCCATCTCGTTCAACAATTCCTGCGAACGAAGGAGATACTGTCCGGTCGCATACTTTCGCACATGCCCGTTAAGCTTGCGATAATTGCCTCGGATCTTCTCCATGTCATCTTCGAACATCACAAGACGCAACAACGTGTAATAATCCGGCGGACGATCTCCTTCGGGAATCCCCAGCCATTCCTTGTAGACGTCGATTTCAGACACGCAATTGACTCCCCTCGACAGTTTCAGACCTCAGAACGACGAAAGTATACTCTTCGCATCGTGCGCGTAAACCGGCCCGGTGTTAAAACGGGAAACGAGCATCGATCTCCGCATGGGCCAGGCCGTGGAGAAATCCTGAAAGCCGATCTACCATGACTTCCATCAACTGCCGCCCCTTTTCCGCCGTCGCCGCATGAGGATTTCCGGCTCCGGTGTTTGTTGTCAGCAGATGCCACGGCCGAGTAATCGAAACCCAGCCACTGTTGACGGCCTCCAGTCGAGTTTCCGCCGTGAGCCCGTCGTCGGCGGCCAGACTTCCGTCCGGATGCCGTGCGACAAGGTGGCCAAAGAAGGCGAGTCCCAGCGATGTTTCCACTTCCCCGGCGTGATCATCGGCTTCCTGAAAAATTGTCTTCTTGACGTCGGCTGTGAGGCCACGAAACCAATCACACAGGAAAAGTTGCACAGTCGTCTTGCCGTGTAACTCTCGGAGCAGTGGCTTGAATTCGTTCCCACCATGACTGTTCAGAATCAACAGCTTTCGAATTCCATGTCCTTCCAGAGATTCCACAAGATCCTGAATCACTCGTGCCAATGTTGAAGGATTCAG
>CAMAXD010000029.1 GCA_945861975.1 Candidatus Kuenenia stuttgartensis | reverse complement strand
TCCGCATCGCGAATCTCGGTGGCACAACGCTGGGCTTCGCATCGGGCAATACGATTTGGCTCGACGACAACGCCGCCGGTTGGGGCTGGTTCGTCGATCAGACCCCGTTGGACGACAGTGAATTTCTGCTGTCCGGCAATCAGGGTGAGCAGAATCGTATTGATCTCCTCACAGTCATCGAACACGAATTGGGCCACATCCTGGGACTCGAACATACATCAAGCGGCCTGATGACCGACTCGCTGGCGATAGGACGTCGGCTGAGGCTGCAGCGTCTGATTGGGGGCCAGCTCACAGGAAACTTGTAGTCTGTGTTCCTTATCAGGCAGTGAGGGTTAAGGGATAGACCCGGGATAGTCTGGTAAGGCGGCTGAAAAATTCGTTAGCAGCGTTGTGGTGGAGGCCACAACGCTGCTTTTTTTAGTTCTGCGAAATGACGTGCGCTTGGGCGGCTGGGCGAGCGGTTGGGCGTCAGCCCTCCGTGCCAAGCCCCTGTGTGTTTGCCATCACTTGACTATCGCGAAAAATCGCAGAGACACGGATCGCTCACGAGATACCGCTCGCCGGGGTTCCACTGAACCGGCGAGCGGCTGGGCGTCAGCCCTCCGTGCCAGGCCCCTGTGTGTTTGCCATTGTTCTATTACTTGACTGTCGCGAAAAATCGCAGAGACACGGATCGCTGACGCGATAGTGTGTGTTGAAAATCGCACCGAATTCTCACGAATTCGGCTACAAAGAAGTATCTCACTCTGCCCCGAGCGAAGTTGCACCACGCTGCAGCAGAAGCAGGCTCAGCCGCTACTGAAGTTTCTTCGTCATGCACTGAATAAGATACTTCACCGTACGTTCAATGACGACGATCTGAAACGCGATTCGGTCCAACCCAAATGGGTGTTTGACGATGTCTTCAAATTTGGCAAGTCGCTCGATGACGTCACCCACACAGATGTTACTCAGACAGCCTTTCAGGCGATGGAGGGAGCGACCAAGGCGTTCCTCATCCCTTTCCGCGATTGCTCCATGGATATCACTGAACTGAAGCGGCACGGTGCGTTCGACAATCTCAATCAGTTCCCGAACCTGCGTTGAATCGTTGTTGCAGGATTCGATCAGGTCGTCCCATTTCAGCGAGAATTCAAGAAGCATCTCTGCAGCCGGTACGAACTCCTCAGTCCTTTCAAAGGCCAGGTGAGTTGAGACTGTCTCAATCAGAGATCGTCTTGTGAATGGTTTGGCCAGATACCCATCCATTCCATGGGAAAGACACGTGACCGCATCCTGAGACATCGCATTGGCCGTCGTGGCAATAATGGGAAGTCCGGAAAACCAGTTCTGACTGCCCCGGATCAGTCGAGTTGTTTCGAAGCCACCCAATTCCGGCATCATCACATCCATCACAATGGCATCGACGCTTCTGGGCGGCATTGACTGCAAGCCTGTCAGGATCGCTCGACCATCATGAAACACGGAGACCTGATATCCTTCCGCTTCCAGCATGCTGCGCGCAAGTCGAGCACTGACCAGATCGTCTTCCACCACGATCACGTGCTGTTGTCGGCCGGCAGTACGGCGTTTCTCTTCCGCCTGTGGTTCGTCCGCGGCAGGGCTTTCCGACAAATCTGACAGCTTGCAGGTTACGTTAAACACGGAGCCAAAGCCTTCTCGTGAATCCACCCAGATCTTTCCATCCATGAGTTCCACAAGGCGCGCACAGATTGCCAGTCCAAGTCCTACGCCGCCCGATTTTCTTGTTCCGGATGAATCAACCTGCTCAAACAAGCGGAAGATGTCTTCTGTGCGATTGGCGGGAACTCCGATGCCGGAATCGATGACTCGGATATGGAGCAGGTCTCTGTGACCAGGCTCCAGAAACACTTCGATATGGACAAAACCCGACTCCGTAAACTTGATCGCGTTTGTCGTGAGATTAATGAGGATCTGTCGCAGTTTTCCGGAATCTCCAAACCACCAGATTGGAGTCTCAGGAGCAATTGTCCATACAAACGAGATATGCTTTTCCGCCGCTCTCTTTTGAAACTGCGGAGTGAGCTTCATCATCAATTCAAGGAGGTTAAACTCACTGTTATCCAGAATCAGTTTTCCAGCCTCGACCCGTGAGCAATCCAGAATATCACTGATCAGAGACAGAAGCTGTTCGGCCGAATCATTGCTGGAGTCCAGCCACTCACGGCACTGAATCGACATCGGTGTGTTTCGAACCAGCTCTAAAGATCCAAGAATGTTATGCAGCGGCGTTCGCATTTCGTGGCTGACGACAGCAAGGAACTCCGATTTGGCCTTATTGGATTTTTCAGCGATTTCACGTGCTTTGATGAGCTCGGCTTCGCCCTTGAGTTGCTCCGTGATGTCACGCGCGACACCGCAGAAAATACCTCCGGAGGAATTCGCTTTTGACAAGTGCCACGAAAGCCAGCGTTCCTGTCCATCGTTGCGAGTCATTCGGGTTCGCACTCGGATAACGGACGAAGGCAATTCGGCCTCCGTCATTTGCTCAAAAAACAGCTTGCGATCATCCGGATGCAAAAAATCGGCGATGCAACGACCGTAGAGTTCATCATTGGACAGGCCGAGAAACTGCTGGAACGAGGCACTGACAAGACGCAAATTGCCGTCCCTGCTGGCTACGCAGAGCATATCGATGGAATTGCTGAAGAACTGATCCTGTTCCAACTGCAAGCGACGGCGTTCGGTTGCATCCTGGACCACAGAGACTGCTCCCCACTGAATCCCGCTGACATCTTTCAAGGGGTAAGAGGAGACAACATACCAACCGGTTTTTCCTCCCGGAATGGGCGTCAGTTCTGTTTCGATAGAGACCGGAGGGGATCCACTCAGAACCGCCGCACAGGGCGGCTGCGGATCCGGGGTGGCCGTTCCACAGTACAGGAGCCGGTAATCCTGTCCGCGAATATCCCCGTATGTTTCAGAGAACATCCGCTCCATGGCACGATTTGCACGAAGAATCCTGCCGGTCATATCCAGGATGCTGATATTGTCCGGCAGAGCATTGAAACACTGTTCCCACTCCATTCGGGACGCATGCAGTTCTTTCTGGAGATTCCTCTCATGGGTGAGGTCTCGAATAAATCCGATGAACAGAGTCACGGCATCGTCCTGAATTCTGGAGACCGAGACTCTGACGGGAAATTCACTGCCATTGCTGCGAATCGCCAGGGACTCCACACTGAAGTCATTCTTACGAACTTGAGACTCGTCTCTCGGAAATGGCCGAAACACCCGCATGAAGTCGTCGCGTAATCGAGGAGCGACGATCGCTTCGCTCATTGAGACGCCGATGACATTCTGGCGCGCGTAGCCGAACATCTTTTCCGCAGCTTTATTAAACTCGACAATGGTCCCGTCGAAATTCGCAATGATCACCGCGTCATTTGATGCGTTCAGAATCGCAAAGTACGCCAATTGCGAAATCGAGGCGTTTTCCGTTGCGAGCTCTTTTGTGGGATCAGGCAATGAATTGGGCATAGTCTCACAGCGTAGTGGAGGAAGCATGGGAAGCTCGCAACGGAGAGTAAGTACCGTAGGAGGGAGCAATACCATGGGGGGAGCAATATCGTGCGGTGAGCGGAAGGTTCCTGCCTCCGGACTTCAAGTTCAAGTGAGTCGCGTCAAAAAAAAGGGCCAGACCAGCGGGGGAGGGGGGTTCCCTGGTTTTTCGAAGTACTCACTGGTCCCATTCCAGAAAAATCCTCTTCGCAACGTTTCAGCCGAAAGAGGTAACTCTCGAGCCCATCTCGCATCAAATCGAGAATCCATGATGCAATGGACGAGCAAAGACTGATCGCTCTTTCAGACATTCCCACTAAGTGGTCCGCCGTGACCCGCGTGGGGCCCTTTGTGATCTGTTGAGAAGTCCTCGAAATAGCCCAACGTTGCAGACGGACCAACGTTGCAGACGGACCACGATAAAGTCTGACTTGAATCCGTCTATCAACACGGCCCGTCTTAGACTTCGCTCGGGGCAGAGTGAGATGTTTCTTTGTAGCCGGATTCGTAAGAATTCGGTGTGATTCCGTAGCCGGATTCGTAAGAATTCAGTGCGATTCCGGGGAAGGCATCCGAATTCTCACGAATCCGGCGACTCTCCACACACACCACTCACCGTATAACCAGGCCTGCGAGTCCAAAATCCCGAGGCCTTGGATGTTCAGGATCTTCATTCTCTGGAATGCGAACATCCCCCTTCTCTCGTCTACGAAGACAAGGTGTCATTCCATCCTGAGCCTTGAGTTGCACCGCTTCAGCGCAAAGCCCAGGATCCTCTGATATTTCGCCACGTTTGGCGGGAACCGTGAGCATGAATTTCCCTGCTTACGGTTATCGCTGTGCAGGATTTCTCGCCGTTGCCCCGCGTAAAGGTGACTGGTCGGTCGCTTTCACGTGACGTAATTTTCTCAATTGAGCCAGGAAGTCTTCACTCTCCTGAAACTCACCAAGCTCTGCGGCCAGGTTGGACGCGAACAGCAACAAATCCTGTCGCTCAGCACCGGGCGTCGCAAGGACCTTGCGGATCAGTGTCAATGCCGTAGATTTGTTTCCGGCCATTCTATGCAGATAGGCAAGTTGTTCCGTCTCTCGGACTGGAAAGTCGGAGTCCACAAGAGATTTTCTGCCCGCCACAGCCAATGTTTTCCTGCTCCATTCCGGAATCGTCCGGGTTTCGTTCAGGGCGAGTAACAGCCAGTATCGTTCAGACTCCGGAAGTTCGTCTGCTTCAATCAGCATGCGATAGTTTTCCAGTGCTCCGGGCATCTCGCCTGAGAGAACCTGCTGTTGTGCCAGCGAAGCTCGCATCCCATTCCCTGCTTCTCCAAGATCAACCAGTTTCTGATAATAGGCAGCCGCAGCCTTATTGTCGCCGCGAACCTGCTCGATCACTGCAAGTCGTTCGAGTAACTGTCGATCGCCCTGAGCTCTTTGAACAGGATCGCCCGCCATTGACTCCGCCAGAGCCTTCGCTTCCGCCAGCTTGTTGTCCGCAATCATCACGTCAATCACCAGCATCCGTTGTTCGGCAGTCAGAGTGGCGGAATCCGGCAGGTGCTGCATCGCTTCTCCGATTCGCCCCTGCTGAAGCAGCAGGCCCGAATATTCGCACAGGATTTCAGGCTTGCACTGGTATTCCTGAACCAAATCTTCAAAGTATTTTACTCCGCGTTCGTTATCTCCGGCATTGGCAGCACAGCGTGCCGCAGCCAGAAGAAGTTCCTCCCGAGGGATCGTCGGCGGCGTCAAATCACCGCGACCTTTATCGGCCTGCTGAGTTGGATCCTGAGCAACGCTGTTCTGGTCTTCCTGCAACAACGCTTCATAAGACCTCAGTGCCAACTGAAACTGCTTTGTATCCGCCAATGCGTTCGCCAGACGCATTTGTTGTGCTCCGGAGAGATGTTCGGGCTGACCTCCGACACTCAACCACTGCACCACATCGTCTGCTCGTTTCAGTTTTAACATGACATCACAGGCCAGCAACTGACGCTTCTCACTCAGCTGCTCTGACCGCAGACGGTCAATCAACTGGCCGGCACGTCTTGTCAGCACGGCAGGCGGCTGAATATGCCCCAGCATCGCCGACAGGAGCGCTTCCTCAAGTTGTTCGCCGTCCGGCATTGGCATCTGGTCTGGCAGAGTCAGCAGAATGTCAGTCGCCTCGTCAAACTGTTGATTCCAAACCAGCCCACGAGCCAGCAGCAACTGAACCTGCTGCCGCTCCAACCCTTCTGAGATCTTCGGCAGCAGATCACCCAGAACACGAACTCCATCCGCGAATCGTGTTGTGGCAAACATCGCCTGTGCTTCGGCGACACCGACTTCGACCAGCATCGTTTCGGAGATCTTGACCCGAGGCAGAAACAGGAGCAGTTCTTCCCATGCATTATTGGCAGAAAGGACGCTGATCATCATCCGAGCTGATTCTTCTGTGGATGCTGCGTCCGCGACACCACGCATCACACTCAACGCCTCGGCGGCTTCACCTGCCGTTAGCAGCACACCGGCTGTTTCGTTGGCCAAAGAATTATCCCCCGGCTTCCGCGCCAGGACGCTCATCAGGATCTCACCCGCTTCGGCATAGCGTTGCAGTCCCACAAGGCTTCGAGCTCTTAACAGGACAACGTCGTCCGCCCCGGCCGTCGGCACCATGTTCCGACGTTCGAGATCATCCAGAACGCTGACGGCCTGCGCGTATTCTTTGACCTGAAACTGTGCTCCCGCCAATTCACGCAGCAGATCCGGGTTGGCACTGATCTGTGCCTGATTCTGCTGCAGAAAGCTGATAAGCAACGCGGGGGAAGTTTCACGATGAACACCGCACATCGTCCATATCAATCGCTCGGAGGCGGCTTTCTCCTCCAGCGCGTAGACCATCAGTCCGTTTTTCAGTTGCAGATCAGCATCGGTTACGTCCGGGACGAGTGTTTTCAGGTCCGGGCGAGTGAGAAGTTCGAGTGCCACAGTCATGCGAAACTGACTGCGATATTTGGTTTCGTCACATTTACGACACAACGCGAGTGCCTCTGCATATTGACCGCTTTGCAGAAAAGCATCCGCAAGGCGTTCTTCGGCATCGGCAGTGAGAGGGGCGAGCTTAGCAGCCTTGCCCCAGACTCCGGCGGCTTTGGAGAAGCAGGCCGACCAATAGTAGCAGTCACCGGCAAACAGCAGTGCGTCAGAGGATTCGCCGCCTTCGCGAACGATCTCATCACAGAGTGCCTCTGTCAGAGCTCGATCATTGTCCGCAAGGGCAACGAGAGCACGAATCCGCAGACCTCCCCGCTCAGTGCTGGACTGGTCGAACCGAGTCAGGAAGTGCTTTGCCATTTCGGTTTGTTTCGAGGCGAGACTGTGTCCGACGCATTCCTCGAATTCTTCCGGTGTGAGAGTGTCTCGCTGGCTCAGTTCGCTCAAATACGCAGCGGCCTGAGCAGTTCTCGAACTCTCGCCGGCGCAGCGGATCGCCTGAAGCAATACTTGTGCTCCCGCTTTATCCGGATGGGCGATACTTGTGAGGCAGAAATCAAGAGCGGCATCTGATCCGGCAGATTCGCGGATTGCGTCAACGGCCGCCAGCAACAATCCTTCGTTCTCAGGAGCAAGTCGAACCGCCGCATTCGCGACGATCGCTCGATCACCGGCCGTTCCGTGTTTTTCCAGGACCTTCAGCAGCAGGCTCAGGTCACCGATCCGGGTGAGCTGGCCGGCTCGTGCCTCTTCAACTATTGATGAAACGGCCGTCTTCTGAGACTCTGAAAGCACTGAGGCAAATGACAGCCGAGTGAGAGATACCTGTCGTTCGTGAACGAACCAGAATGCCGAGACTCCCAGCAACAGAATAGGACTGACCCAGCGAAGTGTCGCCATGGCCGGGGTACGGATACGTCGCCGTTGACCGTGCGGAGTCAAACGGACCGCCGAAGCCAGTTTCGGCGTTGCAGAAAACTCCCGCAGCGCCATCAGGACTCCTCGTCCCTGTTCCTCAAATTTTTCCGTTTTCAGAACTCGGGTGCACTGTGTCTCACTTTGAGAAGACGGGTCACTCAGGGTACCGTTACCTCGAACTTTCCCGAGCGGTGTGCAGACTTCAAAGTCGAGGAGTTCTTCGCCAGCTTCAGGAATATTCCCCGTGATCAGCAGTCGCGATTTTTCGAAGTCTGTCACTGCGCAGTACCAATGTTGCTCATGACCGGAGGCATCCCTGCTGACCAAAGTGAGCGGCAGGTGCATGGAGGAGTCTTTGTGCGGTCGCGGGCCAGCGAAGCGAAGGTTCTTGTAGCCCGACTCAACCACGTGCTCAATGCCCAATTCCCAAAGTGCATTCACCGTGGCCGGTTCCAGGGAATGGAACTTCAAGCCAACATAGAAGGCCTTCGCGGTTCCTGCTCGACCAGCGGAGATGTTGGTCGCAGGGCGTTGCCAGATGACACGAGTTTCCGCCGTCACTCGTTTGTTATGAGCATGGAGATCCAGTCGAACAATCTGATCAATCGTCAATTCTTCATAACACAGGACTCGAACCCCAATCTCATTCATGTCATAGCACATGCCATGAACTTCTGACGCTTCGTTCTGAGCGGACTCGGGTGTGATCACGGCATGGATCGTGCCCTGCTGATGGCGATACGAGAACCTGCGGTCGGTGCCGCACAGGGCTCTCTTGATGACAACCCACGCAAGACTACTTTGAACGGCGATCAGGGCCGAACCAATGGAAAGTCCCAGATAGTTCTGATCCACTCCGCAGATCAAACGACCCGCGGCCCAGACAATCGAGGTCACTCCCATCGCGATCAAAGTCAACTGCGGCACCACATGGCTCAGGATACTGGACGTCTGACGCCCTCGCTTTTTGGTCACCACAAATCGGGAATTAGTGCGGGTGAGTGCTCGGTATACGGCGCGATTCTGGACCCAGAATGTCGCCATTGTGGCCAGTTCATTGCCGATGATCATGAAGCTCCCCATGCCGGTCGCCTTCATCGTGATCCAGGAACAGGCCAGATGCGCAAGGAGCAGCAGGAAATACGTGTCTGAGATCTTTCCGATAGGCGAGATGCCTGTGAACAGCATGATGATCGGTGTCAGGTAGAGAGCAAGTTTTCCAATGCCCGACGACCAGCCCAGCATACTTCCCATGTAGTGGATGCGTTGATCCATTGTCAGACCACGCATGGTCAATGGATTGTCGTGCCGGATGATGGAGAGATTTCCTTCACCCCATCGCAGTCGCTGGGACTGATAGGCTGTCACCTCGTTAGCCGCCTGAGCCGCAATCAGACGTTCATGCACAAAGACAGATTTCCAGCCCCGGGAATGCATGCGGAGGCCGGTATGCATGTCTTCGGTAATTGTCTCCGTGGCGATCAAACCCACGTCTTCCAGAGCCTTGCGCCGCATGATCGCGGCACTGCCACAGAACACAACCGCATTGGCATTTGACTTGCCCAGCTGAATACAACGATAGAACAGGTCTCCCTCTTCCCAGTACTGGTTCTTCTCTGGCCTGTAAAGACTGGAGAAACTATCGAGGTTGTAAAAGGCGTGTGGTGTCTGAACCCAGCCGACGCGCTCGTCGGCGAAGTGGCCGATCGTACGACTGATGAAGTGAGGACGAGCGACGTGGTCGGAGTCAAAAATAACAACGAACTCGCCGTCGGTCATCTCCAGTGCGTTGTTGATGTTCCCGGCTTTAGCGTGCAGATTGTCCTTTCGGGCGATGTAGTTCACTCCCATGTCTTCACACAGGGTTCGCACGTCTGGTCGATTGCCGTCGTCAAGCACGTAGATCTTGCAGGGATAATCAAACGCCAGATAAGACTGAATACTTCCGCGCAGCAGATGGACGTCTTCATTATAGGTGGGCAGAAACACGTCGACAGTGCGCCCGGCGATGACCGGCATGAGCGGGGCTGGCGTGGTATCGCGGATCTGCCAAAAGTACAGCAGCATCAGAAATACACCGTGGCATTCGGCCAGCAGTACAAGCACAGAGAAGCATTGTGCTGCGACAGACTCTGCGTTGAGTGTGTACATGGCCCGGAATCCAAGGTACGTCACACTACAGAGAGTACTCAGCAGCAGAAGTAATGTTTTGAACCCAAACATGTCCAGCCTTCTTAAACGCATCACAGAAATTACCGGGAGTTCAGTTTCTGAGCAGACTGATGAAAAAAAAGAACCCCCTTACTTCCAATTACTGCAATCCTGGTTCATGACTTGAAGTCGCCGACTGCTTTTTCAAAATAACCCAGCGTCGTAACCCAAGACAAAATGCTACAGGCAGAGATGTCATTTCTTTCGGAGTATTCCGAACGTAAAAAATAACGGTATTTTTTACCGTCTTTACTAAGAAATGATCTTCAGTGCGTGCAATACCGCATAGCGATCGTCACGAACTCATCCACTGCAGCTGGAATCGCAATGGGGTACTTACCCAACCAGGGCGATGAGACCCATCGGTGCTGGGGTTTATTTGCGTGTATGAGTGGCGGAGGAGCTGCTGCACGTCCGTCGACTTTACTATTGTCGTACGCCTGAGTGTGGCGGTTCGATGACGGCCACAGTCCAATGCGAGATCGTGTTGGGCAGTGGGCCCTGGGCGGATGCGGATGGCTCTGCAGTGCGGAGCGAGATCTCACGCATCAAGGCCCAGCATGCTCGAAGTGACTCGACCAGACGCGGTTCGTTACGCGTTATTCGGCACCTTGACAAACTCTGAGTCATCGCCGCGTATCGTCTGAGTGGACGTCCGTTGGTGGACGATCGTTTTGGAACCGAACCGGCATTCAATCAGGAAGGTGGCGGTGCGACATTTCGCAGGGCGCACAGAATCGAACCGGTTTTCCCCGCATTTTTTGGCGTGAACAATGAGATGTGAGCCGATTCCACTTCGCTCGGGGCAGAATGAGATGTTTCCCGGGAGCCGGATGCATGAGAATTCGCTGCGATTCCGTAGCCGGATTCGTAAGAATTCGGTATGACTCCGTGAAGGGCATCCGAATTCTCACGAATCCGGCTACTCTCACCAAGCACCGTAGATCAGCACCGACGTGCTCACAAATAAAGAGAGTCCGACGATGTCATTAGGAAGGCTTCAAACGAGCTCAGCTTCCGGCAAGGCATAATACATGCGAAGCAGATGAGCGACGTCCCTTGTCCGCATCTTATCGTTAACTCTTGAACGGTGTGCTTCCACGGTCTTCACTCGAATCCCAAGGTGGTCGGAGATTCCTCGTGACGACTGCCCTTCTATCAGCAGGTCAAGCACCTGACGTTCACGCTCCGTTAGCCTGGTGAGCCCGGCAACAATATCCTCTGTACTGTCAAACAATGCCGAAGATTCGATGTCATAGTGGACGCAATACGCTCTGGCGATCGTAGAAATCAGTTCGTGGCTGTCCAGCGGACGAGAAAGGAAATCGCTCGCCCCCTGCTTGAGAAGCTGAATACCTGCCGGAACGTGAGCATGACTGGCCATGGCAACGACCTGGATCGCCGAATTACTGTCCTGCAGCCGCGTCAAGAGTTCCGCCACCGGCATCCCCTGAATGCGTGCATCGATGAGCACAACCCCAGGAACGTTATATTTTTCTTCGAGATAGAATTCAGTCGCTGTGATGTACTCACGGACTTCGATCTGGGCTGCCTGAAGTATGGCCGTCATTTCAGAGCGTACGGCTTCATCGCTCTTGATCAGAAACACGGTAAAAGGTCTCCGTCTTTCTGTCAGAACAAATTATTCGGGCATCAGGTTTCGCGGTGGACGATGCATCTCTGAAGTAGCCATAGGACCTTCTCTCGTAATTTCCCGCCGGTAGACACCTGAGAGGCAATACCAGTTCGTGGATCAGGGATTCTCTCACGGAAGCGGAAACTGAAACGGCAGAAACTGAAAGTACAGCAGTTGACTCACGGTGCCTGTGCCGTCAATTCGAATTGAACCGGGGCATCAACTTATGCATTCATTAAGACTTTTTGAAATCGAGAACCAATGTTGAGCCGGGGGCGGTCAGCAGACACGCGCCGGCCCCTGAAGTCAATCTGCTGAACCGGCCTGCAGCAGGGACTGGTCAGCGAAATTCGACGTCTCAATTCTTCGAGATCGAGTTCCTCTTTCGACTGCATGTACGTGATTGTCAGGAACGGGCCGGTCTACATAGCCCATTGGATTGCTGGTGTCCGTCAACAGTTTGAAGGCAAACTCCAGTGCTGCCGCGCGAGCCGCATAGATCAGTTTGGCATTTTCACTCAACCGCCTCGCGGCGAATTCTCTGCAAAGGCTGGCCTCAACCTGTATCCTGTCTCTGACTTTGTTTAACCAAACACTCTCAACATTCAGCAACTCTTTGTTGTGAAAATATGGTATTGCAGCAGTCGGGGCGGTTTGAGTTTCCAGGACCACCGCGAGTACAGCGTCTGCAGTCACTGCCGCCATTTCCAGGCTGTCGCCTGAAAAATGCAGGCCTTGGCAGTGGACTGAGACCCATTGGTCGACCTCTTCCAGCAGTTCAGTTTCGGAGGGTGCATTAATCATTGGACAATCCTACTCGACATCAGGATGCTGTTCTGACTGGCTTGAACATCACTGAAACCGTTTCGCTTCTAACGTCTGTCATGTCCGACAAAGCCCATTGCAAATCAATAATCGCAGAGGGAGCCAAATCAAAATCTGCCCCACTCATAGTCCCGAGGATTGAATCCAGCTTTTGTGAAAAATCCAGTTCCCGGTCTGTTCTGTAATCGCCAATAGGGAGCAAATAATGATTCTGGAAAAAGACTTCCTGATTCGTGCCCACGTTGTCCGCCTTCACAAGTAAACCCAGTTGTAGACCCAGTTGCATTCCGTCTGACACTCAAGAAGAAAGCCGTCTAACGTCGTGAGTAAGACGATTCTCGGGACGCCTCTTCCGCAGAGGGGAAGACCAGAACATCAGCCGCAGAAATCAACAGGGCCAGTTCTGCTGAGGTCTGAGCACGCAGTTTTCTGCAGGCAGACCCTCGATACTTTTCGACTGTCTTCTCGGAGACACTCAGTACGGCTGCAGCTCGTTTGTTAGAGTATCCGTGAGCGACCAGCATCACGACCTGCCGTTCCCGCACGCTGAGGATTGAAAGGGCCGTGCGAGCAACCTGTCTGCGTCCACGAAACCACTCTGCAATCTCCTCGTCAGTTGCAGCGTCTCGCGGGCTGCTAAGTCGTGTCGCGACTTCCAGACAGCGACCACAGTGCTCAGATTCCGCATCAATCTCGACGACCTTGGAGTGGGCATCTCTCAGAGTCACTTCCAGCCCAAGACTCTGCGCTTTCTCAATCAAATAAGAAACAAAATCGGTGTCGGCGAGACTTCGTGGCCCATCGATGTCGTTGCGTTTGCGGGCGGGTGGCACTAAGCTCATTGTTGATAACATGATTTTTCCTGCTTCCTGACTCACTCAGAGAACTCATGCCCTCATACAGAATCCAATTCGACAGCGAGAAAGCTGTACCGAACAGCCAGTGATTCTGAGGACAAATGTCATGAAATGAATGGCCAGCCCTGGCTAATCATTTCCCAAAATGTGCAGAGAGGAAAATCCTGCTGTGGGGCCGAGAAGCCCCATCCTCCTCTCGTCACTGCAATGGCCGCGCCAATTGATGTTGGTTTTTTCCAGAGACTCACTTTTACGAGCGGCAAGAAGCGGTTTCCCTCGGTACTTTTGGTACGTTGTCAGGGTTTGTCCCAGGGGGAAAAAAATACAACGCTGTGGGGACTTGAAACGGAATTCCCCAGATTCCCTGTACTGATGACAGCACAAAGTACAGTGCCGGCAAGTACTATTTTCAGCCTTGCCGATTGTCGATAGTTGAGATGTCGGATTCAGGGGCGATTTCATCCTGCTAGTTGAGCTCAATGAACTCTGTCTCTATTGTCTGGCTGCCATTCATGACGTAAGGTCTTGAGGGTGACCCACGGATATTGCTACGACTTGATGAGATTGTGCCGTGTCCCCAGCAGCATTGAGGTTCAGGCAACCGATTGCGGAGCAAGCAGAACGATAACTGAGATTATGCGGGGGAAACGAAGGAGCACTCTGCTTCTGAGTCGTGTGGACTGAATCTATTGTTTGTAGGCAGGATGGCAAAAAAAATGAAAGATGCAGGGTTGCCGGCAATGCTTGTCGTGGACGACGACGAGTTGACTCGTCTGTTCATGCGGGGATTTGCCCAGAGGCTTGGGCTTCGAGCCCTTGAAGCGGCCGATGGCTTTGAAGCACTGGAAATGGTCGACGCTTCAGTCAAAGTGGCCGTGATCGATCTGGAGATGCCGCGAATGGGCGGCATGGAGCTAATCCCGGAACTTCATAAACGATTCCCTGCGCTTGGTTGTATTGTGATTTCCGGGGGTGGCGATCTGGATGACGCTGTCGCGGTAATGAAGCTGGGAGCACGCGACTATCTTCAAAAGCCCATCGATTTCACGTCGCTGGCTGAATCCTTGTCGCGGTGCTGCGACTCTGTGCTTGCTCCGTCTGCACCTCAGTTCACAGCGGGTAGCAAGGTGGGTGCGACGTCAGCGGAAACTTCACCAATACTCTCCGGGAGCTGGCGCGCCGATCTGCTGCGGATGGCTCCGCTTGATGCGACCGTCCTGCTGACGGGAGAGACTGGCACCGGAAAATCCATGGCGGCAAAGTTCATTCACGAGAACAGTCCACGGGCCGCCAAACGGCTTGTCAGTGTGAATTGTGCTTCTCTTCCGAGAGATTTGATTGAATGTGAACTTTTCGGTCACAAAAAAGGTTCATTCACAGGGGCCGTCGAGGATCGCGCGGGGCGTGCTGAACTTGCTGATGGCGGAACTCTGTTTCTGGACGAGATCGGTGACTTACCACTTGAGCTTCAGCCGAAGCTACTCACGTTTCTGCAGGACAGAACGGCGTTTCGGATCGGCAGCAACATTCCTTACAAAGTCGATTGTCGGGTCATCGCCGCGACGCACCGTGAGCTCCTGCCGTTATGCCGAGAAAAGCTCTTCAGAGAAGATCTCTTTTTTCGGCTGGATGTTCTCAGTGTCAAGTTGCCTCCGCTGCGCGAAAGAAAAAAGGAAATCCGCGGCTTTGTTGAATCCTCGCTACGGCGACTGGCTGCGCGCTATGGAAGATCATCCATTGAGGTGTCGGATGACTTTATCAACGGTATTCTGAGCCATTCCTGGCCGGGAAACATCCGGGAACTGGAGAATGTTCTGGAACGCGCCGTGGCCTTTGCTGAAGGCTCAGTGCTGACGCGGGAGGATATTCGTCTGTCAGATTATTCTGTGGCTGTCCTTCCGGTCCGAATCAAAGTCCCGACTCCCGCTGATAATTCCTCTGAGAATTCTCTGGCTGGAATGACGCTCGATGAAATTGAGAAGATGGCGGTCGAGCAGACGCTGCGGTCCGTCGGAGGAAACAAGGCCCGAGCGGCCAGAGAGCTTGGAATCAGCGAAAAATCAATTTACAACAAAATGAAGAGGCTTGGACTGGACTACTGAGACCGGGCATTTTTTTTCCGCGCCCGATCGACGGGTTGCCGCGCTGCGAAACATTGTGGGACGACCACGTACCTGCCTGCCGATCGTTTGTTTCTTCAGCGGTCTATCCGCGACGATCCAGCGTTTGACGAATTTTCCGTGCCAGAGCAAGAGGTGTGAAGGGTTTCTGCATAAACGCATCCGCACCGGTCTCTACACCGTAACGAATCACAGCATCTCCCGTATAGCCGCTCATGTAGAGCACATGGACCAGCGGCCATCGTCTGCGAAACCTTTCGACCAATTCTCGTCCATTCATGCCGGGCATAACCACGTCTGTCAACAGCAGATCAATTTTCCCTCTGTGATCAGCGGCCCGGGCGAGTGCTTCCTCGCCACTTTCTGCAGCGATGACGGTGTAACCCTGAGTTTCAAGCACAAGCCGAATCAATCGTCGAACCGATTCTTCATCCTCCGCAAAGCAAATCGTTTCCGTACCAAGTGGAGCAAAGTCCTGCGCAGAGATCTCGGCTGGCGACTCCGTGCTTTCCGTGGCCGGAAGATGCACTGTAAACGTAGTCCCTTTTCCCAGCGCGCTGTCAAAGCAGATGTTACCGCCCGTTTGCCTGACAATTCCAAAGACTGTAGCAAGCCCGAGTCCGGTCCCGCTGCCAGCAGCTTTGGTGGTAAAGAATGGCTCAAAAATTCGGTTTTGAATTTCCGGAGCGATACCCGCACCGGTGTCAGAAACCTGGACGCGCACATATCGCCCCTCGCGAATGTCATAATTACTGGCCTCGCGGGATGACAACACAATAGAACACGCACTGATTGTCAGGGTCCCGCCATGGGGCATCGCATCACGAGCATTGACGGACAGATTCAGGAGCATTTGTTCGGTCTGTCCCAGGTCGGCAACAACACTGTTCGGTTCATCACTGAAATCCAGATTAAGGATGATATGCTCGCCGATTAATCGCCGCAGCATTTTTCCAAGGTGTTCAATAACCCTATTCAGATTGAGCGTCTTCGGCTCAACAATAGTCTTGCGGCTGAAGGCCAGCAGCTGAGCCGTCAGTGCGGCCGCGCGCTGCCCGGCCTCATTGATCAGAGTCAGCGGTTCGGTCAAGTCATGGTTCGAAGAAAGCTGAGAGAGAATGATCTCTGCGTAACCATTGATCACTGTCAGTAAGTTATTGAAGTCATGCGCGATTCCTCCGGCGAGTTGACCAATGGCCTCCATTTTTTGTGCCTGATGGAACTGGTCCTCAATGAGTTTTTGTCGAGTAATATCCCGTGCGATACCAATCAGCCCGATGACTTCTCCGGCGTTGTTTCTGTAAGGCCCCTTCGTGGCATGGAAACATCGATTCACGCCACCAACCGTGGCTGCCTCCTCAAAAGTCACACTACTTGCCTGTCGCATGATCCGCCGGTCGCTCTCCATGACGCCTTCGGCGCTTTTTCGATCGAAGAGGGACGTATCATCTTTTCCAATTAACTCTGCGGACGTTTTTCCGACGATGGTTGCTGCGGCTTCATTAATCAGCAGATATCTTCCAGAAAGATCTTTCACAAAGATCGCATCGGATGTCCCATTGATGACCGCTTCCAGAAGGCTGGTTGTCTGGCGGAGTCGGGCTTCAGCGAGACGACGCTCAGTGACATCCTGCATCACACCTACGATCCCCTGAACACCATCCTCGATCTCTATTCGAGATGTGGAAATAGTGAGGATCCTCATCTCACCGTCTTTTCGAGTGATCTCCCGTTCCTCTGCCCGTAATTCATTCCGTTGTCGCATCTCCTGCATTCGCTGGATTGCGAGTGACTGAACTTCCGCATCCGGGTAGAGAGATTGATACCAGCCAGATTCGTTGATCTCACTCTGCGTGTAGCCGGTTAGTTCCGTCATGCGGTCATTCCACACCGTAAACCGCACATCCGGAAAGCCTGAGGTTTCACTGCCTACGTAGATGCCGTCAGACGCGGTTTGAATAATCGCCTGATGAAAATCATTCAGCTTTCGGATCGTGTTCTCGGCCTGAATCAGTTCGGTGATGTCAGTGGCCAATCCTCCGACAAGGCTGATTTCCCCGCTGGAATTTCGGATCGGGAACTTATTCACGAGAGAGTAATGAAGAACTCCATCAGGATGTCTGAACGTCTCTGTCGTTTGCAGACAAGACTGGTTTGAAATGACGGTCTGATCGTTCTGGACAAACTGCCTTGCGGTCTCGGGGGGAAAGACTTCGGTGTCTGTTTTGCCGTAGAGTTGTTCCGGAGAACATTGAAAGACTTGCAGTGCCGCCGCATTCGCATAGAGATATTCTCCGCGGAGATTTTTGATCCATGCGAGGCCGGAGAGATGCTGCATGAACAGTGAGAAACGTTCCTGTGTTTCATGCAGAGCTTCTGCTGTCTGACGACTCGCTGTCACATTGGAGAAATTTACCTGTTGGCAGGCTCCACGAGCGTATTCAGTTTTGAGCACTGAAAACTCAACATCAAGAACGATGTCATCCGGTCGACGAATCTTTGTCGTGTAAACGGGCAGAGGTGCTTCAGTTGGGTCGCCGGACGCCAGAAACAACTCGCGAACTCGTTCTCGATCCGCTTCGATCACTAACTCGAATGGTGAAGTCGCCTCCAGATCTTTGATACTGGCAATCCCCATAATTCTACAAGCCATGGGATTGGCATACAGCAACTGATTAGCACAGAGCAAGGCAACTCCGAGAGGAAGCCGATCCAGCATAATTCGGTGACGCTCGTCACTGACGCGAAGCAGTTCTTCCGTTTGAACTCTTTCCAGTTCTGAACCTGCTCGTGCGGCGATGAGGGAAAGAATCGCCTGAGCCTTTTCGGGAAACGGGATCGGCTTATCGTTAAGCATCGCAATGATCCCCAGCAGTTGTCCCTTACTGCCGAACAGAGGAATGCCCAGATAGCTGTCGACACCCATCTCTGTCAGTAGCAAATCTCTGGGAAAGGATTTCTGCACCTCGGATGCGTAAAAGCACATTGAACCGTTCAATACGCGTTCGCAGGGAGTATCCCTGAGGTCACAGCTGAAGTTTTCTGCGATCTGTCCGTGGCTGTAAATCGAGATACTATTGATCTGTTGCTGCTCCTCTAAGTCCACTTCTCCGATGAACGCCGTTTGCACGCCGCAGATTTCACTGAGAGTCCTGACCAGAGACCTGAAGAAGTTCACCCCTGTCTCTTTGTTAAGTGAGGCAAGTCTTTCAATCGTTTCTTTGGTCAGCCGCGATGTTGAGATTTCTTTGACGACGCCGAGGAGGCCGCACGGGAGGCCATTCTGACTCAGGCATCTGGACTTTGTGATTCGATACCATCGGTTTCCGCCACGAGCCTCTGCGTTGTAGTCCGCCGTCTCGCTTTGCCCCGTCCGGAGTACATCGCGATCCTGCTTCTCAAATCTCTGCGTATCATCAAAGGAGAAAAGGTCGCTTTCGTGAAGAGTTACGATCTCTGTTGGATCGATACCGAATATCTTCTTGAAGGCCGGGTTGCCGTAAACATATTTCCCAGAGAGATCCTTGAGGAAAATTGCGTCAGGGCTGCTGTCGGCAATTGCCGGAATGAGTGATGCTGCTGAAAACTCATGGAGTAATGATGTCATCGGGGAGCAGTTCTGCGCGATGCAGCCTTGAATGAACGTATCCTTCACGAATCATCCGCGTGATTTGCACGCCGGCTCAACATGTCATCAAGAACTTTACGCGACTCCCAAAACGACGCGGACCAGGTCCGTTGATTTCGGCCGTTCGTTGATTTCAATCTCTCCAGATCAAACACCGAAAAATAATTCGGAAGATCTGCATTTCGGATGCGTCTCTGGTGCCCGTAAATTGGTTGAGTTGAAAACGCAGTTTTGCGATAACGCTCGATGAACAGCAAAGGTGATTCTGCCGGGACTCTATCGAAATCAGATCTGAAAGTCCGCAACAGTCCGCAGGTTTTTGCAGATGTTCATGGAGGGGTTCCCCGCGTTGTTTTTGATTGACGGGGCTCAGGTCCAGTGCAACTGAGCAAATTATCAACTAATCAATCCGGTATCGATGGATTTCTGGCTGATCTCGGCAAGGCTCGCACGACATCCTCTCCGCACCATAGTTCTCCGATGGTCGATGCCGTATCGAAGTGTTGCGAGTCCACGATATTGCATATTCAGGTGATGGATGATCCTGTTTCCTGCTGTTTCAACGATCTGCATCCTGGGCCAACTGCTGTTGGTGAAGCCTGTTTTTTTTAATATCTCCAGTGGCCGCACTATAGCTCTGTTCAAGAGATCTGCCCTGCCCTGAAACCAGCATCCATTCAGTCGCCTTCGCAACTGGACAGCCATTCATTCATGTGAAGAATGCAGTCAAACGATATGAGTAACCGCATGGCATGACGTGCATTTCGCTGAACAGAACGGACAGTCCCGATGAAGAATGCTGCACAAAGACTAGACGGGGACTACGTCTTGGTATTCTCCATTCTCAATGTCGAAAAGCAGATCGCCAATCGAGCTGAAGAACCAGTCAATTCCGTCCCCTCCAGCCAGGCGATTTGTGGATAATCCGTCATCAAAAACTGTGATCTTTGGCAGTAATGGGACGTTTGCTGCATTGTTTGGTTGTCGAAATGTGTTGATCTTCTGGGCAAGTTCGAGATTGGCTGTCCACTGCAGAGCCAATTTCATGAGGACCGCTGAATTGGATTCATCGCTCATCCTTCCGGGGATCAGAATATCCTGATGAGCTCCTCCGAAGAGTTCGTCATTTCCGGTGCCACCGATCAGGATATCGTCACCGCTGCCGCCTGAAAGTCGATCATCGCCGGAATTTCCCTGCAACAGATTGTTGACGGAGTTTCCAGAAAGGACATCGCTTCCGCTCCCGCCCTTGAGGTTTTCAAACTGCAGACCATGATTGAGTTTGATTCGGCGATTCAGATGGACCGACTGCAAAACGGTGGATCCCAGATTCATAACAACACCGGTCGTGAGCGCCGCGAAATCGAGTGTATCAATTCCGGAATTGAGTCCTTCGGATAAAGTATCGACTTCGTCCGTTGCAGTGGCGGAAAAAACGTAGATGTCGTTGCCAGGACCGCCCACCAGAATGTCACTGCCGAGTCCGCCCGACAACGTGTCTCCACCACCACTTCCGAAGATGGTATTGGCGTTGCTGTTGCCCGAGAGTATGTCTGCTTTGGACCCACCGATGAGACGTTCGATCCCGCTGGCCGAAGTCAACTCGAGAGAGAGATTACTATTGACTGTTTGAGCGACAGTCTCAGCGAGACTCAGTTTGACAGAGTTCAGGATCGTTTTTGAGAAATCGATAGTATCTGCATCACCAGATGAGTCCTCAATGCGAACGACTCCCAAAGGGCGGTCGGCGTAGAACTGATACGTATCACTTCCGCTCTGACCTGTCAAAAAGATCTTCTCGATTCCCGAGATCGCGATCGGCGATCCGTTCAGCAGCACGTTCGAGCCGTTGATGACAAACGAGTCATTTGACGTGGTCCCCCGAATCACGACTTCATCAATTCCGGCTATCCCGTGAAGGGACAGCGGAAACTCCATGGAGACACTGGCAACATGAACCGGCGCTGCGCCATCCACGCTCCGTGAGATTTCAATTGTCCCGGAGCCTGAAATGCCGGACGGCTCTATCACGAAAACATCATGAGACAGCGTGCCCCAGATCTCCCCGACAGCTCCTGGATCCTCACGGATCAACGTGACATCATTTCCATCCCCTCCGGACGTGGAAACACGGAATGTGATATTGTCAAAAACGATCCGGCCGGAAGTGTCCGCGTTTTTGAAACTACCCACGATCGCATCGGTGCCGTCATTTTGGATCAGGAGCCACGGCGTACCGGGTTCAAGATCCACTGCATGGATCAGTTGCAGAGTCGAATCATTCAGAACCAGTCGGCCAGTCACAGCAAAAGCTGCAGTCGTGGCATCAGCGTTGAGCAGGTTGGCATCAACAACCAGAACAGCAACGGCGGTCTGCTCATTTGAAGTCGTTCCCAGAGAGACCTGATCACTATTCGTGCTGGAACTACCCGACCCGGGAAGGAATTCCAGTTGTCCGCCGCCGGTGTTTACATTTCCGTCTTCTACAACAATCTCGTTGGCCGACTTCAGGATCAGATTTGTTGGTGATTTCAGATTCACGTCACTGACAATCGATATTGTCCCGGAGTTTTCATCGCCGATGGTCAGGTTGTGAGTTGTAATGCTGCTGAGAGTCACCTGACTCAGTTCAAGAGATGTTTCTGAGTTAGTCAGGGAGCTTACAACAATTGTTCTTCCATTGCTCGACTGAGCGATGTTGACATTTCCGTCAACTCCGGAATCGACAGAGGAATCTGCAGCGATTTGAAGGCTGTCGGCTTTGAATGTGATGTCGCCATGATCAGCCTTAACTTGCACACCGCTCTCCAGTAGAACGGCCGGAGGTGCTGCAGTTCCGGATTCAGTTCCACCAGCGACGCCGGAGATCAAGATTTGGTCTCCCAAAACGTGCGTGGTCTGTCCAGTCAGCACCACACCTCGATTGTTCAGCCCTGTCGACGCTCCACCAGCCCCGTTAATGATGATCAGCGACTCCGAAACTCCCTGAACTGTCGCTCCGGCTTCAACGGAAACGCCATAGTTCCATGATGAGGTCCCGGTACCTCCTCCAGTTCCGTTGATCTGGATTTCAGCTCCGCCACTGGAAACGACCGTCGAGTCTCCAGTGACAAGTACGCCTCGATTTTGATCACCGTCAGTGCTTCCACCGGCACCCACGATGCTTAATGTTCCCGCTCCTTCAAGTTGTACGCGGCTGCCCGCGTCGAGAAAAACGCCAATGTTGGAAGCGGAGTTCCCGATTCCTCCGCCAGTTCCATGCAAATCCAGGTTGCCGGAGTGCACATAAAACCCCGACATACTTCCTGTGGCCGCAACTCCTCGATTGAAGTCGCCGCCGGCAAAGCCTCCTGCACCCACCACCTGAAGATTACCGGCCCTCAGAGCTCCAATCTGTCCTCCTGCATCGCAGAGCACACCCACGTTGTGACCCGAATTTGAACGCCCACCTCCGGTTCCATTGACTGTAAGAAAGCCGTCCTCGGTTTCGACTCTGCTCATTGCTCCTGTGACATGCACACCACGATTGTAGTTGCCACCGGAAATTCCTCCGAGTCCAGCAAGGTTCATCGAGCTCGTTCCGATGGTTCTGATCGAGCCACCGCCATCAACCTGAATTCCGGCATTGAACTCTGTCGTTTCAGAATCTCCGCCGGTGCCTGTGATGGACAGTCCTGCCCCGGCCGAATTGATTTCTGATGCGGCTCCACTCACAACAACACCGCGAGCCGGCAACGAGGTGCCATGGCCGCCAAAGCCGACAATCACAACATTGCCGATCATTCCCCCTCGCACTTTTCCACCGGCTGAGACCACAACACCATCGGACGATGCCCCCTCCGTCGATGTTCCCGTACCGTGGATTGAGATTGATCCCTCACCAATCGACCTCAAAGATCCGCCTGCAATGTTAACGCCGCTGCCCCAGGGATGAGCGGCCCCGATGAATGGATCAGAATTCAGAATGATTGGTCCGTCTGTGGATTCAATCAGGCCTGTTGAATTGACAATGATGGCCCCGGAAGATTGAACTTCAAATCCCGCTGTCGAACGCAATCGTAGCGGTGAATTAATGACGAGTGGACGCGGCGCCAGTGTTTGTTGCAAAAAGATGGACTGGCTGCAGTACTGATCTGTCGAGCCGGAGAAAACGATCTGAGTATTGACCGCAGTATCTGAGATACGCAGAGATTTGAGAAAAGACCGACCGGCGGCAGATACTCGCAGGACAGAAGTTCCATTTCCCGAAACAAATTCATTGTCTTCACCATGCCAGACATTGCCGGGAAGGTGAAACTGCATCACATCCTGATCCGTGGAGATACTGACAATGTCTCCGTCATTGTCGAGTTCAAGTTGAAGCGTGTCTCCATGCGTTTGGAAGCTGACCGGATTAACCGTCAGCTTGAATGTTCGAATGACAGACAGATTATCTGCAACCGTGTCCAGATTCCCATCCGGACCACCGTTCTCCACCGTGACGCTGACTCGTCCGACTCCAAACGAGTTGCGAGCGGGTTCGAGTATCAGGCTGCCGGATGAACCCAGCGGGGGCTCAATATGCCGAATACTGCAGTTCAGCCCACCACTTTGAAATTGTGCGGAAACCGTTAGTGCCTGCCCTACACCGCTGCCGGCACTTATTCCAGTCAACGCGACAGAGTACTGGCCGATGTCTTCACCAATCACCACGTCACTGATTGCCTCAAGTCCAGGACTTGAGGCCGCCAATAGAACCTTTTCCTCCAGTTGTTCAGACAGCGTGAACCTGCCACCCCTCCATCGTCGCGACCTCCTGCCAGAAACACCGCTAAGTTCTTCAAGCCTCATCATCTTTATCAGGGAGGCGCGAATGTTGTCAGGGAGCCACATGGGGATTCTCAACACTCTCAGGGGTTCAAGATCTGCTTTTCAGCGATATGTTCTGAATTTTCTGCAATCAAACGCCAGGTACTATTTGAAACTGTAGCTCTGCCCTCGATTTGAATTAAACGGCAATCAGCGTGAGGCCTTTGGATTAGGGCATACTCTTTTCAATGGCTTGAGGTTATTCCGATCGTGTCGGTTCTATGACATCATTGGTGAACTGATCTGTTCGTCCGTGCCCCGGGGTCTGCGCCAAAAGTGACGGGGCTGCGGCTCTGAAGTACTCGCAACCTCAGTGTTTCGGCCACTTCTGTTAGCGTGGGACACGTCACAGAATCGCAGGTCAAGCGATCAGATTACTGCAGCAGGAGTTGTTTTGCGGTGCAGAAATTCTGCGGTGGAAACAGCGTGGCGATTAAGGCTTAACAATCGCATCGCGGATGTCTTTGCGCCATTCCCTGCTCGCGGGATCCCAGGCTCCGAATCCTGAACAGAACTCCCAGTAGGCAGATCCGAATTTGTATTTTCTGCAGAGGCCTGCAACGGTGCGCGTCCAGCGTAATCGGTCTTCGCCAGGGGCTATATGGTAGCAACCGAATTCCCCGACATAGACGGGGCGATTATTCTTCACGGACCAGTCCGCGATCCGCTGGAAATCATCCTCAATAGCAGTTCTTTCTGCCTGATTGAACGGAAACGTTCTTCCTGCTGGTGGAGCCTTGTCACCCAGAAACTCCGCGCCCTGATGTGTAAACTCGTGCGGTCGATAATAGTGAACTGTGGCAATCAGCATCTGATCTTCCGCTGGAAGTTTCAGATGGATCAGTTCCTCAGGTGAGTTCCAGTTTCCGCCTCCCAAAATCACTGCTCGGTGCGGGTTCTTTTTCCTGATGATGGCAAGAGCAAGAGGAAGGATCTTATTCCATTCCTGCGTCGTCAGATTGTCGTGCGGTTCATTGAGAATTTCAAAGTAGACCGTCTCTGGTTGTGATGCAAACAAGTCCGACAGCTGCCGCCAGATCGCGAGGAATCGATCCGTCTCTTTGTCCGGTGCTACGTGCATTTCATCATAGTGATGAATGTTGAGCACAACACGAAGACCCTGCTTCCCGCAAACAGCCATCACCGTTTTGACTCGCGCAACAAATGCGGGATCAATCCTGAAAGGGGCTTTCGTTGAAGCATGTGCCGACCATTTCACTGGCAGCCGGACATGTTGAAATCCGGCTTTGCGAATGATCGCTGCATAGTCGTTTTCAAATCGAACACCCCAGTCACCTTCGTTGGGGGCATCGAGCATATTGCCAAGATTGATGCCGACGCCAAGCTTGTCTGCGGCTTCCTGAGCCGTGGCCGTTTTCGCGAGTTCGTCAGCAAAAAGATTCTGCGACAGACACTGCAGCAGTGAAATCAAAAGGAATGATCTGCAAAGAACCTGGGATCTTTTATTCATTGAGATCAGGCTCCTGAGGCCATACGCAGTGACAAGGAACATTCTGACGACTAATTAGAAAATGCCACAGTTAACCACCGGCGGGGACAACCAGTTCAGGATTCCACAGCAACTGCGGGATCGAGGATAATGCCTGGGAAAGCCGGATCTCCGTAATTCCTGCACTCATACGCAGCATCACACTGTTGTTTGTAATAGCCATTACTTTAGCCTTGAAATCCTTGCTTTGAAGTTCATCGCCGACCACGAGAGTTTTCGTGGCACCCCCTTCAGGATCAAAAAACATGGCTTCAACTTCTGATCCGGACATGATTGTGCCCACAAGCACCAGTGGCGAAGGGGCAATGGGCGGTCGCGGAGCAGGAATCGGAGCAACGGGAGGCGGCGTTGTCGCCTGAACCACCACAGGTGCGGGGGGGGCCGTCGGGGCCGGAAGAACATTCGGGAAAAGAGGCTGCAGAAAATTCCTTGACTGCTCCTCGGGAAGTCTGTTCAGCGTCACCGCCACCGATGGCAAGGCCGCACCGGATCCTTTCAGTGTCGTCAAAGCTTCCACTCGATATTCAAACTTCGCCAGCCCGCTGCCATCTTCCAGCGGAGTGATCTCCAGATCCCGGACTCGCTGATTGACGGAGTCTTCCGCGATCGTATGCAGCAGCACTGACATCTCAGACAGTGTTCCAGTGCTCACAATATCCGCGGCAATCGTCCCGCAGAGTGCCTCGTCACTTTCTCGTTCCAATTCGCCCACTGCGGCAACGGTGTCTCGAAGACCCGCTGCGGTCGCGCTTTCGTAGATCCACTTCTGAAACAATGCCGCCGCTGTCGACTCCGGCTCGGGAAGGCATCGTTCCAACACCGGCTTCAGGTTATTGCGTGCCATTCTGGCTTCAACGAGCGTGTTTGATGCGTCTTCGATCTCTGCCAGTGTCTCGTCGATTTCAGTCTGCAGTTCCTCAGTCGACTTCCAGAAAATCCCCGACGTAAACGACCACATTGGTCGAGCCAACACGACGGCCAGAAGAATGGTCATTAATAGTTTTTTTGATGACATGATTACACCCCGCCCGGATTTTGCGGATTGCCAACTGACTTCTCATCAGTAACTTTGTCAGCAGTTTCGCCTGCAGCTTTGTCAGTCACTGCGTCAACAACCTCGCCTGCAGCTTTGTCGGCAGCTTCGCCAGTGAGGTTGTCATTAACTTTGCCAGTGCCTTCGTCTGCAGATTTGCCGGTGACTTCGTCCGTAACTTCCTCAGCCATTTCGTCGGTGACTTCATCGCTCTCTTCAGAAGTCTCCGGGGTCACAGGTTCGAGCTCGATCCGGAAATTCACCTTCAGGTTCCCCGATCCATTTGTCCGTTCGATTTGATAAGGTCTCTGGCGGAAGTGACCGTTCCGAAGGATGTTATGACTGAGTTCCACGACCGTCTCCGTACGATCTGCCAGTC
>CAMAXD010000028.1 GCA_945861975.1 Candidatus Kuenenia stuttgartensis | reverse complement strand
ATTGCGACTGCGGACGCCCTGGGTAATTCACAGAACGGCGCCATCAGCGGCCTGCTGCTGCCGGTTATCAAGAACGCAGACGTGAACATTGACGTTCGACGAGCCTCTGTAAAGGCCGCGTCGAAAGCTGGCAATGCGGCGATGGAGTTAGTGAAGCTGGTCGACGAGAAGACTCTTGATGTGGAGTTGGAACAGTCCGTGGCGGCTGCTCTGCATAGTTCTCCGCACCGAAACGCTCGCGAGGCAGCTCAGCGGTTGTTCCCGTTGCCACCGTCGAAGGACAATATGCCAACTCCACCAATCAGCGAACTGGCCAAGTTGCAGGGCGATGTTGCTAATGGTCGTATGGTGTACTTCTCCACCGGAACCTGTCACAAATGCCACGTTGTAGACGGCATGGGACGGGAAATCGGGCCAAACCTGACCGAAATCGGCAGCAAACTCAGCCGCGAAGCGATGTTTGAATCGGTGCTTTATCCAAGTGCCGGGATCAGTCACAACTTTGAACTCTGGACCGTCGTTAAGACCGATGGCACGACTCTGAACGGACTGCTCGTATCTAATACTGACGCCGAAGTCAGCATCAAAGGCGACGATGCACTCGTGCGAGCCATCCCGAAGTCAGAGGTCGAAGAACTGGTCAAACAAAAGATCAGCCTCATGCCCGCTGATCTGCAAAAGACCATGACAACGCAGGAACTTGCCGACGTCGTGGATTACATGCAAACGCTAAAGAAGAAGTAGGGCAGATGGCGATTGGCGGCTCGATCGTAAGCATTGATTCAGTTGCCACCTGTGCGTTTCCGTTTACCGCCCAGCCGTAGGCGCCGGCCTCCACAAAAGCCGGCGCCTGCGGCTGGGCGGTAAACAATTTGTTGACCTTTCAATGGCCCGCTGCAAGGCTAATCGCAGGAGTCTGGGCGTGCGCTCCGTCAATGCGCCGTTTCAGCAGCAAGGAGTTTTGGGGCAAGAAAATGCAGACCATCTTTTTGCCCATAAAGCTGTCGTAAGATGGTCAACCTTAGCCCGGCAGCGGGGCATTGTTTCTTATGCGCCCTACTCGTGCTTCGAATGCGTCGCCCCGAGTTGCACCAGCGACAATGCCGCATTGAGATTTCCCGAACGAAAACCTTCCAAATCAATCGTAACAGACCGAAACCCGAGCGATCGAAATCGTTCCACCAGAACCTGCCGAGTCTCCGCGACGCAAATCCTCGCGATATCATTCACCGGCACTTCGATTCTTGCCAGCTCATTCGCCTCGAGTCGCACTCGGAACTCCGAGATCCCTGTTAGCTCGCGCAGGAACGCTTCGGCTTGTTCAATTCTGGCGACTCGCTCTTCATTGACCTCAACGCCATAAGCAATTCGACTGGCCAGACACGGCGCGGCGGGTTTCTCTGAGACACTCAAATCCCAGTATCGCGCCAGGTTGCGAACATCCGACTTGGTGAGATTCAATTCAATCAAGGGACTGCGGATCCCATGGTCCGCAGCGGCTTTCATTCCGGGACGATGATCACCAAGATCATCAGCGTTGGCTCCGTTGACGATCAACACAACCTTCAGCTCGGCCAACTTCTCTGCGGCAAGCGAATAGAGCGTGTCTTTGCAATAAAAACATCGATCACCCGCATTACGTCGATACTCATCGCGAGAAAACTCATCGGTGGAAATCTCGATGTGACGTATGCCGATTCTCTCGGCCTCTTCACGAGCAATCGTGCGTTCAATCCCGGCAAGACTCGGACTGACGGCTGTCACCGCAACGGCCTGAGATCCCCACGCCTCATAGGCTGCCTTCGCAACAACCGCGCTGTCGACTCCGCCCGAATACGCAACCGCGACAGGACCATATGAACGAATCGTGTCGACAAGTCGTGAAGCGGTGTCGGCCACAGTGGGCCGGATTGTTTGAGTCATGAGTTCAGGAGTTTACGCTAGAGGCATCAGGACAGACGAGCTGGAAAAAGTTTCTGGCTCTTCTGTAGGTCCTCCTTGCCGAGGAGGACTTCGCGGCTTGCCGCGACCTGTGTGAGCGGGATGAAACGTAACAGGCCGCTATTCTGGTAGATATGCACACCTGAGTTCGCCTTACGGCAAATCGAAAATCCTTTCCGGCAGAAAGGACCTACACAAAACGTTCGCGGCCCCGGTCATCATAACATCGCCCTAACGTTTTTTCAGTGAACGCCGTCGGATCCGGCACAATGTCCGGGACTGCCCGAATTCCGGATTTGCGTTCAGTTTCCGATCGGGTACATTCGAAGTAAACTTTGACCGCGCGGTGCGAATTGAGGCTGGGCGTTTGCAGGATACTTATAGACGTTAGCCTCAATCATAGCCGCGAACTGAATAAATCCCGCCAAAGAACATCCCCCGCCGCGAATCCTCGGAGTTTTCTCGTGCTAAACATCGTCAGTCATCCCTCGGGGCGCCGCCAGTTCTGTGACGGGGTTTCTCGCCGACGAATGCTGCAAATCGGATCTCTGGGTACGTTTGGTCTCTCACTGCCAGGTTTGCTGCAGGCCGAACAGTCGGGCCTGATCCATCCCTCGGCACGATCGAAGAAATCGGTCATTCTGGTCTGGATGCATGGCGGTCCGTCGCAGCTTGATACGTTCGATATGAAGCCCGCGGCTCCTCGAGAGTATCGCGGACCGTTTTCGCCCATCGCGTCATCACTGCCGGGTCTGGAAGTTTGCGAACTTCTTCCAGAACACGCGAAGGTGATGGATAAGTGCACGGTCATTCGCAGCTTCTCACACGGCAACGGCGATCATTGGGCGGCGGCTCATTGGATGCTGACAGGTCGCCTTGGTGCCAACGGAAGCGATCGCAAACCGCGCTATCCTTCGATGGGAGCTGTCGCATCTCACTTGCTTGGACCAACTCAGCCAGGAGCCCTCGCCAACGTCAACATGAACGATGGAGGTTTCGGCTTTCATGGTGGAGCGTGGCTGGGAGTCAATACGAATCCATTCCGCTACGGAGACTTCAGCTACGGCAATG
The DNA here is from genome assembly GCA_945861975.1 of Candidatus Kuenenia stuttgartensis. Taxonomy (GTDB): domain Bacteria; phylum Planctomycetota; class Planctomycetia; order Planctomycetales; family Planctomycetaceae; genus SXXK01. The sequence goes on along the minus strand of CAMAXD010000028.1, from coordinate 24,038 downwards.
AAGCCGGTCAACTGCCGACTGGGGATCACAAAAGTTTTTCACTCACCGATGGTCTGTCGCGCGATCGTATGATGGATCGAGTTTCTCTTCGTGGCCAGCTCGATGGCCTCAAGAAACAGATCGATCGCAATCGCCTGTTCGAGCAGATGGATGCCGTCGATCATCAGGCGATGGACCTTGTGTTGTCTGGGCGAGTTCGTCGCGCGTTTGATGTGACGGAAGAAGATCCTGCTCTTCGAGAACGATATGGTGCCGGCTGGGGGGAGCAGGCCTTGCTGGCTCGCCGCCTGATTCAGGCCGGAGTTCGGTATGTCTCTCTGAACACGGGTTACTTCGACGACCATTCCAACATCACTGGAGCATTGAACGACAAGTTGCCTCGCCATGACCGCGCGGTCGGAGTGCTGATTCAGGATCTCGCCGAGCGTGGCATGCTGGATGACACTTTGGTCGTTGTCGCTGGTGAGTTCGGGCACACGCCAAGAATCAATGACAACGCCGGGCGAGACCATTGGCCACAGGCTCAAAGCATTCTGCTGGCCGGTGGTGGCTACCGTCATGGCCAGGTCATTGGCGCGACCAACGACAAGGCTGAATTCCCGACAGACCGTAAGATCGGCGTCGACGACTTCTGTGCGATCGTCTATCACGCCATGGGGCTCAAAGTGGATGATACGATTTTCGATCTGACTGGTCGGCCGACGCATCTCGTGCCCGGCGGTGAAGTGCCGTATGAGTTGCTGTGAGGATTATCTGACTTCATCAGCCATTGGGCGTTAGCCCACGATATTGATTCAGCCACTTACACAGCGTTTTCGTTTAACGGCGAGCCGCGGGCGTAGGCAAATTCCGGCGACGACACCTACGATTTGCCGTTTAAACGATCAAGTCAATGGTCCACCAGCAAGTTCCGGCTAATTTTCAAAATCCCACGAGCGGAAACACCTCTTTCAGAACTGCCCTGTCCATCCAGATTAGCATGACGGGCTGTTCGGTTCCCAGGCGGCGTTTTGTTCGGTAGAGTTTGGCGATGGGGGCACTTCAATGAACGCTGTCGACGGCCATGATGGAAAAGAGTTCTATCAAAGTGGCTGATGGCGGAAGGCCCAGAACGGATTCGTGTTCATGAAGAAGAAGGGAATCTGACTTTATGGATCAATCAGCACTGCCAGCGGCTCATCTCGTGAATGGGCTGCGACGTCTGGTGGATGATATTCGCAGAAACGAAATTGCAGGCTCGCGCGGACTCACGGATGTTGTCTGCGGCACGACGACTCTTCTGACCTATGGCGACGCAGGCGTTCATTACTGCGGCTATGCTGTTGAAGATCTGATCCAGATGCACTCGTTTGAGCATGTCATCTGGCTCTTGCTGCACCAGAGCCTGCCCACCGAAGAAGAGATGGCGGACTGCAGTTCCATCATTGCCGACTCCGCCGTCATTGATGAGTCGACAACCGAGATACTGGCACGACTTCCCGTCGGCGCGAGGCCGCTGGATTTGTTTCCACTGTGTCTCTCGTTACTTTCATTTTTTGATCCGACACCTTGTGACAGCAATGACGAAAGCGCGAGAACTCGCGTGCTTCGTTTGCTGGCTCAGTTGCCGCTGATTATTTCCTCCGCGTTGGGAGATTCGACAGACATCGCGGCCTTGTCTTCGACGCAATTGTCAGCGGACGAGACTGAACTCACATGGGCCGGGCGTCTGTTGTGTCGACTACGAGGAACCGAACAGCGTCCTTCAGCGGCTGAAGACGCCGCCATGAATGCGTTGATGATTTGTCAATGCCTCACCGAAATGCGTCCGGCGTGTTTTACGGCACGGTTTGCGGCCAGTGCGACAACTCACATTGTTCCGGTGCTGCAGTCGGCCGCGTCGCTGTTTGTTTCTCAACTTCGGAATGACCCGTTTCTGTGGACCAGCGATCTGCTCAAAGGATTCCTGAATCCGGGACAGGTTGAAGCGTGGTGGCGGCGTCGCGAAGGCCAGCCGATGCCGTTCGGATTTACTGCGGCCTCAGAGGATAATCGTGCCTCGCTTCTGACCGAAACCTGTCGCACAATGCTGGGAAGTATCGACAGAATCCGCGTAGAAGCGGCTGCGGCTCGCCTGGAAAAGCTTCAGGCTCATGAGCAGCGAGTTCCCACGACCGACTGGGCGGCAGCTCGCCTGATGACACTGCTGGACATTCCGGCCGATCGGCAGGCGCTGGTGATCGTGATGGCCAGACTTGTAGGCTGGGCCGCTCAGGCAATTGAACAGCAATCGTCTGGTATTAGCCTGCTTCCCGCTCTACGCTACGGGACTTGAGGCTGTTGATTTAATCAGCCGGAACGCGTTCGCGTCCGGTTTTTCCCGGCGCCTCCTAAAACCCAACCGGGGGCCAACGCCCGGCGGCTATGGGATCGACGAAATCAACAACCCGACTGAGACCTGCGTACCCAACGAGTTCCTCTTTCATTCTGGTTTTCCATGTCAGTTGCATTTCAGCAGTGTATCCATCCAAATTGCGCGGCCACATACGATGTGGGCCAGATCCTTACGGCATGCCCGAAGTGCGGCAGCCTGCTGGACGTCACTTATGACTGGAATGCCGTACCGGTTCCAAAGTCGCTTTCGGAATTCGAACGCCGCTGGACGACACGACTGAATCCCGTCGACTACAGCGGTGTCTGGCGATTTCGAGAACTGCTGCCATTCGCCACCGATGAGCAAATCGTCACGATCGGCGAAGGGCAGACCATTCTGCAGAAGAACGACAAGCTTGCGCGCCAGTGCGACATGAAAGCCGGTCACCTCTTCCTGCAGTATGAAGGCATGAACCCTTCAGGCAGCTTTAAAGATAACGGCATGACAGCCGCATCGACTCATGCTCGCATGGTCGGCGCAAAGATGACGGCCTGTGCTTCGACAGGAAACACCAGTGCGTCATTGGCAATTTACGCGGGAGTCACCGGACATTTCCAGTGCATCGTTTTCGTCGGCAGCGGCAAAATTGCTTTCGGCAAGTTATCTCAGGCACTGGACTATGGAGCGAAGACGATTCAGATTCGAGGCGACTTCGATGACGCCCTGGCACGCGTGCGAGACATCTGCGCGAAGTACCCGATTTATCTTTGCAACAGCGTGAATCCGTTTCGACTGGAAGGTCAGAAAACAATCATGCTGCGAGTTCTCGAGGGACTCGGTTGGCAGGTGCCGGACTGGATTGTCGTCCCAGGCGGAAATCTTGGAAACAGCAGCGCGTTCGGCAAAGCCTTTATGGAACTGAAGGCACTGGGCCTGATTGATCGCGTTCCTCGGTTGGCAATCATCAATGCGTCCGGTGCTGATACGCTGGACGAGTTCGTGAATGACGGCAAGCTGGTCTGGAATGACGGTCGCCCGAATGCCGATCAGATTTCCGGCCGCTACACCACCATGGATCGTGACAACGAACGAGCCTCCACTTTGGCCAGCGCGATTGAGATTAATCGGCCGGTGAATCTTGAGAAAGCCCTGCGAGCACTCTCCGTCTGTAACGGTATCGTGCGAAAAGTGTCGGATCAGGAAATTATCGATTCACGGGCTCGAATTGCGGCAACGGGATTCGGCTGTGAACCGGCCAGCGGGGCCACGATCGCTGGCGTGCTTAAACTGCGAAAAGAAGGCGTGATTCAGCCGGATGATCGAGTTGTCTGCATCCTGACCGGACATCAATTGAAGGATCCGGACCTCACAATGGCCTACCATTCCGGCGACCCTGAGCTAATGAGCAAAAAGCTGACTCCGGCCGGAGTGACTTCAACGCCATTCGCGAATCCTCCGGTCGTCGTTGACAATGACGAGGTTACGATTCTGAAAGCACTGGGATTGGCGTAGCGAGTTACTCGTCTGCCAACAATCGCTGTTTGCGGCGGGCCTGAGCAGCGCGGCGGTAGTCAGAGAAAACATGAGCGGCCAGAAGTGTCGTCTCCGTGGAGAGCTCTTCGACTCGACTTCTGAAGAACGCCAATGCACCAATGGCGGGAATTGCGACTCCAAGACCCTGCAAAGTCGTGATCAAAGCCTTGTAAACGCCAGGAGCAAGTTCCGAGATTTGTGGATTCGCCTTCAGCTCAAATTCCATGAACGCGAGAATCATGCCCCAGACAGTTCCCATCAGCCCGAGCATCGGTGCCAGTGTACTGATAACGGACAAGTGTTCGATGCGGCGAAAGTAGCGACTGGATTGTTCGACAGCGGCATCTTCAATCGCTTTTTCGACGGCCGCGTAACTGCCAGTACCGGCTTCTTCCAGCCCCGCGTGCAGCAGGCGACTGAGAAATCCCTGATGCTTTTCACAAAGCTGCAGCCCCTCGGCGATTTTCTTCTCAGTCAGGCAGCGGTGAATTTCTTCGGCCAGCCCTGGCGGCATAAATGTTGACCGACGGATATGCAGCACATAATCAATAATCAAAGCCACCATGATGAAGCTGAGAAACATGATCACGTAGCCGATCATGCCTCCAGCGGCCAACATGTCGCGTACGTTCAGAAATGACTGAGCAGTCTTTTCCGCCGCCTGAGCCGGCGTGGCGTCCTGGGCGAATAGACTTGTGACAGTCAGCAGGCAGACGGCTCCTCCGCACATCAGGACCAGCCGTCGAAAACCGGCGTTTGGCGATCTGGATTCAAAAGGGATGCGCATCCTGACATTCCGTTGTCATGTGGGTCGAAGTGATTAACGTTGAGCTGTGCTCTATTGTAGACGAACCTCACGAAAACTCGACGGTGATTCCGGACTGATCGCCTTGAATTGCTATCAACTACGGAAGACATCAACCGGCTTGAAATCGCCCTTCAGGATATTGCTGGATTCGCACTGAAACCAATCTTCGATCACGGCGGCATAAACCTGACGAAAATCGGTGTGATGCTGGAGGTCCCCGTCTTTGAGCTTTTGCAGACTCGGCAATTCTCCAACAAGTCCGCTCTTCACGGAATTTCCCGCAAGAAACATGGGGCCGGCTGTCCCGTGGTCAGTCCCTTCGCTGGCATTCTCTTCGACTCGTCGACCAAACTCGCTGAACGCCATCACCGTGACAGCATCAGACTTCTTCATCTGGCCCACGTCATCCAGGAAGGCTTTCACGGAATCTCCCAGCTGACGAAGCAGTCCCTCGTGAGCATCCGATTGCTGGGAATGAGTATCAAAGCCGTTGAGCTGGAGGTAATAGATCGCCGTCTTAAGTCCTGAACTCATCAGCCTGGCAACGGTCTGAAGTTGCTCGCCCAGTCCGTTTTTTGGGTATGCCACGGTCGACGCATAGGTCTTACCGGAGGAGCTTAAACGTTCACTGGCCGTGATCGCAGAACTGGTGCTGGACTGCACGAAGTTCAGCAGGTCATTGCCTTCACCTCGCCGTGCGTCCGCCAGTTCCTGAACAGCTTTGCGAAAGTCTGCATCGTCGGCTCCCTGAAGTCGAAACTGTTCCAGGGAGCGAATGGAAGGCACTCGAACATTTCGAGACATCAACGAGAACGGTTGTTTGTCATGGCCGAGGTGCAACGCAGACGGATCTCCGCCACCCGCGTTTGTCTGCTCCTCAAGAAATCGTCCCAGCCAGCCGTCGGTGCGAACTTCTTTCTTTCGCTGGCAAGTATGCCAGATATCCATGGATTCAAAGTGAGAGCGATTCGGGTCCGGGTATCCGATGCCCTGAACAATCGCCAGCTTGCCCGCCTCCAAAAGATCCGCGAATCCTCTCAACCCCGAATGGAACCCAAGTTCTCCGTTAATTGCCAAAGTATCGCTTTTGGCGACAGCGAGTTTGGGACGCAGCTGGCGATAGGTATCGTCGGCAAACGGGATCACCGTATTCAGGCCGTCGTTTCCTCCCGCTAACTCGATCACCACAAGAACTCGATCCGTGGTTGAATCACTGTTTGCTGCGCGAACAGCTGCTTGCTGCAAAGCAACGGGAGCAAATCCGCCGAATGTCAGAACAGCAGAACCCGCGGAATTCTTCAGAAACGATCTGCGTGAGTTTTGTGCCATCGAATCTTCTGCCTTCAGCGAATGCGAAATCAAAAATCGGCGTGACCGGGAGTTCTTGGGAACGGAATCACATCGCGAATATTGGTCATCCCCGTGATCAATAAAACAGCACGCTCAAGCCCCAGACCAAAGCCAGCATGAGGCACTGTACCGTAACGACGCAGATCAACATACCACCAGTAGTCATCCGGATTCAAATGACATTCCTGCATACGCTGGATCAGAATGTCGAGCCGTTCTTCACGCTGACTGCCGCCAATAATTTCGCCGACGCCCGGAACCAGCACGTCCATGGCTCGCACGGTCTTGCCGTCTTCATTGCATCGCATGTAAAACGGTTTGAGCGTGCGAGGATAATTGAACAGAATCACAGGTTGGCCAAAGTGTTCTTCGGTCAGAAATCGCTCATGCTCGGTCTGCAGATCGCTGCCCCACTGAACGGCGTAATTGAACTTCTTGCCGCTCTTCTGAATGATGTCGATGGCGTCGGTGTACGGCAGTCGAACAAACTCTTTATTGCGAATATTCTCCAGCTTGGCCAGCACCGTCTTATCGATCCGATCATTGAAGAAGTGCATGTCATCCGGACATTTCTCCAGCACATCATTGACCATCGTCTTAATGAACGCCTCGGCCAGATCCATGTTGTCCGGCAGCTCATAAAACGGCATCTCTGGTTCGACCATCCAGAACTCCGCCAGATGTCGAGTCGTGTTGCTGTTTTCCGCGCGGAACGTAGGGCCAAAGGTGTAGCAATCGCCGACAGCCGTTGCATAGGTTTCCGCTTCAAGCTGTCCGCTGACGGTCAACGAAGCGGGCTTAGCAAAGAAGTCCTGCTTCCAGTCGATCGCATCGATCTGCTTCTTCGCCAGCATCGCGAGGTCCAGCGTCGTCACCTGGAACATCTCTCCCGCACCCTCACAATCGCTGGTCGTGATGATTGGAGTATTCAGGTACAGAAATCCTCGCTGCTGAAAAAAGTTATGGATCGACCAACTGATGCAGTTACGAACACGAGCAACCGCGCCGAATGTATTGGTCCGAGGACGCAGGTGAGCGATCTCGCGGAGAAACTCCATGCTGTGTCCCTTCTTCTGCAGAGGGTACGTGGCCGGATCGGCAACACCAAGAATGGTTAAAGAATGAGCGTGTAATTCGATCCGCTGACCTTTGCCGGGAGACTCCTTCAGAGTTCCCTCAATGGAAACGCTGGCCCCGGTGGTCACATCTTTGATGGACTCTTCATAGCCAGGAACTTGACTCTCCACGACGACCTGCAGATTTTTCATGCAGCTGCCGTCGTTCAGTTCGATGAACGAGAAACCGTTCCTGGAATCACGGCGAGTTCTCACCCAACCTTTGGCGATGATGGAGGTTTCCGGCTGACCGTCGCGAAGAATTGTTGCGATGCGAGTGACTGGCATGATGCGTTCGTTCGAAAAAGCATGAGTCTACGAATAGTAAATATCAGAACCAGAGGCGCCGGATCATATCGAGTCCCCCAACATTTTCCTGCGCGACTTACTGGGGAAGGCCGTTTTCGGTTTTCGCGCCAAGTTGGCGGCCTGGAACGAGTAAGAGTAAGATGCTGACGAATGGGTTAAGAAAAACGCAATCCCGTCGACGAATCGACGGGCGTAAGGTACACCCGTCGCTCCGACGACGGGGCTTTTGCACATCGCGATCCACTCAACACTGTAAGTCAAAACCCGATGTTGATTGCCTTCCATAAACCATACGGAGTTCTGTCACAGTTTACGCCTGATGGCTCGCCGAATCGTCCTCTGGCGGAATTCGGCTTTCCCAAAAACGTGTACCCTATCGGTCGTCTCGATGCGGATTCGGAGGGTCTGTTACTCTTGAGTGACGAGCCCGAATGGAACGCGAGACTCCTGGAGCCTCGACATGCACATGAACGAGAATACTGGGTACAGGTCGAGCGAATTCCAACCGCAGAGAGTTTGCAGCAACTGGCATCGGGGCTGATCATTCAGGGGCGAAAGACTTTGCCGTGTCATGCGCGATTGCCGGATCCTCAGCCGGACGTTCCACCGCGAGACCCCCCGATACGTTTTCGTAAAAGTGTGCCTGACTGCTGGATTATTCTCGAATTAGTGGAAGGCAAAAATCGTCAGGTTCGTCGTATGACGGCCGCAATCGGTCATCCCACTTTGCGTCTGTTGAGAAATCGAATTGGTGAACTGACTCTGGGAGAACTCCCGGCAGGGGAATGGAAGATTTTGTCAGCCGAAGAACGCCAGCTCGTGGCGGGAGACCAACGTCAAAAAAAATCATTTCAGGGCTGGCGGCCATCAACCGACCGCGAGTAAGGCCAGGCGATTCGGGTGTCTCGCCGTCAGTTCTCGGCCAATCTGCTGTGGCGAACTGCAGTTGGTATCGAAAAATGCCAACATCACGACTGCGGGTGCTTAAATGGTCGTAACGATTGCGCGGGCGAAGACAGTTATCTGGTTCGTGTCTTACCGATTGATCCGCCTCTGCGTTGCGTGACGCCGGAGTGACACTCACAGTCGGGAATGACCGCATCATGAGATTCAGGTGCACATCGGGAACCGTCGATCAAATCGGCAGGTCTCATGGATTGAGCCCTTGTGCACTTTGATTGGAATGGAGTCGTCTCATGAAGATTCGTGCCGTCGCGCCACTACTTTGTGGTGCCGCGTTGTTGTCGTTCACGGGATGCCAGACGGTCAATCGATGTTGTTCGTCGTTGTTTGCGGCTCGAGCAGCCACTTTTGCAGACACCACTCCGATTCCGGAAAAACCTGAGAAGGCCGCCAAGCCTGTCGACGACTCCACCAAAGAGGCATCATTTCGTCGAGCAGAGGCCGACGACACGGACGAAGCCAATGCACAAAACAAAACTGCAGAACCTCCTGCAGTGAATCGGCGATTTAACATCCCGGAGGAACTGCCAGGAGCCGATGCGGCACCGCTTGTTCTCCCTCCGATGGATCCAACTCAGTCGATCGAACAGCGTAAGTCACTGGCCGATGCATTGTTCCCGGATGTTGAGCCTGCGAAAGTGGAACATGGTCCGGATGCAAATTCAGCCCCATTGACCCTCGCGACCATGCAGCAAATGGCGGTCGAAAACAGTCCGGTTATTGGTCAGGCTGCAGCTGATGTTGAGCAGGCTCGGGGCAAAGCGGTTCAAGCCGGACTTTATCCGAACCCCACGTTCGGTTACGAAGGTGACACGATCGGAACAGCTCGCACAGCCGGGTATAACGGTGTGTTCTTTACTCAGGAATTCGTCACTGCCGACAAACTGACATTGGCACAGAACGTTGCCTTGAACAACGTCCGAGCCGCTCAGGCCGATCTTCGCAAAGCACGAGTTCGCCTTGCGAGCGATGTTCGTCGAAACTATTTCAAAGTGCTGATTGCTCAGGAGCAGCTGAAGTTCAATCGAGCGATTGCGAAGCTCAGCGAGGAGGTCTATCAGGCTCAAATTGACCTTGTGACCGGCGGCGAGTCAGCTCCTTACGAGCCACTTCAGTTGCGAGTATTCGCCGTGCAGGCTCGCAATTCGGTCACGACAGCCAGCAACAGCCTTGAAGCAACATGGCGTCAGTTAGTCGCTGCAATCGGTATGCCTCATATGACACGTCGGAAAGTCGCCGGCTCAGTGGATCTGCCGGTGCCGGTTGTAGAATACGAGACAATGGTCACGATGCTGCAGCGGCATTCGGATCTGATTGCTTCGAATGCTCGCATCGCAAGCTCTGGATGTAACCTGCGGCTGCAGGAAGCAATTCCGACTCCGAATGTGACGCTGTACGCCGCGTTCCAGCATGACGATACAACTCCGCTGTCAGACTATTCAACCAACGTCCAGCTCTCCGCTCCAGTGCCGGCCTTCAACCGGAATCAGGGGAACATTACCTCGGCTCATGCAGAACTGATTCGAGCACGCCAGAACCTGACTGGCACGAACAACACGTTGATGTCGCAGTTGGCAGAAAACTACAACCGCTACTCGACCAGTCGCACGATCTCTGAAAGCTATCGCACAGATCTGCTGCCGGATCAAGTGCGAGTTTATCGAGGAGTCTATGATCGCTTTCTGATCGACGGTGAATCAATCGACTTTGCTCAGGTCGTGGTGGCTCAACAAACGTTGACTCAGGTAGTGACAAGTTATCTGCAGTCCTTGTCGGATTCGTGGATGGCGACCGTCGATCTGGCCGAGTTGTTGCAGGTTGACGACCTGATGACGATGGACGGCATGGCGGTGACTTCTAAAGCGATCTCTGTGGGCGTATCGGCTCAGAATCCGGAAGCCGTACCGGCTGCTATTGAAGGACCGTCAGCAGGGTTTGAAGCGAATTCGATCTCAGCCACGGAAACGAGGCAGGTGGCTGTCGTTTCGCAGGATGAAGAGGACGCCGTAGACGAAGATCAGTCCGACGAGTCATCGGATGGATCCGTCGAGCGGTCAGCTCCGCTCAGGAGCCGTCGTCCACGAGCCCGAATGATCGGCAAGGCCGACGGCGACGCGGTTCAGTGATCCACGCCTTTCCCTGACACCCCACCGCTGATTGCTGCCGAAATCGCCCAAAATCGGCGTTCGAAGAGCAGCAAATTGGGGCCCCGCGACACGAGTTCGGCCGGGGTTTTCTCTGATCCGGCAGAAGCAGTGGCCAATTGCTTGTTTTCGAGCTGGAAGCTTGAAACAATTTGCAGGCCAGAACGAGGCGGATTCCGCGTACCTGACAGACACCTGTCAGGTTCCAGCATTTGTACAACTTCTGGTCTGGAAGGCGCTTTTCCACCGAAGTTTCCTGCCAGAATGCGGTTCCTGACATCGATTTCGGTGTCAGACATTGAACTGAGGGCTTCGTGTGAAGCGCCATCGATCGACATTTTCTGTGACTGAAAACTGATTTGTCAGAAATCATGCTGAACCTGCTTCGAGCTTCATCCGCTGTATTCTCACGGTCTGTGACCGAGGGTCGGACGATTTGTTCGTCTGAGGTGGTTGCTGGTTCGCAGGCGGCATCAGTCGCCAACTTTGTCAATGCGGGTGTGAAACGCGCGGCCGCGTCCAAACGGGCCATTCTGCCACTGAGCTGACCGTGTCCTGATCACGTGTGTCAGCGAATTCTGGTGGCAATTTCGATGCGCACACACCGTTTCCGGCCGGTAGTCGGAAGAAACACAACAAACAGACGAGCGACAGGGTGGCAACCCTTCGTGTCGTTGCTGGTAAGCTCGAAGGGCCAACGTCCTGCCGCTCACCAAGGTCTGAAAGACAATTGAACGAGGATCACTCACATGGAAGATATTCGCGGTAATCAGTATCCAGCTCCGTTCCGGCCTTCTTTTGGTGCGCCGGAAGCGACGGGCTTGTACGACCCTCGTAACGAACATGACAATTGTGGCGTGGGCTTTGTCGCGAATATCAAAGGTGTGCGGTCCCATCAGATCGTGGATGATGCTGACCGAATCCTGCGCCACATGGATCATCGCGGCGCTTGCGGCTGCGAATCCAACACGGGTGACGGCGCCGGGATGCTGACCGCGCTGCCTCACAAGTTTTTGACGCGAGTCGCCAAGTCGGAAATTGGTGTCGATCTGCCAGAGGCCGGGCGGTACGGTGCAGGGATCGTGTTTCTTCCTCAGGATGAAACTCAGCGAGCGTTATGCAAGAAGACCGTCGAAGAATTCATCGTTCAGCAGGGGCAGACTTTGCTGGGATGGCGTCTGCTACCAGTGGATTTTGACAAAGCCGACATCGGTAAGTCCGCTCGGGCCTGCGCACCTCACATGGAAATGTTGTTCGTGGGCGGGGCTCCGGGACTCGACAAGGATGCTCTCGAACGTCAGTTGTTCATTATTCGCAAACTGTCCAGCCACAAACTGCGCAACAGCGATCTGTCTCAGGCCCTGTTGTTCTATGTTTGCTCGTTGTCAACGAAGCTGATCATCTACAAGGGGATGTTGACATCCTTCCAGGTTCTGCCATTCTTCACAGACCTGCAGGCTCCTGACTACGACACGCATCTCGCCATGGTGCATTCTCGCTTTGCGACCAACACCTTCCCGAGCTGGGATCGTGCTCAGCCGCTGCGATTTATGTCGCACAACGGTGAAATCAACACGGTCAAGGGCAACTCAAACTGGATGTTTGCTCGGCAGGGGATGATGAAGAGTCCTCTGTTCGGCGAAGATATCAAGAAGCTGTTCCCGATTGTAGAGCCGCATACTTCCGACTCCGGCTGCTTCGATAACGCTCTGGAAATGCTGTATCACTCCGGTAATACGCTGCAGGAAATTGTGATGATGATGGTGCCGGAAGCATGGCAAAACCATCAGACAATGCCGGAAGAGAAGCGCGCGTTCTACGAATACTATTCAGCCATTCAGGAGCCGTGGGACGGACCAGCATCGATCTCGTTTACCGATGGTCGCTATATCGGTGCGACCCTGGACCGAAACGGCTTGCGACCAAGTCGCTATTATGTCACGAAAGACGATCGCGTCGTGATGGCCAGCGAAGTCGGTGTATTGGACATCGAACCTCAGAACGTGCTGTACAAGGGACGCCTGCAGCCGGGTCGCATGTTTCTCGTTGACTTCGAAAAAGGACGCATTATTGATGACGAAGAGTTGAAGTCGGAAGTGGCTTCACGTCGTCCGTACCGTCAATGGGTTCAGGAACAACGAATTCAGCTGGATGAATTGCCGAAGAAGACACCTTCCGAGCGTTTAACCGGTCAGGAACTCCTCAGCCGCATGCAGGCCTTTGGCTACACGGCTGAGACGATGAACTTTATGTTGTTACCGTTGATCAAGGCGGACAAGGATCCGATTGGTTCGATGGGCAACGATGCGGCTCTGGCGTGCCTTAGCGATCAGCCTCGGATGCTGTATGATTACTTCCATCAGTTGTTTGCTCAGGTGACAAATCCACCGATCGACTCGATCCGTGAAGAAGTCATCATGTCGCTGGAATGCTATATCGGTCCTGAAGCCAATCTGCTGGATACTCAGAAGGAAAGCTGTCATCGCCTCTCGGTGCCTCATCCGATTCTGACGAACCACCAGATGGCCAACCTCAAGGGCATAAACCATCGCGGCTGGAAATGTCAGGTGATTGACATTACGTATCCGAAGTGCGAAGGCATTTCAGGGCTTCGTACAGCAATCGATCGTATATGCACCGAAGCTCGTGCTGCGATTAAGAGCGGCTTCAGTCTCATCGTCTTGTCCGACCGCAAGGTCAGTGCAGATCGAGTGCCCGTCAGTTCTTTGATGGCGACTGGTGCCGTCCATCATCACCTTGTTCGACACGAATTGCGAACTCAGATTGGATTGCTGGTTGAATCCGGCGAAGCTCGTGAAGTTCATCATTTCTGCCTGTTAATCGGCTACGGAGCTGACGCGGTCAATCCGTATCTGGCGCTGTATGCTCTGCGACAGGCTCGCCTTGATGGCAAGCTGACCGATGACTGGGATGATGACCGCATTATCGCGGCTTATCGATCCGGTGTGGCTCACGGCATGCTCAAAGTCATGGCCAAAATGGGCATTTCAACTCTGCAAAGCTACAAGGGCGCTCAGATCTTTGAAGCTCTCGGACTGGCTGACGACGTGGTCGATCTTTGCTTCGCTGGAACTTCCAGCCGAATCAAGGGAGTTGGCTTTGACGTGCTGTCGCAGGAATCGCTGATGCGACATCATGTTGGCTTCCCCGAAAATCCGGACAGCATCTCTCAGGAGCTGCCAAACCAGGGTCTTTACGCATGGCGTCGACAGGGTGAGAAGCACGCCTGGAATCCTCACACGATCGGTCGAATTCAGCAGGCGGCTCGAACCGGAGACAAGTCAGCGTACAAGGACTTTTCGAAGTTGGTCAACACCGAGACCACTCGCGCTTGCCATTTGCGTGGCTTGTTGAAGTTCCGCAAAGGAAATCCAGTTCCTCTGGATGAAGTGGATTCTGCTGCTGAAATCGTGAAGCGATTCTGTACCGGTGCGATGAGCTACGGCTCAATCTCTGCAGAGGCTCACGAATCCCTGGCGATTGCGATGAACCGGATTGGCGGCAAGAGCAATACCGGGGAAGGCGGAGAGAGGTACGATCGTTTCGAACCGATGGAGAATGGTGATTCTCGTCGATCCGCGATCAAGCAGATTGCGTCCGGTCGATTCGGCGTGACCTCCTGGTATCTGACGAACGCGGACGAGCTTCAGATCAAGATTGCTCAGGGAGCAAAGCCTGGTGAAGGCGGTGAGTTGCCTGGTCACAAGGTCGACAAGACAATCGCCGAGACTCGCATGTCCACGCAAGGTGTGGGACTTATCAGTCCTCCGCCGCATCACGACATTTACTCGATCGAAGACCTGTCACAGCTGATCTTCGACCTGAAGAACACGAACCGACGGGCTCGAATCAGCGTGAAGCTGGTGTCAGAAGTCGGCGTCGGAACGATTGCATCTGGTGTGGCCAAAGGTCATGCAGACAACATCCTGATTTCCGGCTTCGAGGGTGGAACGGGAGCCTCCCCACTAACCAGTATCAAACATGCGGGTTTGCCATGGGAACTCGGGATCGCGGAAACTCATCAGACGCTGGTGATGAACGATCTGCGAAGTCGAGTTCGGCTACAGACCGATGGTCAGCTGAAGACAGGTCGCGACGTAGTTGTGGCGACCATGCTGGGAGCAGAGGAGTTTGGTTTTGCGACAGCCCCGCTGATTACTCTGGGTTGTATCATGATGCGAAAGTGTCACCTGAATACATGCCCGGTCGGCATCGCGACTCAGGATCCGGTGCTTCGCAAGAAGTTCCAGGGCAAGCCCGAGCATGTTGTGAATTATCTGTTCATGGTGGCCGAAGAAACTCGGGAGATCATGGCAGAACTTGGCTTCCGCACGATCAATGAAATGGTCGGTCGAGTCGACATGCTGGAACTTGACTCCACGGTTACTCACTGGAAAGCCAGCCAGCTTGACCTGTCACCGATTCTGACGCCAGCGAAGAAGCCGCACGATGCCGTGCAGACTTACTGCACGATCAGCCAGGATCATGCTCTGGACAACGTTCGCGACATGGAATTGTTGCAGAAGTGCGAGCCTGCTCTGAAGGACAGGAAGCATGTTCGCATCGACACGACAATCCAGAATATCGATCGTGCGTTCGGAACAATTCTGAGCAACGAAGTCAGCCGGGCTCACGGAGCCAACGGACTTCCGACCGACACGATCCATATTAAAGCAAATGGATCGGCCGGTCAGAGCGTTGGCGCGTGGCTGGTGCATGGCATCACCATTGAAGTCGAAGGTGATGCGAATGACTATGCAGGCAAGGGTCTGTCAGGCGGTCGCTTGATCGTCTATCCGCCAAAGGATGCCACCTTCGTCCCGGAAAAGAACATCATCATCGGCAACGTAGCTCTCTACGGAGCAACATCCGGGGATGCTTATTTCCGAGGCGTCGCGGCGGAACGATTCTGTGTCAGAAACTCCGGTGCCACGGCGGTTATTGAAGGCTGTGGCGATCACGGACTTGAATATATGACCGGCGGCCGTGCTGTGGTGCTGGGCCCAACGGGACGCAATTTTGCTGCGGGAATGTCCGGAGGAGTTGCCTACGTCTACGATCCGGACAACCAGTTCCTTGTGAACTGCAATCTGGAAATGGTGGCTCTTGAAAAGATGACAGAGGAAGCCGACATTCAGGAACTGAAAACTCTGATCGAGAACCATCATCGTTATACCGGATCCGGTGTTGCGAAGAACATCCTCGATCACTGGCAAAAGTCTTTGGGTCAGTTCCACAAAATCATGCCGGTTGACTACAAGCGAGCTCTGAAGGAACTCGCCGCAGAACAGCTGGTCAAGGCGTAGTTCGTAACCAGCACTCGAGATCGAGAGTCTTCTGACAAACCTGACTCGAAAAATTGACCAGCGAATTCTGCGTATCCAGAATTTTGCAACTCGAAAAACCTCTCTGCCGCTGAGTGTTTCCTCAGCGGCATTTTCTTTTCCCATCGAACAGATCGTAATCCTCATGAGTTCTTCCATGCCTCTGCGTGCGCTCGTCAGTGTCAGTGATAAGGCCGGACTTGAGACCTTCGTGAAAGGTCTCGTGGCGCTGGGCTATGAGATTCTTTCGACCGGGGGAACTCGTAAGTTTTTGGAGCAGGCTGGCGTTCCGGTCATTGATGTCACGACCTACACGGGATTCCCGGAGATCATGGATGGTCGCGTTAAAACGCTGCATCCCAAGGTTCACGGTGCGATTCTGGGACGCCCAACATTGGCTTCCGATGCGGCCTCGATTCAAGCCCACGGGATTATTCCGTTTCAGCTGGTCGTTGTGAACCTGTATCCATTCCAGCAGACCGTCGCGAAGCCGGATGTCAGCTTTGATGAAGCCGTGGAAAACATCGACATCGGTGGCCCTTCAATGGTGCGATCAGCCGCCAAGAATCACGTGCATGTAGCCATCGTGACACAGCCATCGCAATACGAAGAAGTCCTGCAGCAACTGAAAGCAGGCACGATGGGTGAAACCTTCCGTCGACGCCTTGCTGCGGAAGCTTTTGAGATGACCGCCACCTACGACCGCGCGATCAGCGATTACATGGCGAAAGTCGTAGCCAAAGAGTCGGAACAAACCAGCACTTTCGGTCAGCGATTGTCGTTGACGTATCGACTGCAGCAGGAACTTCGCTACGGTGAGAATCCTCATCAGCGGGCTGCGTTCTATGTGGAAGATCGGCCATCCGCCACATCTCTGGCGAGTGCTCAGCAGTTAAACGGCAAGGAGTTATCCTACAACAATCTGCTTGATCTTGACGCCGCCAGGTCGATCGTGTCGGACTATACTCAGCCCGCAGCCTGTGTCATCAAACACAATAATCCGTGTGGCTGTGCTGTCGCGGAGAATCTGGCCGATGCCTTCGAAAAAGCCTACGAAGGAGATCCTGTGAGTGCGTTTGGCTCCATCATTGGGTTGAACCGAATTGTGGACGTTGCCACTGCCGAACGCATGTGTGTCCCGGGGCGGTTCATTGAGGCGATCATTGCTCCTGGCTATGAAGATGCAGCTCGACAGTTGCTGACGACAAAGCCAAAGTGGAAGAGCAACGTGCGACTGATGCAGGTTGAATTTTCAGATATCGATCGTGGGGCTCCGGAGTATCGTCGAGTCAGCGGCGGGGTATTGGTCCAGGATCGAGATGACCTGCGACAGTCTGACGAAGGCTGGAAGGTCGTCACTGATCGTCAGCCGACGGCCCAGGAATTATCGGACCTGAAATTTGCGTGGGCTGTCTGTCGCCACGTCAAATCCAATGCGATTGTGTTTGCAAAGAATGGCATGTTGCTGGGAGCAGGAGCTGGGCAAATGAGCCGTCTGGATTCCTCCATGATCGCAGCATTCAAGGCGGGTGATCGCAGTCAGGGCGGCGTTGTGGCGTCGGATGCATTCTTTCCGTTTCGCGATGGGATTGATGCAGCGGCCAAAGCCGGAATCAAAGCCGCCATTCAGCCGGGCGGTTCAAAGAATGACGACGAAGTGATCGCCGCCTGCAACGAGCATGGCATCGCCATGATCTTCACTGGCATGCGACATTTCCGGCATTAACTGTTCCTGCCCATTGTGGCTCGCCATGGTGGAACTCTCGTTTAATTAACGAGCGTGTATCGGTCAGCGTCAACACACAGCTTACTGAGTTCATTCCACTATCTGATTGATCCGGCTGAGAATCTGACGACGACTCGGACAGCACCTCATGCAGCCATCTCACTCCGCGAGATGAACCTTGAACGATGCACGCAGAGTTGCCAAAACTATCCTCTATTCGCAATCTGCGTTGATGAAGTCGTGCTGGGGATCGGCCCCGAATTTTTCCATCGAAGGGCCGTCTGCAAGGACTCGTCTCGGCGGAGCGAGACGGCGACTTTAAAAACAAATCAATGGCCGATCACGTGCCGACCTATGTAGCCATCTCGCTCCGCGAGATGTGCCTTGTACGATGCACGTTGTGCTGCCGGAGCTGGTCAATAATTTCAACCAACGTTGATAAAGTTGTGCTGGGGATTGCCCCGGTGTTTCCTCAGCGATGGGCTGGCCGCAAAGACTCGTCTCGGCGGAGCGAGACGGCGACCTTGGCAACCGACTGATTCAGGCGGAGATGTTGGGGCACTGCTGAGCCCGACAGAACAATGAATGATAGTCAGTTGCTACGGTATTAAGTAAATCGCACCAACAGTCGCGGCGGCCTGAACGGCGATGGCTTTCACGGTTGGTTTCGGAAGGTATGCATTTGGGCCGAACTGCTGACAGGTTGGACAGTCAGGGAGTGCTCGTACGCATTTGTGTGGCGAATTTGAGGCCATCATATATGGCAAAAGAGGAATCCTTCCGGCGAAATGCGCGATGGATTTGAACTCTGTCAGACAGCCGCCTGTTTCGCCACATCGCTCCATGTTGGGATCTTCGAAGTAGAGCGGCTGATATCGAATCGGGTAAGTGTTTCGCGATGCATGAGAACGATGCCAGGGTGCGGGAACATAATGATGTTCGGCAGGTGTGGCCGTTAACTGTTCAGGATTGCTGTCTTCTGGTTTTTCCA
This sequence comes from Candidatus Kuenenia stuttgartensis, assembly GCA_945861975.1. GTDB lineage: Bacteria > Planctomycetota > Planctomycetia > Planctomycetales > Planctomycetaceae > SXXK01. The sequence goes on along the minus strand of CAMAXD010000028.1, from coordinate 5,401 downwards.
AAGGTTGGCCTGAGTCGTCGAATTGTACGATCGAGTCGGCAAGCCGGATGGCAGTCAGCGGTCTGCGCGCCGAAACGACTGGCGTCGAGGATTGCTGCGAAGCCTCTTGCTTCTCCTCTGATGCGTTGGATGAACCATCGGCTGCGGCGGCGAGCTGAGCGTTTTCTGATTGTTGTGTGCTGGCGAAGTAGAAAAGCGTTCCGGGAAACTGATCCGGGTCATCAAGAGCCGAAACACAAGACATCGTGACATAGTTCAGATAGCTGTACACGAAGAAGGTGTCTTCTTTGACCTCGGCCGGACCGCTGTTGTTTTCCGGAAACGTTTCGCTGCACGCCTGTTGATTTTCGGCAACGTCGGATGATTCTTCAGGGACGGCAAGAAAAGGCAAATCTTCGCCCGGGGGAATTTTTTGTTCAGTGCCTGGTCGCTGAGTTCGTGCGCCAACCCGAGGGGCGGTTGATTCTGATTCGGGCGACGCTGCTGGGGTCGTTGTAAGGGAGTCATTGCCACGGCTCGAACCGTTAAGCAGCAGTCCGAACAGGGTACTGAGGCAGAATGCTCTGCAAAATAGTGCATCCAGCATGGAAAACTCCGTTCTTCCGACGCGCGCGAAATCCTTTATTTTTTATGATCGACAGGGCCCAAAAGCGAACCTGAGCCTGTAAGGATTGGCCGATTCCATCGTCGCAGGTGGCAGAATCCCTGCAACTATGCTTTACCACTCAAGGGCTCCTGAACGCGGTCCCCTTAGTGAATGGGCACGGTTCTTGCCTATTAAAGGGTGTCAGTCGGCCGACAAAACCAGTGTTCCAGCTTGCATGGGGGTCTTTAGAGCCTGACAATCCCGTGCCCGATCTGTTCCTCGACGCTTATTTTCCACGGACGTTTTCATGAGTTTTCCGAAGTATCTTGATCGACTGCGTGAAAAAATTGCGGTCTGGATCAAACGGCACTACCGTCTGCGGCAACGTCAACTGAAAGTCGTGCGTTTGGAAGACCGTCGTCTGCCCGACGCCAGCTTTGCGCTGGTGGGAGATGTCCTGACGGTGGAGGGATTTGACGCAGTCACCGACGCTGTTGATGTGTCGTTTGATGCGAACAATAACGAGTTTCAACTTGAGCTATCGTCCGGGACGTGGCTTTCTGAGAATCCTGGCCCATTGGATCCGACTGTCAGCCTGAATGGTAATGTTCTGACGGTGGCCTTGCCGTCTTTGAGCGAACTGCAGATTCATGGCTCTGGAACGCCGATTCACATTACGGATTCCGGAATCGCATTTTCGATTGGTCAGCTGACGATTACCGGTGCCGCTGATGTTGTGCTGGACTCCGCCAATGATATTGATTCAATCAGCATTGAAGCGGACACTCTGACCCTGAATGATTCAGACGATCTTGAGATCTCAACGCTGACAGTTACCAGTTCGGTCGACCTGTCTGTCGTCGGCACTGTGACAAACAGCCTCGACGCACAGATTGAGGTTGGCGGACATGCTTCATTTGCAGCGTCTTCAGTCGTACTTGGGCAGCATGCTGCGGATCACGTCGATCTGAGCAGTTTGTCTGTAACGGCCACAGGGTCAGTTCAGATAGATGTTGATTCAGCGGTGGAACTGACAGGCTCAAGTAGTGCTGCGGAGCTGACTCTTTCATCCGAAGATTCGATTCAGCTCGCTGATACGGCGACATTAACCGTTCACGGAAACACAGACCTTACGGCGCACGAGATTGACGTCCAAGGTGAATTCCATAGTAGCAGCTTAACGTTTCATTCCGCAGGACATGTCCACATTCATGAATCCTCGGAGATGACTCTGATCGGCCAAAGTTCTGCGAGTTCGTTAGCACTGGAGGTTGACGGCCTGCTGGCTGATACCGCGGACAGTCTATTGCAGGTGACTGGGCACGCAGAGTTGAACGCCGACAGCATTACGCTGGGTAACGGCGACGTTGAGATTGGGAGTCTGCAGTTTGAGTCAGCCGGCACTGTAACTCTGCTTCAGGAATCAAAATTACAGCTATCGGGTGACAGCTATGCCGGTAGTCTTGTTGCTGAACATGCTCAGTTGATCGGAACTGGCATTATCCACAACGGAATCGAGATTTCTGATGGTGGTCTCCTTGGAGGCTGGCTGAATATTTTCGGAGCGCTCACGATTGGCCCGAACGGAGTGCTTTCACCGGGAAACAGCCCCGGGATTACGACTTCCGGCAATCTGACTTTGGCCGCTAACTCAACATTGCTGATTGAACTGGATGATGATAACGCTGGTGGATATCCGGGAGCCGTGGCCGGAGTCGATTACGACCAAACGCAGGTCACGGGCATAGTCACGATCAATGCCACCGCGACGTTGAATCTTCAGGACCTCGGGTCTACTCAATCTTTGACCGGAGACGTCTACGTCATTGTTCAGAATGATGGCGTTGATGCGGTCGTCGGGACCTTTTCGGGGCTTGCCAACGGAGCAGTTGTCACGGCCGGAGCCGGTGGTGCCTACAGCATTTATTACAACGGCGGCACGGGCAATGACGTTGTGCTGATCCGTCGACCAGCGTCGCTGTCTGAGGTCTATGTCTCCACCACGTTTGTGGGGCTTTCCAACGGTGCCTCAGTTGCGGACTATGATTTCCTGACGGCCGGCAACCAGGCGGGAGTCTATGGGCTGAATGCTTTTGCCACGATTCCCGAGGCGATCACAGCCGTGACTAATGGCGGAGTGATTCATGTTGATCAGGGCACGTATCTGCATTCATCGACGCTGGCCATCAATAAGACCGTTACGATCGATGGTCAGGGAATGGGACTCACGAATATCCTGAAATCGGGAGCTCCCACAGGAAACTTCGACGAAGCGATCCGTATTACGGCTGACCAGGTGATCCTGAGTGACGCCAAGCTGGGCTGGCAGATTCATAATACAACTGACTACCAGGGCTACGTTGTCGTTACGACAGCGGATTTCACCTCAATCAACCGCATTCTGTTCGGAAGTAATGCGACCGGAGAAGGCTATCGCAGCGCTGTTGTCTTTGAAGGCAGTGGCGCGAACGGAGCCGATGGGTTAGAAGTATCTGATTCCGTTTTCGAAGGCCGCTGGGGCCGAGCTGCTATCCGTGATGGAGATGCCGGCAGTGGGCAGAATATTCTGATCACACGGAATGAGTTTCGAGAAGACCATTTCCGCTGGGGACCGATTGCCATCGGACCTCAGGATTCCGCAGGCACTCCCAATAATTTTGCGTTCAGTGGCGAAATCTCATTCAACTACTTCGGCAACGGACTGGATACGCTCGATTTTCAGTCTTTGGGGAATCAGAACTACACCGTCACGATTATGAATCAGGGGCTGACGGCGACGGGGCTGGATATTGTTCACAACACGTTTGACTGGAATGACTCAACAGAGACCAACGCCAACGGAGTCTATGCTCAACCCGCTGGCGTCTATATCACTCCATCGTTGACGCAGAACACGAATCAGATCCGGATCCAGGACAATATCTTCAATAACTTCGCGTACGCAGGTCCACAACCTGGAAGCACAGACCCGCTGTGGCGTCCAACGGGCGGCGTCTTCGGGGGAGCCCTGGAATTCGATGGCGCCGATGATTTTGGCATATGGCAGAGTTCGCTATTTGATGTGGGAACGGCGGGCACTCTGAATTTCTGGGTGCAAATGCATGATACGAGCCGACGAAATCAGTTTTTCGAAGGCCCCGGCAATGCGGGATTCGAGATGCAGTATCGAACCACCAGCGGAGGTCAGGTTTATGGTCGAACGACAACCGTAGGCGGGGACAATGTTATTCGATCAGGCCCCGATGGCGCGACACTGCTGAACTCGTGGCACAACATTCAGTACACATGGGACTTTAACGCGACCAATGCGACAGGCCGCATGCGAATCTATGTTGATGGCGTCGAGTCCGGCTATCTCACCAATTTCACACCGAACGATTTGACATGGGCCTCTGCTGTCAGCACTGTCAACGGCTTAATGAATATCGGTCGTGACCCTGGCGATACAACTCGTTACTTTGACGGGCTGATGGATGACGTGGGTTGGTTCAATTCCGCTCTGAATTCAACAGATCGAACAAACATCCTTACGAACGGAGTATCATCTCTCGCCTCCGATGCGCGACTAGTTTCACACTGGGACTTCAATCAGACTTCTGGTGATATTGCTGTCGACAACAAGAACGGCATTCAGCTTTATCTGTCCACCACAGGTGTGGTGCCCACGGAATTTGGCGCGGTATTTCGACCAGGGCAAGGGCAATTCGGCGGAGCCCTTGAATTCGATGGCCTCGACGATTTTGCGACATTCCGCAGTAGTGATTTCAATGTCGGCGAGCGAGGAACTCTTAACTTCTGGGTGCGCATGCATGACACGAGTCGCCGCAATCAATTCTTCGAGGGGCCCGACAATGCAGGCCTGGAGTTCCAGTTTCGCAACACCTCAAGCGGCCAGGTTTATGGTCGAACAACAACGGCAGGCGGGGACTTTGTTATTCGCTCCGGGCCGGATGGCGCGACGCTGCTGAATAGCTGGCACAATATCCAATACACCTGGAACTTCAATGCGACCAACGCTGTCGGGAAAATGCGAATCTATGTCGATGGGGTGGAATCCGGGTATCTTACTGGTTCAACACCCAACGATCTGACATGGACCGCAATCACGGATACTGTCAACGGACTCATGAACGTAGGGCGTGATCCAGGTGATCTCACGCGATTCTTCGACGGCCTTTTGGATGATATCGCCTGGTACGATCAGGTTCTTTCGGTTTCCGATCGAAGCACGATTCAAACGACCGGAGTCTCGGCTCACGCAGATCTCGTGGCGCATTGGAATCTGGATGACGCGATTGGGACGACAGAGGCGGCCGGGAATAGTGGCACAAACATCACACTCTATGTCAATCAGATTGCTCCTTTGCCGCCTGTCTCGGGTTACGGTGTTGTGACTCCGCTGGCGGCACTCGTCTTGAACAACGTGTTCTACAACGATGTCGCCGGCACTTATGCGGATTCCAATCAGGTTCTGGCCCCCAGCAATATCAACGGCGCGGGAGCAAATCCGTTTTTTGCAGGCGACGATCCGCATACTGTTTTCACCGGGACGACTCTGGCAGAATTCTACCGTTTACGTTTTGGATCCTCGGCGGCTTATCAGTCGACGGAGTTTCAGGCTGATATCGCCACGTTGATTCCTCACGTGGGTGCAAATCAGGAGAATCCTGTTGCGGTGGGTACCGAAGATATTCTGATCGCCGGTACAGACTTCGACGACCTCGTTGTCATCACATTCACCAGTGACAACGATGGATCGTTCGTGTTTACTCGCAATGTGACGGGTGGAACTCCGGATTACATAGGCACATTCAA
>CAMAXD010000027.1 GCA_945861975.1 Candidatus Kuenenia stuttgartensis | reverse complement strand
AACATGTCACGCGCGAAATCCCGAAGTGTATCGCAGGACGTATGCCCCGGGAAAAGATCGTCTGAGTTACTCGACTTTACACTCGGTTGGTACTTTCACCTGGATCGCTCCGTCTTCAACTCGGACTTCGTAGCAGGCACTACGAATCTTGCTGCGGGAATTATCCAGCCAAGTGCCGTCCTTCAGGCTGAATCGCCATGCGTGCCATGGGCACATTACAGCGTCGTCTTCGACATGCCCATCCGCAAGTGACGCCCCCATGTGCGGGCAAAAGTCGTTGATCGCCAGGTAGCGCCCCTGAGACAGGAAGACGCCGACCATTGTGCCATTTACGGCAAAGGATCGCCCCTGTCCTTCCGGGATCTCGCCCACCTTTGCGACGGTCTGGAATTCTGACATGTCATTGTCTTTGCACGGTAGGAAACAAGAGGCACTAACAAAACCGGTCCAGGCACCCATCTCGGTCGCGTCTTCGGCTGATTTCGAGATCTCTGCAGGAGCCAGTCCTGGGTTTATCACCCGCTCTGAGGACCAATCTCCGGGGTACGTCATTTGGGGTAGTGATTCAATCGTGGACGCGCACAGAATGGTGTTCTCCCCCTCAATCACGGGATTCTGAGCCTCCGGGCGAGAATGTCAAACGGAGAATGGCCACGATTCCACCCGAAAAGACAACCATGAAGACCGGGAAAACGCTACAATCCGCGTGCGGAAAAGTTCTCTGTATTGTCCCCGAAAGTCGTGACCATGTTTGCCGATCGAGTCATTCTGTATTGTCGCGGAGGCGATGGCGGCAATGGCTGCAGTAGTTTTCGTCGTGAAATTTTTGTTCCTCGCGGTGGCCCCGATGGTGGCGACGGCGGCAAGGGCGGCGACGTTATTCTCAAGGCTGATACCAATCAGGGTTCCCTGGGCAACCTCGTTGGCCACAGACACTGGAACGCAGAACGCGGTGAGCATGGCCTTGGGGCACTTTGCGCCGGCAAACGTGGAAAATCCACAGTGATTCTGGTTCCGCCAGGTACGCTGATCAAAGATCTGAAACACGGTCACGTGCTGAAGGATCTTCAGAATCACGGCGACACTGTCATCCTTTGTCATGGTGGTCGAGGTGGACGAGGCAACACGCGGTTTGCCACTCCCACCAACCGCGCGCCACGGGAATCAGAAGCCGGCCATACTGGCGATTATCGTGAGGTCATTCTTGAACTCAAGATGATTGCGGACGTCGGTCTCGTTGGAAAACCGAATGCTGGCAAGTCAACTCTGCTTAGCCGCGTCTCTCGGGCAACTCCTGAAATCGCTGACTATCCCTTCACGACAAAGTATCCCAATCTCGGGCTGGTTCATGTCGGCTACGATAATGAGTATGTGCTCGCTGATATTCCCGGCCTGATCGAAGGCGCACACGCTGGTGCCGGGTTAGGTCACGAGTTTCTGCGACATGTGGAAAGAACGCGTCTGTTGGTGCATCTGGTGGAGCCGGATCCGATGGACCAGTCCGACCCACTGGATAACTATACTCAGATCCGTGAAGAACTGCGATTGTACGATCAGTCATTGGCCGAGCGTCCGGAAATCATCTGCGTCACTAAGGCAGAACTCCCGGATGCTGAAACATGCGCAGAATTATTGCGCGAAGTCACAGGGAAGAACGTATTCCTGATCTCAGCGGTCACAGGAAAAGGTCTGCCAGAGTTAAATCGGCTGATCATTCAACGGTTGGCTGAATTGAAGTCTGCCAATGAACCCGCACCGGTTCAGAATACCCAACCGCAGGTTGACGCTGCCATCTCAAGTGGTATCTCTGAATCAACGGAGACAGTTCAGTAGAACTGTTTACAGTTCTGTGCGAGGGCGATTTCGTTGAGAGAGCCATCGATACTGATGGCTGTTGATTTACGTTTGTAGTCCCGTCTACATGCGGTTGCCGTAAACACGGTGCGCGGCAGAATTCCGGCTGACGCCAGAGCTGCAAGCGAGTGGAAAGAAGATTTGCAGGAAGGTCTCATGAAAGTTCTGCTCGCGAGCCCCCGTGGATTCTGTGCCGGGGTCAATATGGCCATCGAATGTCTCGACGAAGCGATTCGTCGAGTTGGCCCCGAGATCTACGTGTATCACGAGATCGTTCACAACAAGTACGTCGTGGATCGTTTCACAGGGCAAGGTGTTAAGTTCGTAAACTCCCTGGAAGAAGTACCAATCGGCGGAATTCTTCTGTTCAGTGCGCATGGTGTTTCACCGGAAATTCGGCAGCTCGCGCGGAGCAGAAAGTTGCAGACCGTCGACGCGACATGTCCGCTGGTTACGAAAGTTCATCTGGAAGCCATTCGCTACGCCAATCAGGGCTACAACATTATCCTGATCGGCCACGAAGGGCACGATGAAGTGATCGGAACCATGGGCGAGGCACCGCAGAGTATCACGCTCGTGGAAACCTCAGATGATGTGAATCGACTTCCGTTTACTGCGGACGACAAACTGGCTTACCTGACGCAGACGACGCTCAGCGTTGAAGAGGCCAACGCCGTGATTCAGGCCCTGCGGAAGCGATACCCCGACATCGATTCACCTAAAAAAGAAGATATCTGCTACGCCACGACGAATCGGCAGGAAGCCGTGAAGATGCTCGTTGAGTCGGCCGACGTCTTGATTGTCCTCGGAAGTCAGAACAGTTCGAACAGTCGCCGCCTGATGGAGATGGGGGCCGCACGAGGTGTTCCGAGTTACCTTATCGATGGAGCCAGCGAACTCAAGCGAGAATGGTTCGACGAAGCTCAGGCGGTGGCTGTCACGGCTGGCGCGAGTGCTCCGGAGGTTGTGGTTCAGGAATGTCTTGAATTCCTCAAGACTCATTTTAACGCCACAATTTCTGAACAGGTGCTTCGCGAGGAGAACGTTCACTTCGCTATGCCGCGGGAACTCTTTTCGCTGCAGGCTCCGGGCAGTCAGGTGCCAGTCAGCACCGAGCAGACATGAGGCACACGGCTGACCAGCGGAATGACCTTCGGGAAGTAAACCGTCATGCAAGCGGTCGCCTTGCGATGTTCATCGAGGGCTGTTTGTGATTCCCATCGCTCGACCAGAATGAATGTTCCGGGAACGGTCTGAGATTCGAACGCTTCGAACCGAATGCATCCGGGTTCTGCGCGAGACATCTGAACCTGAGTCGCCAGTAAGTCTCGTAATTCGGGAAGACTTGCCAGATCATTGGCAGTCAGAATGACCGTGAGATCGACCATGTTTGCATGACTTTCGGGATGAAAATGAGGTCGGGACATCCAGTTTTATGCTGGGTTAAGAAACATCCGGTGTGGCTGCGTTCGCTTTCGCTCCCTTGTCACACCGGTCATTGATATTGGGAATGCATTCGGGTGACGACCACGACCGTCGTTTCCGCCCTGAACTATCGGAGTCCGACCGAACTCGTCGCTACAGCTCCCCGTCGAACACTACAATCTTTCAGAAACCAACGCCGCGCGATGTTGATCTGCAGAGACACTGCATTGAAGTCCGGCATACGTCATCCCTCAGATCTGCGACTCACCAGCTCCGGCTCGTTTCCCGGAGATTTGCTGCGCAGAATAGTTTGGAGGTCTGCGCGAAACAAACAAGGACTGTTCAGTGAGGAATGTTCTGCTGAACGTAAACCGAACAATACGGAGTTTTGCGTCCATGGGTGATGCTGGAACTTGCTTCGCACAGTCCGGTTGACAATCACCCAAACATGGCTGTCAGCACGCTAAGCACTGGCTCGCATCGAACCGGGCTGTGCTCCGGAACGCATATCATCCAGGCGTTCAACGACGCACTGCAATGCTGTGGCGATCATCTGCTGCTGATGCACGACCTGCTCAAGCACGTTGCAGATTTCGTCGAGCCGCGTTTCCTGAGATGACAGGCGATTCAGAACCTGCAGGTAAGAATCTGACTGCGGAGCGGGTTCCGTCGCGGTTTCCGGAGCGGCTTTCGATGCGGCGTAGTCGGCGAAACGAATCGTTTGAGCGAACTGGCACGCATCAACGGCTTGCTGGGCGGCTTTCAGTAGTTCACTAATTCGATCAGTCCGGTTGCTATCAGCATCCAGTAGATCCAACTCAAACTCAAGACCGTCGATCAGTTGTCGAGCTGATAACTTGCTGTGCTCGATGGGACGTTCTACTGCAATGGCGGCTGTGTGATTGCAGAGAAAAAATGCCAGACGCACACCACCAACCTCGATCAGATCACCATGTTCGAGGAACAGATGAAACACGGGTTCCCCGTTGACGAGCAGCTCAGGGGACTCCGCTATCTTTGTGAGCTCCGCGCCTGAATCAGACATTTGTATCGCCGAATGAATCGGCGGCATCTCTTCCAGACCGAGTCGAAGATCGCAACTGGGCCCTTGGCCAATCAGGAACAGACCGGAACTAATCGGGCGAAATGGAAACTTCCGTTCCGCATCCGCCAGCCGCAAATATGCGACCGTATCTCCCGGCAGAAATGGCGTAATCTCTTGCACGTCGGTACTCTCAAACGACTTTGAGTGCTCTGGTCTCTGTTCTTGGGGATCGTCCAAAAACGCGTTGGTCGTGAATTTCGAGGAGAGAAAATCCTTCCGTTGCAGAGATTCATCTTACCGACGGAGTGTACCTGCTCAGAGACTGCTGAGTGCGACTCCGGAACAGCATATTCCGGTCGCTTGAACGGCAGTTTCGGCCGGAGTAGAACGACCATGGACTCAACGTGCCCTGCGGCACAATGGTCTGAGTAACCGGTATAACCATCAGAGCTGACATGACACGTCATTGCCAGTATCGTGGGCCGCTATCCCATAGCCCTGCAATAGAGGAAATGTTGACCTTTTGCAACGCGTGGCGACTATTTCGGAGCGACCGTGGAACCATGAAGTACGCTCAGAAGAGGGGCAATTCATCGCGTTTCATTTGGTCTTGATCATCAGTCAGTCGATTTTCTCATGTCCTGCCGGGCCATCATCTTTTTGGCAATTCCCGCGCTGTGGCTGATGCTGCAGGTGCCCGTGTTTCTGCAGATGCCATTGACGCCGGATGCCGTCCTGTATGATCTGCAGGCTCACTGTCTGGTGCAGGGCGGAGTGCTCTACCGCGACATCGTCGAGCCCAACCTGCCCGGTGTCGTGTGGATCCATGCTGTCGTCCACAGCCTATTTGGCGAGTCGGACCAGGTGCTGAGAGTCTTCGATCTCGTCATCGTCCTCAGCATCACGGGAATACTCTGTCGCGTTGTTGCTGCCAGAACAGACTCGCGACGACTGCAGGACGCTTCGATGGCTGGACTTGCGTCGTTGCTCTTGATGTTCTACCTGGGCACTTCGGAATGGTGCCACTGTCAGCGCGACACGTGGATGCTGCTGCCCTGTTTGTTGGCTGTGGCCGCGCGAAAGATGTGTTGCGTTCGGTTCGGGTATGCGGCTTCACAGCGAGCATTCATTCCGAGCGGTTATCATGGGCGAACCTTTCTGCTGCTGGCCTTTCTTGAGGGCACGTTGTGGGCGATCGCATTCTGGATCAAGCCATTCGTGGCCCTTCCTGCTGTCGCAGTGATGCTGGTCTCGCGGAGTCAGTTTGCTTCAACCCAATCGTGGCTGAAGCATTCCGGCTACGTCATTGCGGCCGGTGCCATTGTGGGATTGCTGGGAATACTCTGGATGGTCAACGCCGGATGCTGGACGTACTTTGTGGAAATGATGACTTCGTGGAATGGTGATTATTATCAGGCCGGAAGAAGTCGCTGGAGCCTGGAACGTTTTCAGGCTCATGCGTCACGATTCTGGCCCTGGGTGATGTTCCATCTTCCCGCGATCGTGATCAGTATCCGAAACCGTCGATCACTACTGTGTGCCTGTTATCTGGGATGGTTACTGCAGGCGGTGTTATTGCAACAGCTCTTTGACTACGTCCATGTGCCCGGAGTGATCCTGGCGATCGCCATCTGTATTCGTTCGGTGACGGAGCAACTTCATGCATCACGATCTGTCGGTGATTCTTCGTTAAGATCTGGGAATACCGCGAGATTGCAGTTCCATCCTGTTTTAAGCGTAGTTGGCTTGATCCTGTTTATGTCAGTCGTCAGTTCAGGGATAAGCATTCAGCGTCGCCTGCCGCATCTACAAACGTGTTTCTCTGCGTGCGTTTACGGTTCATTACCGACCGATGTCAAGGATTCGATTTCGCAGAGTCCGTTCCCGTGTTGGACGGAACTCGGACCGTTAATCGATCATCTTCGCGAAAGGAATATTTCTGATCGCGAGTTACTGGCGTACAACGGAAACCTGATTCATCTCTATCCACAACTGAAATTTGTTCCGCCCACGCGATTCGTGTATCCGGACGTGCTGGCCCGCTGTTTTCCTCGCCGACGTGTTGAGATGCTGCAGGAAATTGAACGCCGCCATGTTCGGTACGTCGTCGCGAATCTGCGGGAAGATGGATGGGAAGACGACGTGCCCCCGAACAAGCTTTTGCCTGCTGCGTTGGAAGCCGGCAAGTCGAAGTTATTCTTTCCGTATAACCAGCGGCCCGTTTTTCGATCTGGCAGCTACGTCTTGTTTGAAGTCGACAGTCCCCCGGGTTCACTGACGAGCGAATACTTCCCGTTATCGCAGTTTCACTCTAAGACCCTTGCAACAGGTGAAACAAACAGATTTGAATAGATGTCGATGTGGTAACCAGCGATGAGTTGTTGTTTGCAAAACATGCGGCAGTTGCAGTGCGATCAAAGGTGCGTTTGTGGGTCCACTTAAGCTGTTTTCCGGCTGGGGCGCATTCGACTGGTTCAAAGCTGTGGTCCGTTAACCATACTGTGGGTGGTGTGTGTTGAGAGTAGCCGGATTCGTGAGAATTCGGATGCCTTCCACGGAATCGCACCGAATTCTTACGAATCCGGCTACAAAGAAACATCTCACTCTGCCCAGAGCGAAGTAGAAGCGAGTTGGCTACTCTTGCTTTTCCGATCTGCAATTCTCCAGATCAGGAGGACGCGGATGACATTCATTCAGAGATGAAATCTGCACCAACGGAAGTGTTTAAACGTCAGCGGCGAAGGCAATGGATCATTGCCTTCGCCGTTTGGGGGCTTTGCAGCGCTGGACTCTTTCTGGTGCTTCAGTGTCGGGTTCTATGAAAGCCCATAAAACTTGCGGGCGTTCTGGTGCAGTAGTTTCTTCTGATCTGCAATCGGGCGGCTGGAGATAATTTGTCGCAGGGTGGTCACCCAGTCTTTGTAGCTTCCGCCAAGCAGACACACAGGCCAGTCACCGCCAAAGACGACTCGATCAGGACCGAAGCTATCGAGGCAGTGGTTGACAATCGGCGCGAGTGATTCAACGAATGCAACTCCCTTGGGAGCACGGGCAATAATGCCGCTGATCTTGCAAATCACGTTCTCCTGATCGGCCAGAGCCTTGATATCGTCTCGCCATTTTTGTGGATCGTGAGCTGGCTTGTCGCCTGCGGCATTCTTCAGGAAGACTGACGGATCTGCGTTGCCGCAATGGTCCACAATGAAACGTGTTCCGGGACATTGCTTCGCGAGAGCGAGGCCGTCAGAGAGTTCTCCCGCACGCATGCACAGGTCGAAGCTGAGCCCCAGTTCGCCCAATAGTTTGATTGATGCCACGAACTGCGGCTTCAGGCACATGGCCTTTTCAGCAGTTTCCGCATGCAACACTTGGCGCACACCTTTGATCTCTTTGTCTTTGGCATATCGTCGAATGTAAGGAGCAAACGATTCCTGTCCTGGTCGACCGGAAATCACAGCTGCGACTGTGGGCCCCTTCTTGCTGCGACAGATCTCCAGCAGTGTGTCGGCTTCTTTGACCTGATCTTCAGGAGCGACGTCCACTTCCATGTAAACAGCCTGCACGACATTCAGGCCTTCTGTCGCTTTGGCGTATTCGGCGAGACCATAAGTCTGGCTCAGAATCTTTGGTGCTCCAGAAAGCCATGGGGGCTGAACCTGAGACAAATCCCAAAGGTGCTGATGAGTATCCACGATCGGGATATCCGCCGGCGGGCTGTTCACGGCTGCGTTGACTGTTTCGTTAAGTGCGACGGCAACAGCCGCTGCGGCCGATGTCGAAAGAAACTGGCGACGAGTACTCATTGTTGTGCTCCGTAAAGGACGAACGGGCGTGGAAGCAGGAGGTGGGGAAAGAGCGGGCTCTTTTTCAGCCCAAATGAGCAAGCATCACAACGGATGATGATCCCCGAGTCAAACGAGCCTGCCAATCCGGGGCTCGTAGAAGTCAGAAAGAATTTCTCACCTTTTGTTTTCTGGCAGGAATCGTCCGCGACTAAAAAGCCACAAGATTCCGCCCAGCAGCAATGTTATTCCCGTGGCCTTCAAATCAGCGGGCTCGTTATTTGCCATCAGTCCGGCGATCACAAATGTTGAGGCGACGTAAGTGATCGCACAGGTTTTGACAAGCAACGATGGAGAGGAAACAGCCGCCGCGGCATGTCGTGCAGGCAACAGCAAAGTAAAGACCGCAACGGCCGATGAGATCGCCAGGGTTGTGCTGAGATATCCCAGAAGCTCCGACAGATTACTCACCAGCACCAGACTGGCTGCGATGACTGTCTGCAACAGAACGGTTCGACTGATCGAGTTCGGGCCGGTTCGAAACATTGCAGGAAAGACACCATCATCGGCCATTCTCGAAAACACTCGCGGTCCTGTCATGATCATTCCCGCCACCGAAGACAGCGTACCGAGACCGATCGCACAGCGGATCAGCAGTTCCATCGAATCACCGCCAACAGCCTTTGCGGCGATCGCGGCGATCTCGGGCTTTCCTGCCAGCTCGGACGCGGGTACGGCGGAAACAAAAACGGCATTGAGCGCGATATAGAGGACTGTCACCAGAATTGTCCCGAGCCACAGAGAACTCGGGACCGTGACTTCGGGATCCTTAACTTCGGATGCGATATACACTGCGGCATTGAACCCGGCGTAGCTGAGAGAAATCCACATGACGGATCCAGCCATCGCTGTGAACGTCGCCATCGACCATGCCGGTGGCAGATTTTCTTCGAGCGGTGTCCAATGCCATTCTCGCGACGAAATTTGCGAGGCCGCAGCGATCAGAAAAGCAGTCAGTGCGACGAGCTTGATGCCAACGACGGTGTTCTGGATAGCGGCAAAAAGTTTGACCAGGAACGCATGCCCAAAGCCGAAGATCAGAATGGAAGCGACGGCAACGCTGTTCGGAACAAACCATGCGGGGCGGATGGATTCGGGTACCGCGTAGGCTTCAAATGTAATCGCGGCCATGGCGATGGCCCCGCTGAAACCTGCGGTCAGCGAGATCCAGCCAGCCAGGAATCCCGCGAACGGATGCAACTGACGGCTAAGATAAAGGTACTCACCGCCAGAGACTGGCAGCCGACGGGCCAGTTCTCCATACGCGATCGCTCCGCAGATGGCGATGACGCCGCCGATGCACCAGGCGATCAATACTCGTTCAGCAGAACCAAGGGCGGCGATGGAGAATCCGGAGGTCGTGAACACACCGGACCCAATCATACTGGCAATCACGACGCAGGTCAGAGTCGTCAGCCCGAAGCGTGCATCCGGTTTCATCAATCAATGCCCGTTTCGGAAAAACAATCTTGGCGCAACATGGGATAGACATTCCTGCTCGTGTTCAACACCGAACAGGAATGTCGGCTCAGCATTCGTTCGGTCAAGATGACTGCATTGTCAAACCCAACGATGGAGGTTGGACATTCTTGTCCGACTGGGTTTCTACAGGCAAGCGTGCTGATTCAACCCGAGGATCAAGAGTTCACACCGCACTACTCAGCTTTAGGTGCATCAGCGGCCGGCGCGTCTGCAGCTGGAGCCGCGTCAGCCTTTGGTGCATCAGCGGCTGGCGCCTCTGACTTTGCTTCGGCTGGCTTATGATCGTCGTGCTTGTGTTCGGCCTTCGCTTCGCCTTCACCATGAGCATGTTCATCATGAGCATGTTCATCATGAGCATGTTCATCATGGCTATGCGCGTGGAATTCGCCGACAAGTTCTTTTCCGTCAACCGTTACGTGAAAATGTCCGTCCAGTTGCTCTTCAGATTTGATCGCTTCCGGCAGCTGGCTGCCCGCGATGACAAATCGTGACGCTGTCGCTTCGGTCTCGCCTTCCAGAGGAGACGACTTGGCTTCAAGGACGACTTCGGCTCCGTCTTTTTCGATTTCGAAAGCCAGTCCTGTCGCCGGCTTACCGACACCGATTTCGCTGCCGTAAAAGTAAAGCGTGATGTCGCGAGTGCCCGTATCGAAAACCATTTCCGCGTGGTGACCGTGAGTGTCATCCAGCTCCAGCACGTGGCCGCCGTACTTTCCGGCATGACCGCCATGATCGTGTCCGTGGTCATGACCATGGTCATGTCCGTGATCGTGGCCTTCGCTCAGAGGAGCCTTGCTGTAGTCCTGATAATTTCCGTCATCGCATCCCACGGCAGCAAAAGCCACGAGGGCAAGTCCGGAAAGAGTCATTCCATATCGCATTTCATTGGGTTCCGAAAAGAATTTTTGGCTTAAAAGTCAGGACAGCAGACAGAAAATCCGGTCTCCGGATTATTACGTTTGTGCCGAGCATCGTGATGGAGCAAGCTGCGGGATTTTACCCTGATCGGACCGAATTGATAGCAAACATCTGCAAGTCCCGGCAGAGGACAACGATAACTTGAACAGAATTCCCCATTTTCCACGAGGATTGGTGCGCGCATGGTTCAAAGTGTTATTGATCTCTTCAATCAGTTGGCTCGCAATGAATTTGGCTTCTTTGCCCGGCTGAAATCCGTCACCGAGCTGATGACAACTCAGGTTCCCGTGATCAGTTCGGAGGTTACTCTGGGTGATGTGGTCGGCCGAAAAGATCCATCCACATTGAATTCTCTTGCGGTGATCGATTCCGCAAAAGGCGATCTGATCGGACTGCTGAAACACTCTACGATTCTTCGCTGCCTGCCTCGCTACTTGAATACTCTGAAGGAGAGTGATCGCGACCGCAGTATTCTGACCACCAACGTCTGCGATCTCGTCTCGCGGCAATCACCCAGCCTCAGCCCATCGGCTACTCTGCTGGAAGCTCTGGAAATTCTGGTCCGGCAGGATTGCGAGCAGATCCTGATCTATGACGATCCGCATCAAATCAAAGGCATGATCACGCCCGGCAGCTTTGCTCGGGCGATGTTGCTTTACTATCGCGTGTTTCAGCAACAGCAGCCTCTGCAGCGACTACGACTGGTGGATCTGGACAGCGAGTTATCTCTCGATGAGATCTTCTGCCGCGGTGCTCAGACAGCGCGTGATGTCATGAGTGCTCCCGTAGCGATTGCCAGTCGAGAACCGGTGGCCACAGCGATCACAATGATGCGTGATAATCGCGTCCGATTCCTGGTGGTACAGGATGACAACAACCAGATCGTGGGAGTCGTCAGCCAGAATGATATTCTGGTTGCATTACAGCCACCGGTTCGTCCTTCGCTGCTGGACCATAAGTGCGCTTTGCCGGCGATGGTTGATCTTCTGGCCAGCGGTCAGGAGGCGACTCTGTCGGAGCCCGTTACAAGCATCGCGAAGAGTCGAGTCATTACGGTGGCACCAACCTCACTCCTGTCTGAGGCACTCAGCCGATTGATTGAAACAGAACGCGATGTCGTCGTGGTCCAGAACGAGAAACAGTTGTTGGGCACGGTCTCGCTCTCGGACGTCGTACGCGTGTTCAGGACCTTGATGCGATTGCAGACGATCAAGGCGAACTGATACCCCGCTTAAGGCCATTCTGTATCCAGACGATCTCTGCATCAGCAATCGCCATAAACGCTTTAGGAGGGCTGAAGTCTGTGGAAAACTCCAGCCCTCGAACATACGCCAGCGGATCAACGCCATATTGATGAGGGGCTGGATCGGGACTTCTATTCCGAATGATACTGAGCCCTTTACTTTGTTTCGCCAGGCAGCGACCCTTTGTACTTCCCGCCACTCTTCTTCATGCTCTCGTCCATTTGCTTCTTGATTTCCTCCGGTGATTGTGGGGACGGGCCTCCCCCTCCTGGCGGGAGTTCATCGACTGCCCCGCCACAACCAGCGGAAAAGCAAAGACACAGAACTGCTAATGCAACGAAAGATGATTTCATATCAAGCATCCCATTAAGACTTTGTTAAAAAATCAGTTAATACATCACGAACAACTGAATGCGAGTCTGAGCAAACCGCCCCTTATGGCCTCGCTTCTAATCACAATGCTATTGTCCTTAATGAGGGGAATGGGACAGGATGAAAAAGCTCGGCTCCGCAGTATAACTTTCAACGTGCAGACAACAATCGTTCAAGTTCGGTTTGCCAACAAGTTGATTCTCGCGCCCGATTGAGACTACGGTAGAATTCAACCATCATCTTCAGGGTGCCCGGATCCTTAAGATCAACCAGAGCGAGCCGCAGCTTATTATGAATTTCAGTTTCCATTAACCGCTCGATGCGTTTGGATTCCTGACGGCCCTTTTCCGCTTCTTCCCGATCACCCAGACGAGCTAAACACTGAGCACGGCGGTGCATCAAGGTCCACTCTGCCGGACCGGGCCATATGTTGAGGGCTTTGTCGTAGGCTTCGACAGCGGGTTTGTCGTTTCTTTCAGCGATCTCCGCAATCCGCCCGGCAGTTCGCCAGAAAAAGTATCCGTCCCTGGATGTCCTCCATTTTCCAAAAAACGATTTCGCCTCTTCAAGTCTCCCCAGCTCAAGCATAGCTTCGATCAATGTAAACAGAAAAAAATGATTCTGAATCGCAGAGTCAAGGTTCTCAACCCCCAGCAGAAGTTCAACAGCCGCGTCGCGTTCTCGGCTATCCAGCAATGCCCTTGCATTTGCCGCGACGACGACAGCCGAATCGCTTTCATTTTTCATGAATGCGGAAAGTCGGTTTCGGGAGACGAAATCATTGGGAACTTCACCTGCTTGAAGGAACCCCATTCTTCTATCCAGTTCAGCCGTTGCTGCTCCCGGGCTGAATTGGCTCGTGTACCATTCACGGAGGCGTTCAGCTTTCGCAGATTCCTCAGTGAGTCGGTAAACGTTCCAGAAATGTGCCTCAGCATGCTGAAAGCGTTCCGTTAAATCGCACAGTTTCCACAGCAGAAAGTGGGAGTCGAGCAGTTGAGCATTCAAGCGGACAGACTTTAGTAACAGTTCTTCTGCAATGGTCGGCCTTTGCAGGATGAACAACGCAAGTCGGGCCTGTCGCATCCTCGCCTCGGCCGCGAGCGGTGACGAGTCAGGAATTCCCTGAAGCAGGTCCAGGGCAATCTCTGCAGCGTCCTGAGGTTGCCGACGATCCCCTTTCACAACAGCCTCAGCCAGCAAAAGGCGAGCTTCCGCGTGAGAGTGATGCCATCGAATAAACCGTTGAAACTCGGCTTCCGCTTCGACATTGCGCATTTGTCGAAGAAAACGTTTTCCACGCTGCAGCGATTGGCCTGCGTCATAGTAGGCGACGCCCAACCAAACCGAGAGCCCCGTTAAGACAAGCAATGCAATGTTTGCCCAGAGCCGTCGCGGACGTGGTCGCGTGTCAGTTGAGTTCAAAGTGATCCTCAGATCGTCGCTCATTTTACACTCTCAGATGGCGCCCGGCCTTCAGTGATTTGCCAGCCGCGGTTGACACGCAGTGCGTCATAGAGTTCAGAGTGTCCCGACGGCCATTCCACAAGCAGTCTGACTTCTGAAGAACTGCCCTGGACTGCGAAGTGCAGACGATCATCGGACGACGACAGGTAGCTGCCGCCAGCTCCAAAGACCTGCGATACGTGATAGATTCCATCTGACATGGTCACCCTCGCACAGTGGCACGGCGTACGATTCCGACAGACGAGTTGTACCGTGATAAAGTTCTTTCCCGTGGTGGTGTCGTTCCGCAGCAAAGCAACTGGGCGGTCAATATGGGAAACGCAGATATCAAGATCTCCATCATCATCAAAATCAGCCCCCGCGGCTCCACGTCCCAGCCAAACATCTTCAAAATATGCGCCAGCAGTCCTCGACTGATCCTTAAAATTGCCCCGACCATCGTTTAGCAGTAACTGTGGAGTCATTGCATTTGGGTCAATCGTTGGGCCAAGGACATGGCCGTTGGCAACAAATAAATCAGGATGTCGATCCTGATCAACGTCCAATGAGACTACACCAAATCCAAGGAACGGAAAACTTGTTGCTGCGACACCCGTTCGAAAACTGTCATCTTCGAATTGCCCCCCCCCAAGGTTATGGTAGAGCGTGTTTTTCATCTGGTAGTAGTGAGTCAAATAGAGATCGACTAACCCATCGCCATCAAAGTCCGCACAGGCGATCCCCATGCTGGCTTCGTTGAGGCCTTCACCGCTCACAGCGCACCCGGACTCCGGTGCCACGTCACGATAGTGTATCGAGCCAGTACCGTTGTCCGGGGCTTTGTTCACGGTACGAACAAAGAGGTTGTTGGCCTCCATATCGTTGGCGACATAGATGTCCGGATAGAAGTCTTTATCAAAATCACTAACCGCGACCGCCAGCCCTTTTCCCTGAAGGCCGCCAAACCCCAGTTCAATGGTTGCATCGCGAAACTGGCCATCGCCTGTATTGAGCAGGACAACATCCGCAACGCCCTCATAATTTCCCGGTCCGCAATAACCCGAGCTCTCTCCATACTGACAGACTCTGCTGTTTTGCAGAGTGCAATCCATGTAGTTCACACAGTAGAGATCCAGATTTCCATCTGCGTTCAGATCCACCCAGACCGCACTGGAACTCCATTGCCCGTCGTTCTCCTCTTCAACGCCGCTGAAGTTCCCGAACGTCCCGTCTCCGTTGTTCGACAATAGTGCATTGCGACCGTAGTTGCACAGATAGACGTCACCAAAACCATCGGCATCGAAGTCACCGATCGCGCATCCCTGTCCATAACCGCTGTCCGCGGCATTTGCCGTTAATCCGACGTTTGTCATTCGGTCACCGCGGATATTTCGGAACAACACATTTCGATGCTCGCTCTCTCCAACCGCTCGTACTGACGGATCAAGCACGGCACCATTCATGAGATACAGATCGGTCCAGCCATCTCGATCAAAATCTCCCCAGCCAACGCCACCTCCCATGACCTCCGGCAGAAAAAAACGGCCCGGGACCCGATCCTCAAAATACTCAAATTCAAGTCCCATGGCTGCCGCCACATTGACGAATTGCGGTTGAACAGAAGCATCAGATTTCTCCTTAATCACCTGCGGTGATGGCTTCAATTTCGCCGTGTCCCCATTGGCTACAGGCTTCTTTGCTGACGTGCTATCTGGCGTTACGTCCTGACCTGAGTTGCAACCAAGCAGGACGCAAAGGGCAATAAGTCCTGTGTACTGTGTGTTCATCAATCGGGTCATCCTGCTTTTAGGAGCCTCTTTTCTGTGCCGCAAAGCTCTGAAGTCCAGAGACCGTGAATTCGCGGCAGTCAAAACAAAAAAAGGTCGAACTGCTGTTTCCAGCAAGTTCGACCTTTTTGGATCCATCTTTCCTCACCAACCACTACAACTCGCCGAGTACTTGTCCGTCGTTACGGGTGCCGAGTCGAGCCCAGGTTTCGTTGTCAATGTTGTCGCTGACGAACCGGACTGAGCCGTCCGCCAAAGCAACCTGAACGCCACCAACGTGATAACTTGAGGCTGCATTGAGCGTGCTTCCGAACCAGTCCCCCTGGTGTGAGAAACAGCTGTTCTCATTCGGATTCATGTTGTGAGCGTATGTAGAGGCTTCACCGATGAATGACCATGACCATCCCGCACCCCGCATTGCATGTCGGCCACCACCGTTGTCGGCAGATGCTGTTTGTGCGAGGCAGGCCTGCCGAAGTTGCGAATGGGATCCCGCATCTGCGACCCAAGTCTTCAACTGCTTGCCCTTAGGCCCATAAGGTTCAGGCACAAAAGGCTCTTTCGCAAACTCAGAATAGGCCGCGACGTTGCTTGAGCCATCGGTGATGTTCGAGAATCCCACAGGAGGGTTGTGACCAGGGTAACCTGTATACGACGCAATCCCGTTGTGACGACCTTCCCAACCACTCGAAGGACCGGAGGCACCAGGGTTAGTCCATCGCATAGTCCCATTACTAATCGCGTACGAAAAGTTTCCATCCGGACCATTCGAATTGGGCTGATCGGACGGACAATTAAACACGGGTAGTCGACCACTCAATTTAGTGTTGCTGCCACGATCCCAGTGAGTATAGGGAAGCTCATTGTACCTCAGTGACGCGAACTCAGCACTTCGCTCTAACATCGGCAGCATAAACACCTTGTCTGACCACGCTGCATGACGATCGCCCGTCTGCTGACCCCAACCGATGCTTGGAGGGAATACGCTGTGAACATCGTGGTAGTTGTGCATCGCCAACCCAATGTTCTTCAAATTGTTTTTACACTGCGTTCTTCGAGCGGCTTCACGAGCCTGCTGCACCGCTGGCAGCAAGAGAGCAATCAGGATTGCAATAATTGCAATCACAACCAAGAGCTCGATCAGTGTGAAACCAGATCTGGCCAACCAGGACCGCTTCATAGATGACTCCAAAAAAAAGGGGAAGCAGAGCTACAGACCTAAAACACGCGAGCTTTGGAGACGGCGTCTTAAGTTAGGGAAAGTTAATATATGCACAAAGAAAGATCAATAGTGAGGAAAAAAAAAACATTACTGTTGAGCGTAAACGTTCAACCACTCTTTCCGGATTTTTCTGTAATCGGCATTCCCTGCAAGAAAAAGCCATTTTTTTCGCATGCAAGCAGCAGGGATTGGCGATGAAGCGACAGGTTGCTGCCTGGCTGCAGCCGACGGTCGAAATACAACTAATCGATAGGATTAGTCCACCTGCGGGGCTGCGGTCTTGGGGGCATCTGAATTAGCATCTGCTGCGGCTGGGGGAAGCGCATTACCCCTCGGCGGTGTGGACCCCGCGCCTGGAAGTGATCCTTCCAAAACGACTTCCAGTGTGTTTTTTTTCGGATCGGTCGAAACATTAATCACAAGGGGAGTGGTTGCCATGCTGCCATAGACACCGGGAATCAGGGGCTGTGGAGGCATTGTTGGTGTCATGCTTGAGATAACAACCTTGTGACGCCCCACATAGGCACCGGGCTCCCCATTGGTTTCCAGAGCAAACTTACCCTCGGAGTCCAGCGCGCTGGTAGCGCTGTCCAACTGATCATCCAGCCGCAGCGTCGCGATGCCTCCAGTGGTCACAGGCTTTCCCTTATAGACCACTCTTCCTGTGAATTGAACGAGCGTGGGGGGCGTTTGCAACGAGGTCCAGATCCCATAACTGCCTCCAGCGACAATACCAAGGAGCACGACTGTCCGAATGACTCGAAAGATGCTGAACCCCGTTGCTGCACGAACAACTGGGGCGGAGTCCACATCAGGATTTGTGGAGAGTTTTTCAGATGATGGATTTTGCATGCTGAGTGGCACCGAGTCTGGCGTAGGTCCAATGGCCCGGCGCCGCCATGAGAGGCTTCAGGGGACATCAGGACAGGGTCTTCGGGAAGAGATCGAACGCAACAGGAAATAGTTGATGGCAGACCGTCGTGGGAATAACCGTCGTCATGGATGTTTAATTCTGACAACACGCACAGGGCTGCCGGAATCCGGCGGTCTGACGATAACGAAACCTTCCCCGGCCTGCAATCCGTCGATCAAAGACGACGTACCATCCGGCCACGTTATCCTCAGTGCGGCCGCCGCGGCTTTATCAATCGCAATCACAACGCGACGGTCAGAGGCTGAGGCATAACTGCCCCCCCCGGAAATCGTTCGCCGGACGGGAAGATCCACATGCAGTTGCTCTATGACGGCACCGATCGCGTTGCGATTACAAGACCTGTCAACCAGTCTTAACCAGATCATTTTTTCCGATGGAGTGTCCACACTATCGTTTCGAAGCACTCCCGGGTGATCATCCTGGTGCCCGATCACAACGTCGGAATCACCATCATGGTCCAGGTCCGCAACGACCAAGCCACGGCCATTGTGGAGTTCCTCGAAATAGGGTCCACGATCATCCTCAAGGAGTCTGAATCGCCCGTTCCTGTTCTTCCATAATCCTGGCGGCTGCAAATAGGCGCCCTCTTTGCCCAGTTCCGCTAGATTTTCATCGGTGTGACCGTTTGTTACGATCAGATCCAGCCATCCGTCCAGATCAAAATCTTCCAGTGCGGTTCCCCAGCCGACGTAAGGCAGACTTCCCTCGGGTATTCGCGTGATCCCTGTTTCCAGAAAGATGCCATTGCCGAGATTTTCATAGAGTGCATTATGCTCATTCTGGTAGTTCGTGACGAACAAATCAAAGTGCCCATTTCGATCGACATCACCGGCGGCAAGCCCCATACCAGCCTGGGCCTGACCCTGATGATCAAAAGCCGTCCCTGAGAGTTCACCGACTTCGGTAAAGTGTCCCTTTCCGTCGCCCAAAAACAAGAAGTTCGGGTTGATGTCGTTCGACACATAAAGTTCTGTCCTGGCGTCGTCATTCAGTTCGAGGGCAATGACGCCCTGCCCTCGGCCGTTACGAACGCGAATACCGCTGGCCTCTGAATAGTCCTCAAACGTTCCATCTCCATGATTCCTATAGAGAACGTCATCTTCAGACGGCACCATCGTAGGGCTGCAAAACATGCGAATACCACGAGCCTTATCGCCGCAATATTGATTGGTTTCAAGGGTCCATTGTCCGTAATTGCAGACGTACAAGTCCAGCAGACCGTCGTTATCAATGTCGGTGAATGCAGCACTCGTCGCCCAACGAGGGTCATCTGTGCGGCTGGATGCAGACACGTCGACGAAGGTTCCATCACCAAGATTCAGGTACAATTGATTCCGACCGACACTGGTCGTGTAGACATCCGGAAAACCGTCGCCATTGAAATCGCCGTATTCAACTCCGGTGGTGTAATTCGGATTCCGAAACCCGGCCAACGCCGTTGCCTCGCTGAATCGCCACTCGCCAAGGTTGCGATAGAATTTATCGAAGGAGGAGTCGCGTTCCGAGTCGACAGGAAACTGGGCTCCGTTTCCAAAATACAAGTCGACATAGCCATCCATGTCCGCGTCAAACGCAGCCAGCCCGCTACCATTGGCTGCCGGAAATGCTTTCTCCGCGGAATTCCCACTGACATGCCGAAAGTCAATTCCCGTCTCTCTCAGCATCGAATGAAAATAGATTTCAGCCCGTTTTTTTAGGGCTCCTTCGCTGCTTTTTTTCATGGGTGCCGCCTGATCGGCCAACGTACGATTGACAACAGGCTGCTGATTGTTTGATTCCTGCGGCGTTGTCTTGTTTCCACAGCCGATCAACACGATGTTCAGCATCGCGACTGCGGCGCATATTTGTGGCAGGCCTGGATTCATCGTGAGTCCCTCTGTGGCTGTTGCGTATCTCGAGCAGAGCGGGCCTGACTTTGTGCATCGGCAGCGATCTTCGCACGGACACGGTCTGAAGTGGCAGGCCACTTGCCAATCAGATGATCGCGAATCAGTGCCATAAGAGTTCCCGATTTCATTTCGATGCTGACCTGCTCGTCTCTTCGCGAAGGCATATGGCATTCGACACAGCGGTCATTAATCGCTGAACCGGAAGTTTTCTGTTCGCGACATGTTTCCGGCTGATGGCATTGCTGGCAGGTTCTGGAAAAACCGGAGGTGTCACCTCGCTGATCCTGATGCGGATCGTGACACGTGATGCAGGTCATCGTTTCGCTGGCGATATAACACTTGCTCTTCATCAGCCTCGCCAGTTGATTTGCGCTATGGGGATCTTCATTTGCGGGAGCATCTGCCCCAAGATCCAATTCCAGATACTCCGACAACGGCTCTCCGGGGCGATAAGTGAAGGAGGGGGCACGTGGTTCTCCGGCG
The DNA here is from genome assembly GCA_945861975.1 of Candidatus Kuenenia stuttgartensis. Taxonomy (GTDB): domain Bacteria; phylum Planctomycetota; class Planctomycetia; order Planctomycetales; family Planctomycetaceae; genus SXXK01. The sequence goes on along the minus strand of CAMAXD010000027.1, from coordinate 7,362 downwards.
GAATGACACTGAGCACAAATTTCGTTGAGTCGATCACGTGAGAGTCCGGAGGGATTGACGATTTGCCTGCCGACCTCTTCGCCCGGATGTTCGCGATGGTAGGCAACATGTTCATGTCCCGGGCCATGACACCGGACACAGGTTACCCCAAGCAGATAATTGCTCCGATCAAAGCGGTTGATTGTACGCGAATCTTCGGAAAACCATGTCGCATGGCAATCAAGGCAACGCGTTGGAACCGGCCTTGCAAAGTCTGCGGTTCCGTCCACATACATCCCAGGGCTATTGACCCATTGGTCTGACTCCGTCAAATAGCTCACGTGCATCTGGTAGAGGTGATCACCTTCCCATGACAGATAAGCCTGACCATGATTTCCAGAACCCATGACGAGATCGATTGAACGCTTCTCCGTGTAGTGGATTCGATCCTTTTGCACTGTCAACTGCTGGTAAAAGCCAGTTGTATCGGCCAGCATCTTAAACCAGAGGTCCGGATTCCTGGTCGCCAGCAGACTTCGCTCCTCCGCGAAACTGCCCAGGATCGATTTGTCGTCGGGTTCCTGTGATGTAATAGCATGAGCCGTGGTGAGAAATCCGCGGTAATTCTCTGCATGGCACTCACTGCAAACTTCTGGAGAGAGAAATCCTCGGGACTCCGGCCGCACCCCTGACCGGAACTCCACCCCGGCGTTTTTGCGGGGGATGAGAACCGTCCCGGGTGCAATGTTGTGTCCGGCTGTGACAAGATCAACCCATTCGCCGGGCGCAATTTCCCGAACCGAGTCAAGATCACGCAGGGGCTTTACTATAAACTCATCTCTCTGCGAAACAAGTAGCCAGGCTATCAGGAATAGCACGGCTGCAATCAGGATGAGTCGAGAGGTTTTCATCAGAATGATTATCGCGCGCTGCCCCAAAGACACAACGCCTTTCGGATTCTGAATTCAGAAATATCTGCCACTGTTCTGGTCAAACGACCTGTTTTCGTCATGTTTCCCAAAAACTTAAAATTCGGTCACCAGCGTGGGGTGATCGATATTCTGTGCACGGCCAAGATTGAGGCGATCTTCTGGATTGAGGCAACCTTCTGGATTGAGGCAACCTTCTGGATTGAGGCGATCTTCTGGAGTGAGGCGATCTTCGACGAGGTATCCCGCGGGCACCCGGCCTCAATTCACAACGAGCGGAGAATCATATCCTGGTCCAGGCTATGGAAATACTTCCAGCGGGAGTGACGTGAGGTCCGGCAACGGTCCGTGATCGCGAACTGCGTTCGCCAGTTTCGTGATAAAAGGATGCGATTGTTCATCCGGGATTCCCGTCATCATCAAAGCGGCCTGATCCCAGTTTTCTTGTTCTGCCAGCCGATACGCCTGCAATACCTGACCCCACAGCGAAGTCGGGCTATCGATCAGGATCTGGTCCACGGTTCTGCTCAGTTCTTCACGGCGACGAATCTCGTTTGCACGGCTCTGCCATTTTTGCGAAGTCGTTTGATCACCAGAAAGCAAAAAAGCACGTTGCAGCAGAAACGCGGTTGTGCTGGAAATTGTTGGCGCCTCTGCCAGCGGCATCAACCAATTTAATGCTGACGAAAAGTCGGACCTTTTCATGGCCAACTCCGCAAGCCCCTGTCTTGATTCTTCGTTCGCCTTATCCAGAGAAATGACCTTCTGCCAGGTTCGTTCTGCCTCATCAGTTCTGCCGTCCTGATATTGGGCCTTTCCCAAAAGCACGAGTGACCTGACTGTCGGTTTAATGCTGACGCTCCGTTGCAGGTGAAGCAGTGCAGCCGTTGGATTGCCGACTTTCAGCAACGCAGCGCCATATTCGGCGAGAAACTCTTCAGGAGGCACCTGAAGCCCCTCGCCGTCGGGGGAAACGGTGAGTACACGCTGCCACGCTTCGCATGCTGTCCGATGATTCCCTCGTTCCGTTTCAAGCAGGGCGATTAAGGTGTAGCCTCGCGCCTCGCATTCGGGTCGTTTTGAGAATTCCAGAGCAGCCGCGACAGCGTCGTCGTACCTTCCCAGTTTGGCTCGACAGGCACTAAGTTGATGAAGCAGGTCGGGGTCTTTCGGATTGATGGAATACAGGTACTCAAGCAAAGGCAGCGCTTGAAGCCATCGTTGAAGCATCAGGAAAGCCTTCGCGCAGTCCCGAATTTCATCAGGGGATGCCGCTCCAACCTGATCAAATAAGCGAACTGCTTCCGGAGCATTTCCCTGATGCACCAAAGCCCGTGCCTTCAGAGCAATCGCGCGTCCGTTTTCGGGGAAGTCTCGAAGGAATCGGTCGGCCAATGCCACGACCTCATCATAGTCTTTATTCCGAAGTTGCTTTTCCATTTCTGCCAGAGGGCGTTCGTCCCACCAAACGGTCGCCCATAGGACACCAGCAATCACTCCCGCAGCCGCGATCAGCAATATCAGCCACCGCAGCGGACTCGGCGAGCGATCTCGTCGGCGACGAGATCGACTGGCAGTGTTCTGTTGTGATACTGGCTGATCCACTGGGAAAATCTCGGAAATGTGACTTAACACAGAATGACCATGCACTCAATGACTTGCCTCTGCAATCCAAGGTAGCACGAACGACGGATCCTCGCAAATAGGGCAACCGATTGCCCCAGACACACCGTGGAAAAAGTTCTGGCAGGCCAGGTCTTCGTCAACTCTGTTCAGGCACTGACGCCAAATTTGATTCGTGGCGGTCTTGAATTGAAAAGGCCCGACAAGTCGCCTGGATCGACTCAGCGGGCCCAAATTCACTTACTGTTTCAGCCAGGAATCCGCACTAAGCAGATTTCATCGCATCGCCAAGGATTCTGGATGTGCTCGGTCGCATGATACGGCCGTCGACCAGCTCGCCCTTCTGCAGAGTCGCGCGGATGTCTTTGCCGCTGATGGACCATGGCTTTTCGTCTTTGTGACGTTCCATCAGGTCAACTCGACCAGCGGACTCGTAGTACGCTGCGAATCCAACGTTGATCGTCTTGATCTTCAGATCGCCGCCAAGCTTGTTGAAGATTTCCTGAGCATCGAAGTCGCCCCAGATCGATTCGCCGTTGGCATATGGAGCATCGGCGTGTTTGCGACCAATCACCAGATGGGTGTAGCCCATGTTCTGGCGATAGATCCCGTGCATGACAGCTTCTTTTGGTCCGCCGTAGAACATCTTGATGTCCAGGCCCAACAGGATCACTCTGTCAGGCACAGACTCGTTACGTGGCCCCCACAGAGTTGCATCGCTGTCGCCGTCACCCAGTGAGCGGTCGGTGATCAGCTTTTCGTAGGTCTGCATCCGGATCTCGGCGTTGACGTCATCGCCCTTTACTTCGCCAATCAGAGGATTCAGGGACGCGCCGGCGTTCTTGCCTTCTCGAAGCAAGGTTTCAAGACCGTATACCAGAGCGTACTCGTGAGCACGATGCAGCGGATTGCGAGTCTGGAACGCCACAACGGCATCCCAGCCTTTGGCCGCAAGAGCTTTGCGCACTTCGCGAGGAGTAAGCACGTACTTGCCGAAGGAAGGATTCTTTGGCTGAGGCAACACGCGAATCTCGCCACCGATCAGGTGTGAGTTAGCAGCTTCGCCCTTGATCACCATATCAGCACCTGGATGATCGATTCGATCAGTCAGGTAGACCGACTTCAGATACTTCAGTTTCGGCCACGCATAGACGTCGTTCAGTTCAAGTGTCGCAACGATATCGCCAGCAGGATTGGCCAGAGCGACCTTTTGTCCTGGCTTCAGCGTCTTGGCCATTTCTGCCGTAATCGGGAACGCGATTGGAATCGTCCAGGCGTACTTTTGACCGTGGCTGATGACGTAGCATTCGTCAAGCACCTGGTTGTAGATCGCAGAGTTCATTGGCCCGGTCAGAGGGCTTAATGTGCCGTCACCGAAGCGGTAAACACTGGACAGGTCTGCTGAAGAGACAGGGACTTTGACAAGCGCTGCGGCTTCCGCAAGGAATGCTTCACGTTCCTGCTCACCTACGGTGCAACAAACAGGTTCTGATAATCCACCATGAGGTGCGATCAGGTCGGCCATTTCGAAAACTTCCTTTGAACCAGGGATTCCTTCGGCCAGAACTTCTGCCGAATCTCACGAAGAGGCGGAACCTAGAGGAACTACTCTGCTGAGTCAAGAAGTTCCTGGAAGCGGTAGGTTTTGCTGCGGTTTTGCAAGATGACTCGTGTTTCACCGAGTCATTTCGGCAACGGATGACTTCCAGGGTTCAGTGAAAGCTGCTTACCGAGGACACCGGGGAACGCGTTGCCCGGACGCTCGATCGCCGTTTAAGCCATATTCAGATCGCTCTAAAGTTCCGGCCGAGGTGGTCCAGGATTCCTGAAAGAGGCTCAGACCTCTGACATTCCTGAATTCTCGCCGGCGTTGCTTGCGGAGATTCCCTATGACTCGAGTTAGCCCCTGCAGAACGTCGTCACAATCGCTGAGAATCTGCAGATGCCATGAGGATTCCAGAGTTTCATTATCAGTAGTGTTCATGCCAGCGTAAGGCTTTCGTGGCGAAATGATCGAGCGGATGCTTGTCTGAATCGGCCTCGAAACGCTCAAACCTTTACTGGATTACCCATCACCCTGAATCCGCATCAGTTACCACTTTTGGCTACTCGTTGAGACCCAACTGACCAACGTATTCGGAAGCATTGGCACGATCTGAACTGTTCGTCCGGGGACATGCAACACCGATGATTCCCAAACATGCAACACCGATGATTCCCAAAACGGTGAAGTGTGGTCGTGCCCCGCTCCTGAAAGACATGAACGTTTAATCGATATTTTGTAAGCCACCAAAGTATCGCCTGTGGTCATGCACGCTTGTATTACTTAGTGCCTGTGGCGATCATTCGTCCGAATCTTGATACTGAGCGGGCAGGGACGAACCTTACAACTCGACTTCCTGACCACCACGGCATCTTTTCGTGCATTCCACCTTCTTTTCCTGCATTCAGTAGTCGTTCCGCATGTTCGATAATCGCGACACGTGTGTTGCAGAGGTGCTGTCCGGTATGATTCTCTCGGCCTAGACTACCGTCCGCGAGTTCCACCGATTTAAGCTTTTTTGAGCTTTACTGGGACGGGTCCCGTAAACGAGTCCGCTGCGTCATCAGGCTGACTCCTGAATCGTAAATTCATGAAAACGGCTGACTGGATTGTCTTTGCGGCGTCACTGCTACTGATTCTGACCATCTCTGTGGTCATGAGCCTGCGGATGCATGCCCCAGGTGATTACTTTACGGCCGGTCGACGTGTCCGTCGCTGGCTTTTGATTCTGTTTGCCTTTGGGTCAGGAACCAGCAGCGATACCCAGTCGTCGGTGATGGCTGCGACCTGGCGTTCTGGGCTAGCCGGGCTCTGGTGGCAGTTTCTGTGGCTGCCCATCGCCCCGTTCTACTGGATCGTGGCACCCCTGCTACGCCGGCTGCGCGCAGTTACCACGGCCGATTTTTTCGCGATGCGTTTTGGGCCGAGCACGGCCGCGCTCTATTCCGTGTACGGAATGATCATCTCCGTGGTGCTGATGGCAGGAGTACTCTTCGGGGGCGCGCGACTGCTGGTGACTCTCACCCACCCCTTTTTCAGCGAGGTGTCTCAGGCTGCGCATTTGCAACTTCCTGAGTTTGACATCGCAGCCGCCATTGAACCGCCCTCTGCGGACCGCCCTCCGGTCGTTGTTTGGCGTCAAGTTGGCAGTGAGGATATCGCGGCTTGCTGCCTCGGGATCGTTCTGATCATCTCCGGAGTCATCGGCGGGCTGGGCTCGGCAATCGTCATTGATGCCTTTCAGGGGATTCTTCGAATCGGGCTCACGTGTCTGATGCTTCCGGTTCTCTTCAGAAAGATCGGCGGCTTCGGCGTGATGCACACGATGGAATCACTGAAGCCGGGCATGCTGGATTTTGTTGCCAGCTCAAACGCGCGGGTCGAGGTTGGTGATGAACCCTTCACGCCGTTTTATCTTTGCATGTTGTCCATCGCGGCGTTGGCCGGAATCATTGTCCAACCGCATATCATTACGATGTGTGGTGCCGGTCGAACAGAAATGGATTCTCGGATTGGCTTCACCTTTGGTAGCCTGCTGAAACGCTGTCTGTCTGTGGCCTGGGCGTTCATGGGGCTGGCCTGCATCATCTGGTATCTCGGCGCGGACAGTCCTCTGCGTCAGCAGAATGCGACGCACGAACAATCTCAGACGCTGACTCAGATGAGCGCCATTGTCTCCGGTGACCTGACGAAAATGTCGGTTGAAGAGATCACTCAGGCCAGACTTGCCGACGCTTCGTTCGGCGACCGCGTACTGGGCTACGCTGCTCGCGATATCCTGCCGGACATTATGCCGGGACTCGTGGGAGCCATGGCCGCAATGGTCCTGGCGTCAGTCGTCAGCCATTGTGGAACGCAAATGATTGTGGGCAGCGGATTGTTTTCAGAACATCTGTATCGGCACCATCTCGCACCCGGCTACGAACCCGCTCATTACCTTGCGGTTGGAAGACTCTGTGGACCAGTGCTGGTTGCTGTCGCCCTGATGCTGCAAACGACATTCACAGACATCACCGATGTGTTGAAGTTGGTGATTAAGACGCCAGCGGTGATCGGGATCAGCATGTGGATGGGACTCGTGTGGGTCCGCTGGAATACGATCTCTGTCTGGACCACGACACTCACCTCCGCGTTCCTGGGGATTCTCTGCGGGTACTACCCTGAAGAAATTCAAAAGACATTACCAGCCTTTTCAGAGCTGATGTTTCTGCAGGAGCCGACCGGACTCGTCATGGTCGACGCATGGAAGATCGCCTGCATTCTTTCCGGCGGATTGGCCTGCGGTGTTATCGCTTCGATCCTGACCGATCCGCAGCAGGATGATCAGCTCGAACATTTTTACCGTGTCATCCGCACACGAGTTGCCCCGGGCGAATCAGAATACGCAGATCAGTACACGCCACCGGAAGATGCGGAATTGGTTCCTGCTGTGTCCTTTTACGGATTTCAGTTTCCGGGCCCCACGGCGGGAGGTACGGTAGGTTTCCTGATTGCCTGGGTGATTGTTATCGTCATGATCATCGGCACGAAATGGTTGTCGCTGCAGATCTGAGGTAACTCAATGGCCCGACTGTATCTGGTGATCGATGGGTATAACCTGATGCATGCCGCAGGCTTGGGCCGCTCACAGTATCGACCGGGAGAACTGGAGCGAAACCGCAATCGCCTTCTGAATCAGACTGCGGCCGTTCTGGATGAACAGATTGCCGCAGATGCTCTGGTGGTGTTCGATGCTCACCTGGCGGTGCCCCGCGATTCTGATCACGTTCCGCCGCTAGCCCGTTCCCC
>CAMAXD010000026.1 GCA_945861975.1 Candidatus Kuenenia stuttgartensis | reverse complement strand
ATTGAGCCACCAGCGTGTCTTCGGCCGAGACCAATATCTCCACTGACCCTGGATCTCCCTGCCGTGCGCAGCGGCCAATAAGCTGACGATCCATACGTCCCGCGGTCTGGCATTCAGTCACAATCACATGCAAACCACCGCGCTGTCGCACGTCGTCATGCAGTTCGATATCTGTACCGCGTCCTGCCAGATTAGTAGCGATCGTGATGGCTCCCGCGTGCCCGGCCTTGCTGACGATTTCCGCTTCGTCCGCGTTCTGAATTCCGTTCAGCAATTCAAAAGGAACACCGTGAGCTTCGAGGCCGCGAGCCAATATCTCGCTGTCAGAGATCGAACGAGTTCCGATCAGGACAGCGCGCCCCTGATTGCGACACGAGATTGCGGCTTCGATCACAGCCGCATTCTTTGCAGCGACCTTCGAAAAGAATCGCGTGGAATAAACAATTCGCTGAGAAGGCACACGCAGCGGGATTTCTTCCACCTGCAGACTATAGACATCGTGAAGTTCTCGTTCACAACCTACTGCCGTACCGGTCATGCCGGACAGGTTTTCGTAGAGACGAAAGAATCGTTGGCGAGTCACCTGCGCGACCGAGTATTTCTCGGCCACAATCCTCAGGTCCTGAGAGGCCTCAATCGCCTGATGCAAACCGTCCTGCCACGATCGATCTTCAAAGATGCGTCCGGTCGTCTCATCGACAATTCGAACCTCGCCGTTCTGAACGACATAATGCACATCTCGACGAAACAGATAGCGGGCACGCAGGGCCTGCTGCACATACTCCGTCCATGGTCGAACCAGTTGCAGAACCGGAATCGCCACATCCTCGGCATAACATCGCCGCACTCCGGCTTCAGTCAGAGCAATGCGACCGGTAGAATTCTCCAGCAGGAATTCTTCGCCCTGTTTCAACTGCTCCGCCAGAGCCTTTGCTGTCAGATGAGCATCCGCATCCGGCGCGCGGTCATTGGAACCGAAGCTCAGCACCAGCGGAGAACTCGCATCGTCAATGAGAACGCTGTCGGCTTCGTCCACGACCGCATAAATCAGACCGCGTTGCATCGTGAGTCGGTGCAAAGAGCACGCCGGATCAAGCTGCCGCAGTAACCGTTCTCCCGGTCGTTCCTGAGCCTGCTGGCGCAGCGTGAGCTGATCACGCAGATAATCGAAGCCGAATTCATGGCCGGTTCCGTACGTGATGTCAGCATCGTAGGCTGGCGTCTTCTCGATGGAATCTGTTCGTTCAGGCAGCAACGCCACGGTCAATCCCAGCCTCATCGCCACAGACGCCGCAAGCCGTTCATCACGTTCCGCCAGATAGGTGTTCGGCGTGATAACATGGACACCTCGCCCAGCCATGGCAAGGTGGATCGCCGCCGTCAGCGCCACAAAGGTCTTGCCTTCGCCGGTCTGCATTTGAGCGATACAGCGACGAGACATCGCCATGGCTGCGATCAATTGCACATCGTAGAGGCAGATGCCTTTCGATCGCCGGAGTGCTTCGTAGGCCAGAGCCAGCCCCGCGGCCAGCAAATGAGGTTCGGATGGACGATGTCCCCGCGCCAATTCTCGACGCACTTCGCCAACTTCGCCAATCAATTGCGATTCGGACGCGGACTCCAATGATTTCGCCAGGGCGCGGATATGCGGGATCAGTTCGCTGGAATTTGCACTCGCCAGAGATCTGGCAACACAACTTTCGGCGAGTGCGTTCCCGGACGATTCGACGGCCTTCACAGTTCGCCTGAGCATAACTCAGAATCCATTTCCGAAGGAATGTCCGCTTACACGGTTGGCTGGCTTTTGCGATGCTGGTTTTACCGATTTGGGACGTTCACCAACAGGCTGAGTCCATGAAACCGGAAGCTGATTACTGGCCGCTTCTGTCGGCAGAGCCAGTTCTTCGGCAGCGGGCAGAGTCGCGACTCGTTTTTGTCGAGCATGCACTTCGTTCGCGGTCTGTTCAGCACGGGACGTCATCCATTCTGTTTCGCTGTTATCCAGGTCTGGAGCATCATAACGCGATCGCAGCATTGTCCCGGTCGAACGTCGGAGTTGAATAATTGAGAGCGAGTAAGACGTTTGTGCCTGAGCAAAGGCCGCCTCTTCATCGGCCAGACGTTCGAAACCATCCAGCAGGTCTTCGAGCAGCAGGATGGATGATTCTTCGACATTGGGCAGAACATCGAACCGATCCTGAAGGTAGCTCACTTCATTCTGAGCCGCCACCATCGCCTGATACTTCCCCAGTAACTCACGCCAGGATGTGTCCACTTCACGACTGGCGATTTCGACTTCTGTCAGCGATGTTTCGACGGTCGCCTTGAAGCTGCTAATTGCGCGCTTGAGTTCCCACTGACGTTGTTCAACTTTGGCCTTTGCCGCGCGGTTTCCAAGAGGAACTTCGAATTCCATCCCGACGGTATAACCCGGTCGTCCCTGGGTAAACTGGTTGTTGAACGAGTCAACGAACTGAGCTTTGTTCTCCAGTCCAGCCACGTAGGAACTGACGATAAAATCCAGCTTGGGCAGCATTTCACTTTTGCTGACTCCCATGCGAACACCGGATCCTCGCATCTGGCGAATCGCATGAGAAATATCCGGACGATTGACCAGAGCTTCCTGCAGAGACTCACGTAGTCCGACAGGCAGAGGCGTCATGCTGGGAGCCTCCATCGGAGTAAATTCCACTGCGCCACCGTTCAGCATTTCAGGATCATTCACCAGCAGTCGCAACTGAGATTCTGCGTTACGAATGTCCGTAACCGCTCGCTGCATTCTGGATTCAGCCCGAGCGACCGCAGCTCGAGCACGCAGGATCTGACGCGGAATGGTGTCGACTCCGTGACGTCCTTCCAGTGTCTGCAAAACCTTCTGAGCAGACGACAGCAACTTCTGACGCTGGAAGAATTCCGCACGGGCTCGGTAGAGTTTCCAATACGCTTCGGCAACACCGTACAGATGACGCTGCAATTCTTCGAGTGTTTCATCACCCGCTGAACTGGCATTAATGCGAGCGAGAACAATTTGGCTCTGGCTGTACGCAACCCCCGACTGACTCATCAGCGGTTGTCGGAAGCTTAGTTCGAGTCGTGATGTGGACTGAGGATTAGGAAGCAGGAAGCGAGAATTGTTGTCCTGATATCCAAACTGCTGCGATAATTTCACTTCGCCGCCCGCCGTCGTTCGACGCTTTACACCGCTCGAAGTGACTGAATGATGATCCTGGAAACGACTATCACTGTTACCAGTTGTCAGCGTGTTTCCAACAGGATCGTTCAGGTCGTCATACTTGGCATTCAGGAATGTTCGCCAATCGAAGGTCGCTTCTTCCTGCTTCACAATTCGATGCTGGACTTCTGGATCTGCCTGAAGGACCTGCACCTGCGAGGAATAGATCAGGGCCTGCTGAACCAGCGTCGTCACGTCCACTGACATCGAACGCGGCGCAATACCAGCTCGCTGCTGAACCAGACCATCCCACCACGCACTGAAGTTCTCCGGAACTACGACGGAGGGTGCGGGAGTTGGCGATTGTTCAACGCCGGCGGGCAGCATTCCCGTGCGGCCCAGGTACGGACCGATCCAGTTTGGAGCATCAGACTCGACGGTGGCCCGGAAGCCTGAAGTTCCTGGAGCGGGTCCTTGCCCGGAACTTCGCGGCGCGGGTGCGGGTGCTGCGTTGGTCGATGACTGAACAGGGGCAGTCGTTGAGCCGGGTGGCAGTTCGACATGAGCTTCTGAACCGCTGACTGACGGTGCGATTGGAACCGGTGTCGACGGCCTTGCGTCCACATCAGACGCGTTTGGAATCGTTAGATCTGGTGGAGCGCCGTTCTGGATGTTCGCCGCATCCTGTATTCCTGCGAGACGAGTCGCTCGGCCCGGCGTACTCCCTGAAGTTCCAGGCACCGCCGCGACGACAGAACCTCGCTGTGAACTTCCGCTGTGTGGTAAAGAGGCGACACCAGACGCCCCGACATAGTTGTAGCCTTGTCCCTGCCCTTGTCCCTGACGGCTGTTCGATGCACCGCCGGCGAGACCTGAATGCCCGGCGTGAAGTGCTGGCAGGGTCGAACCGTGCCCACCAGAAGTATCCCCAGCCCCTGACCTGCTTGCTGTGCCGTTTGCAGGAACACCAGCACCGGAAGCACCGAAGACTGGTGCCTGTAAAACTCCACGTTGGCCGGCCGTTGCAGGATTCGCAGGAGCCAAAGATGCGGAGGCTGGACGACGTCGAACAGGAGGAGAAACCATGGGCCGAAAAGGAATGTTTTGAACTGCTGAGTCTTTTCCTCGAGGACTAATAACGATCCCGGAGTCGTCGCTGGTGTTCGATGCAGCCGGTTGCTCTGAGCCAGGCAAATCTGTGTTGAAGCTTCCCGCACTGGTCGTGCCTGCGTTGGTCGTGCCTGCGTTGGACTCTTGAAGGCCCATCGTTGAGGACGTCGCGTACGAATCTGGCGCAACCTGAGCAGCGGACAACCCCATCCGGGCTGGCAACAGGGTTGTCGTCGCCATTGCGGCAATGGCGGCCGAGGCGAGAAGCGTTGCCGTTCTACGCTCTTCAAGGCATTTACGAAGCCAACTCACCAGTGTCGAGCACAGGGGAGCGACTTCAGCGTTGAGGTTTTCCGGAGATGCGTGAGACATGGACGATTTCAGACCCGAATCAGATGATCGACCTGGAATTACGGCCACTCGCTTGCGTGCCCGCACAATGTCGGCATCTGAAGGAATCGTCACAGGTGTCAAAACCCATCCAGCCAAATGCGAATCTGCATACTCGGATTCCGAGGACTATTCGACACCAGCCGACAATCCTGCCTGTCTTACCTCGTTGAACAGGAATGGTTTTCCTGCAGCCGTTTCTGCCGATTTTTCTTTGTGCATCGAATCGGCATTCCCGCTGTCTGCAGTGGTTATAACCAGCAGGCTGCTTACACCGATCGTGCCGCGAGGTTCATTTTGGGAATCATGAAGGAGTCTGGTGGACTCTGCCGTCTGTGATCTAGGTTTGAGAATGCCGTATTTCGCCGGTTCAGACCGGTGCTGCACGTCCTGTGGACAGGACGCTTCCCGCCGGCAACCTGAAAATGTCACAGATTTCGGATTGTCTCATCGGATTGTCTCAAATGGTATTCCGTCGCCGCAAATTGACTGATCGAGTCCAGACTGTTGTGGATGAGATTCTGCATTTACTGCAGAAGGAACCACAGTCAGGATTTCAGAAGCACCGTCCTTCTGCGGTTCAGGCTGCGCGCCTGGAAGACCGAGTCCTGATGAGCGCATCGCCGATGGCGATCCTTGCGGAGGGCGCAGTTCAGGCGGTCGACGCCAGTGTGGCTGTCATGGAATCCGGAGTGGAATCGTCAGCAGATGCCAGTGTCGCGTTTGAATTCCTGGAGGCACAGAAATACGCCGCCGATGCGACGAGCGATGAGCGATATTCCGCAATCGTCGACGCAAATGAAACCGGTCCGAATTCAGACTCTGACGAAGTTGAACTCACGGCAGAGGTCGTCTCCCGCCCGGAACTGGTTGTCATCGATTACCGTGTTCAGGATACAGATACGCTGCTGCAAAGTCTCCTGAAAGATGGCCGAGATGTTCGGTTACTGCGACTGGATATGGATTCTGATGGTCTTCGGCAAATCACGGAGAAACTGGAGCAGATCGGCAATGTATCGGCCATTCACTTATTAACTCACGGACGTGACGGCGAAATTCTGCTCGGTTCAACACACCTGAATGCCACGACACTGGCCCAACATGCGCCGGAACTGCTGGCGTGGCAAAATTCACTGACGACAAATGCCGACTTCCTGATCTACGGTTGTGATGTCGCAGAATCCGTCGAAAGCCGTGACTTTCTGAATTCGCTGAGTGCGCTGACCGGAGCTGACATAGCGGCCAGTACCGATGCGACCGGAAGTCCGGCAGAGTCCGGCGACTGGATCCTGGAATACAGTGCCGGTCGAATTGAACAGCCAGGGATCTTCGCCGCATCCGTTATGGATACCTGGCAGCATACGCTGGCGGCCGGGACATCCATTACTGTAACCACAACGAATGATGTCGTAGACGGAAACACAACGTCGCTGGCGAACCTGCTGGCGAACAAGGGAGCAGACGGAAAGATCTCCCTTCGAGAAGCGATTCTCGGAGCCAACGCCAACGCCGATATCGATGAAATCATCCTCACCGCTGGCGAGTATCGTATCCAGATTACAGGACATGACGACGGGGCGGCCAAAGGCGACTTTGACATTCTGGAAGGCGTCACAATTCGAGGTGCTGGATCATCACAGACAATCATCAACGCCAGTTCAAACGACCGTATTTTCGACATCCGCCGCAGTGCATCCGTATCGATTAGTGGTCTGACGATAACCGGTGGAAGCACGAATGAGGACGGCGGAGGCGTTCGAGTGTCCAGGAACGCCTCACTGAATTTTAGCCAAGGAACCGTCTCCGGGAATGCCACATCGAAAAGGGGGGGTGGATTATTCAACGACGGCACGGCGACCTTGACCGACGTAACCTTGTCTTCGAACACGGCTGGCACCGATGGCGGCGGCATCAACAACAAGGGCACAATGGATCTTGTTAATGTGACCCTTTCGGGAAACTTGTCGAACAGCGGGGGTGGACTCTTCCATGATGGTGCCGACAGTTCTCTTTCGCTCACAAGTGTCACGATCAGCGGCAACACAGCGACCAACCTGGGCGGTGGACTGAAGTTGTCACAGGACGCCTCACTGACGAATGTCACGATCGCTTTCAATACCGCTGGAGGTTCCGGTGCGGGAATCAAGATCGGAACTGGCTCTCCGGCGGTGACACTGCAGAATGTGATTCTGTCATCAAATCGGCTGACGAACTCAACGGCTTCGAACGTCAATGGGACGATTTCTTCCCTGGGGAACAATGTCAGCAGCGACACAACGGCGGGATTGAATCGGTCATCAGATCGTTCAGGAGTCGATCCTGGCCTTCTGGCGCTGGCTGACAACGGTGGATTCACGCAAACGCATGCGTTGTCATCGTCGAGTTTTGCGATTGATGCAGGTTCGTCCAGAGGAGCACCAACACGGGATCAGCGGGGTGTTGCTCGCGATCTTGCGGTTGATATTGGTGCCTACGAATTTGACCGAGCCTTCTTGAACAACAGCCAATTCAGTGCCAATACGACAACGGCCGCTGATCAAATGACGTCGGCCGAAACGCGTGGAAGTCAGAACGCAATTGCTCGCGATAATGCCGGAAATTATGTCGTGGTGTGGAGCAGCAATACTCAGGACGTTTCCGGCTGGGGAGTCTACGCTCAGCGATTCGACAGTTTCGGGAACGCTCTGGGAAGTGAGTTTCGAATCAACTCGACCACGACCGACAACCAGCAGTGGGCGAATGTCGCAGCAGATCGGAATGGGAATTTCGTTGTTACCTGGACCAGTAGCAACCAGGATGGCACGGCTCAGAGTCTCTACGCCAGACGTTACTCGGCGGCGGGAGTTGCACTGGGTACTGAATTTCTGGTGAACACCACTACGACCGGTATCCAGAAGAATTCGACGGTCTCGATGAATTCCTCCGGCCAGTTTGTCATCGCATGGCAGGGCGAAGGCCCAGGAGATACCTCCGGAGTTTTCTTCCGACGCTATGCCGCAAACGGCACTGCCATCGATACCACAGATAAACGCGCGAACGCCGCTGTTTCCGGCACTCAGATTAATCCGGGCGTGGCAATCGACGTGAGCGGAAACATTGTTGTACTGTGGCAGGATACTTCAAAGCTGTACTTCCAGAGGATCATGACGGCTGAGAGTGACATCAACGGAACGTCCGGTACCTGGAGTGCAGGCCGAGTCCAGATCGACAACGTCCTGTCCACGAGTGACGTTCCTTCCATTGCGATGGATGCCGCAGGAAATTTTGTCGTTGCGTATCGCGAACAATCAATTCTGCCTGGCATCTGGCTTCGTGGATTTAAAGCCGATGGAACACAGACATTTTCCTGGAATCAAGCGGCCAGCGGTTCTGAAACAAGTCCCTCCATCGCGATGGCTGCAGATGGACAGTTCATACTGACATGGCAGGATTCCGGGGACGGGGACGGCACAGGAATTTATGCGCGAAAGTATCTGGCCAACGGAACGGCCAATGGTGCCGCCTTCGTCGTGAATCAATACACGACAGGGAATCAGAATCAGTCGTCTGTCACCATGCTTGATCCGCAGAACTTCGTCGTTGTCTGGTCTGGTGTGACCGCAACGGACTCTTACGGAGTTGCCCTGAGGCAATATGGAACTACAGTTCCTCGGACATTGATTGCCCAGAATGACTATGTCACAACCGCCACAAATACATCGGTTAATGTGGATGCTCTGGCCAACGATTCCCGACCATCCAAAGGAGTTGCCGTTTTGCTGGATGTTGCGAATCCCGCTTACGGAACTGCAACTGTCACGACAGCGGGAACGATTACATATACACCGGACACTTCGTATGCCGGCGACGATACTTTGACCTACCTGATCTCCGACGCAGCCGACGGCACGACTCACTATTGGGGTCTTGGCGGCACAGCGATTGACTCGGTCGGCGTCTCTGATGGCACTCTGAATGGAACAACAGCGGTCGCCGGAAGATTTGGCTCAGCATTACAGTTCAATGAGATCTCCGACTACGTCCGGAATCCGGACCTCCGCTATAATTCGTCGTTCTCAGTCTCCTTCGACTTCAAACTTGGTGATAATACAGGAACGGCCTACCAGTACTTTTATAGTCACGGGACATGGAACGCGACAAACTCACTGCAGATCTTCGTCGGGGAAGCAGGAAACAGCACGGATGCCAATGTGCTCAAGACGGCGTTTGGCGATTCCACGGATACGTTCAGTGCCTCTGCACTTAACACAAACATTGCCTCACTGATCGGCGATGGACAGTGGCACACCTACACCCTGGTCGTTGATAAGACGAACGGAAGTCGCGTCTACATCGACGGAGCACTTCGCACGACGGCCGCTACGCGTGGCGGCGATGCATTTGATCCTGCAGGAAGACTTTACCTGGGTGCTCGAAGTGATCGGAATTCCACGCAATACTTCGGCGGACAGCTGGATTCCGTTCGCATCTTTAATCGAGCCCTGGCGTTGACGGAGGTCAGTTCTCTGAATACCGGCAATTCGCCGTCCGCCTCATCAGTGCAGTCGACCGCGGCCGTGAACATTACCGTGCAAAACGCTGCTCCCACAGCCGTTACAAATGGTCCTTACACGACGAGTGCTGGACTACCAGTAACTTTTAGCGCGGCGGGTTCCAGTGATCTGAATGGAGATACGCTGACGTACGAATGGGATCTTAACTATGACGGAGTGACTTTCAGCACCGACGCATCAGGAGCGACAGTCTCTAAAACCTGGGCGCAGTTGCAGGCAAATGGGAGCCAGCAGGGCACCAACAGCATCGCTCTGAAAGTCACAGACTCCCGCGGCGCGGAAACGCAGGCAACGACCACTCTGCAGTTCAACGCAAATGCGGCTCCGACAGCAATTGTTCTCAGCAAATCCATCGTCCCCGGGTCACAGGCTGGCGCGACAGTGGGAACTTTAACGACAACGGATACAACGGCTGGCGACTCCCAGACGTACACAGTGAGTGACACACGCTTTGAAGTCGTTTCAGGGCAGTTGAAACTAAAGGCCGGGCAATCCGTAAATCGTGACACAGAGACAGCTGTCACGATGAATATCACGACCACCGACATGGCCGGTGATCAATTCTCACGATCTTTCACGTTGACTGTCGGACATGGACTGATCGTCGCACGGGACAATATTGGATCCACGACAGAGAACTCAACTCTCACGGTCGCTGCTCCCGGGGTTCTGATTAACGATGACCGCCCTTCCGGGTCTGTCACGCCCGGTGCAATGCTGGAATACAACGCCGCTCAGGATACAAACGCCGACGGTGAATGGCAGAATTCGACGGGAATTTCCGGCGTCGACCTTGCACTCGGGACAGGTGTCGCTCGCAATGCGGTCACACCGAGCAACCACTATGGAATCCTGTCATCGTTCGAGTTTAATGGGGCCACAACGTCTGGTGCCTTTAGCAAATTCTCCGCGGCATCACTCCCCGGGAATCCGACCGATGGAGCCGGGACCTTTGAACTTTGGTTCAGACCGGATGAACTCACGAAGAAACATATCCTGATTGACTCCGGAAGTGCTCAACCAGGCAGCGGGCTTTCGCTGCGTCTTAATGGCACTCAACTGGAATACTGTGTCTACTCCGGCACATCCCAGGCCGTCGTGACATCCAATATCATTACTCAATTGGGAACGGCAGACTTTGTTCAGTTCACAGGAACAGTGCAGATGACTGGAGGAACGGCCTCCATTGAGATGTTTGTGAATGGGGTTTCTGCAGGAACAGACACCCGGTCCGGTTTCACATCCTGGTCCGACATCACCGAAGACTTCGCCCTTGGAAATATTGACGGATCGGTGAGTGTTTTTGCGGTATCAGGAGCGGATCCTTTCGCGGGTGAGATGTCACTCTTCCGGTTCTATGACAGCGCACTGACGAGCACGCAGATCCAGAACAACTTCAATGCGGTCGCAGGAACACAGACCGGGATCACAGTCAGTTCAACCGATACAACCACCGATGCCGCGAAAGGTTCAGTTACCATCGTTGCCGGCGGCTCGGTAGTTTATAATCCGAACGCTCAGTTTGAAGCGTTAGCGGCCGGGGCCACAGCCACGGACTCTTTCCGCTACACGATCACGGACGGTAGTGGCAATACTGACACGGCTCGCGTGACGGTCACAATCACTGGCGTCAACGATGCCCCGGTATTGGCCTCTTCGTCCGGATCATTAGGGACGATTGTCGCCAATACGACATCCACAGCAATGACGGTCGCCAGCGTGCCTGGATCCTCCGTGACAGACGTCGATACCGGATCGGTGCAGGGAATTGCAGTGACGGGCACGACTGGAACCGGGGCCTGGCAGTATTCCACCAATGGCACGACGTGGTTGAGTTTTGGAACTGTTTCGACGAGTACATCGTTGCTATTAAGGTCAACCGATCAGATTCGTTTTGTTGGCAGCGGAACATCAGCCGGGGCCGCAACAATCTCATTTGCCGCATGGGATCAGTCAACGGGATCAGTCGGTTCGAAAGTGGATCTGGGGGCGACCGGTCGTGGTGGCACAACGGCCTACAGCACGGCATCAAATACGGCAATGTTAACCCTGACGCGATTCAACATCGCCCCGATCGCCCTTATGAATGGGCCGTATGTCATCGCGGAAGGACAGGACGTTGCCGTCAGCGCTGCTGGCTCCAGTGATCCCGACGGGGATACGTTGACGTATGAATGGGACCTGAATGATGACACCTTCTTTGGGAATGCAACAGGGATCAGTCTAACGCGGACGTGGGCTCAGATGATTGCAGAAGATCCGGCGATTAACGACAACGGCGTGAGGAATATCCGCCTGAGGGTTACGGACACAGCGGGCCTGTCAACCATCGTCACCACAACTCTTTCGATCACCAATACTGCCCCGACAATTTCCGTGAGCGGCGATGCGACAGTCGACAGCGGAGCAACCTATGTCCTGAATCTGACCGCTACCGATCCGGGGCAGGACACCATTTCCGCATGGACGATCAACTGGGGTGATGGGAGTCCGGCCGAAACCGTTAGCGGAAGCCTCATTTCGGCGTCGCATGTCTATACAACTCCAGGCGGAACACGATCTATCACGGTCTCAGGAACTGATGAAGACGGCAGTTATCCAATGACGGGCGGTCCATTTCTGGTTTCCGTCAATAACTCAGCCCCGGACAATCTGGCACTGTCCGACCTGCGAGTGACCGAAGGAATTCCAGGGGCTTTGGTCGGTACGCTGACGTTTACTGACGTCGATTTCGGCGACCGTCACACAATTACTGTTGATGATTCCCGCTTTGAAGTCGTTAGTGGCGAACTGCGGCTGCGAGCGGGACAATCGCTGAACTACGCCACCGAGAACACCGTCCAGGTTAACATCACAGTAACGGACCTGAATAGCGCGAGCACCACGAGCGGCTTTCTTCTGAATGTTAACCGCGTGGCTCTGGGCGGCGCAGATTTCTATGCTGTGAATGGAACTCAACAATTGTCCGTTTCCAGCCCTTCGCTGGGTGTTCTGAGCAATGACACGGATCCTGAAAACGACTCGATGATGGCAATTGTTCAGACCGGGCCTGCCAATGCTGCAGCATTTGGAATGAACTCAAACGGGACTTTCTGGTATCGAGCGAATGCCGGCTTTTCCGGCGTCGACACCTTCACTTACTTTATCAATGACGGGGAGTCGAACAGTTCTTCGGCAGTCGTCACGCTGACAGTTAACCAGCCCGCAACCCTGGATTTTGTGCGTACACGTACCGCAGTGGACGAAAACACGGTACTCAATACGCGGCTCAGGATTGGTCAGTTCGTGATTACAGACGATGGTCTCGGCAGCAACAGCATCACCCTGGCTGGTACGGACGCCGCATTCTTTGAACTGGATGGATCGAATGTTCTTTATCTGAAAGCAGGCGTCAGCCTGGATTATGAAACTCGCCGGGGATTTCTTGTCACAGGTCAGGTCGATGATGTCGCAATTGCCGGTGACCCCGACAATATTCGAAATGTGGCGTTCGCAGTCCGTAATGTGAATGAGCTTCCGACGACTTCCGGAATTTCCGATGTCACTGTCAATGAAGACGCAGGCCTCCGATCAGTCAGTTTGGCGACACGGTTTGCGGACCCGGATAACGAATCACTGGCGTTCAGCGTCACCACGGTAAGCCATTCAGTCGGACTTCTGGACGATGCAACGATCAACGGAACAACGGGTACTCTGAACTGGCAAGCGGCATCGAATGCCTTTGGGACAGCGGTACTCCGAGTGACAGCGACCGATGCTGCAGGGGCCTCTGTTTCCACACGATTTACGATCACCGTGCAGCCCGTCAATGATGCACCGGTCCTTCTGAACTATTCAGACAGCACTTTTGCAGGGCACGCACTGACAGTAACGGCCCCCGGCGTCCTGCTTGACTCCTCCGATGTCGACAATAGTTCAATCTCAGCGGTACTGATTCAGGCTCCGTTACACGGCACGGTCACGTTACGGGCCGACGGAAGTTTCACGTATGTGCCTGCGACAAGCTATTTCGGAACCGACAGCTTTCAGTTCGCCGGCTCAGATGGATTGACTACCGGGGCGACAATGACAGCAAGCATCGTTGTGCAGCCACCGTTTATCGCAACCGGATCTTCGGGCACGACTTCGACAGACAACAGATCGACGACAACATCTGAAAACGCGTCAGGCTCGACCACAAATTCAACCATTTCCGGAACGGGTTCTGGTTCGTCAACGTCATCGACTTCAAATGGAACGACAAACGCGACTGCCGCACTCGCGGGATATGGAATAACCGGAAGTACCAATCATTCCGATGACGACAACAGTCTTCTGACTTCAGGGGCCCCTGGGCAGGGCAATTCCCATGATGACGCAATGACC
The DNA here is from genome assembly GCA_945861975.1 of Candidatus Kuenenia stuttgartensis. Classification (GTDB taxonomy): domain Bacteria; phylum Planctomycetota; class Planctomycetia; order Planctomycetales; family Planctomycetaceae; genus SXXK01. The sequence goes on along the minus strand of CAMAXD010000026.1, from coordinate 13,944 downwards.
GCTGGTTTTCTGCCACAGGTCCAGGTGACTGAAGGCGACGGCAGCAAGAAACTCGTCAGCTCGGCCGCAGGGAATTTATCGAGCACTGACCGAGAAACTGCCCGGCGCTATTCATTGGGAGATATGTACGGCAGTGATTCCGAAACGACGTCAGAACACTGGGATACTCATACTGCCCTGACTCCTCTTGAACTCCAGCGTCAGCAGTTCTACAGAGAACTCGCGGCTCGCACGGAAGAACAGATTGATTCCTTCGAGAAGAAGCTCAGTCGCAACGTCAGCATGGACGGGCGAGTTGTCGGTTCTGTCGGTGTTGTGACAACGGGCTTCTCGGTCGGCTATTTGATCTGGGCAGTTCGAGGCGGCATGTTGCTGTCGGGAGTACTTTCTCAAATTCCCGCCTGGACCATGCTTGACCCTCTCCTGGTGATTGATGGTGAAGGGAAGGACGACGACAAGGAATCTCTGCAAACGATCATGGATCGTGAACAGGCCCGATTGAATAAGACGCCCTCACCGACAAGAACCTAAGAACTAAAATCGCAAATCTCAGATCTGAATTCTTTTCCCTCGACGACTAACTTTTCCCCGGTACCAGAAGTGCTGATCATGAAAAACCTGACTGCTGCTTCAAGAATTACAATCGGCCTCGTGTGTTCGATGGTCGGGATATTGATCACAGCCAACTTTCTGGGGCTGCTTCCCGACCGGAATGTCGAGATCACTCAGGGACGCGCGCAGCTTACGGAGTCGCTGGCTTTCAGCACGTCCTTACTTTTGTCCAACAATGACCGAACCGGCATCGAGCAGATCCTGCGGAATGTGGCGACTCGCCAAAAACAGGTCCGCAGTATCGGTGTTCGACGTGCGGACGGCGTCGTGGTTGTGGCTGTGGGAGATCACAACACCTTGTGGCCTGCAACTATGGGCGATAATTCCAATGCCACTTTCATGCAGGTTCCATTGTCCCACACCTCAGAAGGTACCTGGGGTAAACTGGAAGTCAGCTTCCTGCCGCTCGACTCCGGCCGCTGGTACGCTTTCGCCGAAAATGCTCAACTGCAGTTACTGATGTTCGTTGCTGTTTCCGGATTCTTTTCGTTCCGTCTGTTCCTGCGATTCGTGCTTAAGAATCTGGATCCCTCGCGCGCCGTCCCAAGACGCGTGCGAGAAGCCCTCGACATTCTGAATGAAGGACTTATGATCGTCAGCCTCGATGACCGAATACTGCTCGCCAATAATGCATTATCGAGAACAGCTCGATGCTCAGCAGATTCACTCGTGGGCCGCAAAACAAGTGAGATGAGTCTGAAGCGAACAGACAATTCCACAACAATGCCCTGGACTGAGTGCGGCCTTGCAGAACGATCAGTTTCCGGAGTTACGATGGATTTTGTTGATCCATCCGGCGAAAAAAGGATCTTCAAAGTTAACTGCTCTCCACTGTTCGGGAATGAAGGCCAGATCCGCGGCGTCATGGTATCACTGGACGATGTGACGCAACTGGAGAAGAATAAAATTGATCTGAAGCTTGCCAAGGAAGAAGCTGACGCTGCGAATAAGGCGAAAGGCGACTTCCTTGCCAATATGAGCCATGAGATTCGAAATCCGATGAATGCGATCGTCGGTTTCACAGACATCCTGCGCCGTGGTCTCGAAGATTCTGAATCCATACGAACAACGTATCTCGATACGATTCACGCCAGCGGTACTCACCTCGTTGAGTTGATCAATGACATCCTTGACTTCTCCAAGATCGAAGCCGGCAAAATGGAACTTGAAATTCGTGAATGCAGTCCTTACCAGCTAATGAATGAAGTCGTCAATGTCCTGAGAATGAAGGCCGAGCAACAGTCATTGAGCCTTTCGATCAACCTGCGTGGCGCCATCCCGGAAACAATTCAGGCTGACTCGACTCGCCTGCGTCAGATCCTGATGAATCTGGTGGGCAATGCCATTAAGTTCACGGCAGAAGGCGGTGTCCGGATTGTGGCCAGTATGGAAGAAAAGATTGGCCAGCCCTTTCTGAGATTTGAAGTCACCGACACCGGTATCGGCATGACCCAGGAACAGATCGGTCGACTCTTCCAGGAATTCATGCAGGCGGACTCCTCGGTCACTCGTCGTTTCGGCGGAACAGGGCTGGGACTTGCCATCAGCAAACGTCTGACCGAGGCAATGGGGGGACAAATTGCGGTCCAAAGTGAACGAGGCGTGGGAAGCACCTTCCACTTTTCTATCGCGACTGGCGATCTGTCTGGTGTTCCGATGCTGGACACTGAGCAGGCCTCCGAAAAATTCCGGTCTTCATCCCGAAGCAAACAACATGGCCTCAGAGTCTACTTCAAGCCGGCACGAGTTTTGATCACGGACGACACGCAGGCCAACCGCCAACTGGCTGGACTCGTTCTGCGAAAAGCCGGACTGACCGTCGACGAAGCCGAGAACGGTGCCATTGCGGTCGAAAAAGCCAGCCGCAACACTTATGACCTCTTGTTAATGGACATGCAGATGCCGGTGATGGACGGCTTTACTGCGACCCGCACTCTGCGTGACCATGGGCTTCAAACACCAATTCTGGCATTCACGGCCAACGTCATGGAACAGGATCGCCAGCGCTGTGTCGCAGCGGGCTGCTCCGGATTCCTGACGAAACCAATCAACATCGATTTGCTGTTGAGCACGATCGCGGAATACCTCGAAACAACCGATGCGCCGCCCAAACTTCCCGCACCGCTCGATCATTCTGCAGCGGGTAACAACATCGCAAAGGTTGCCGTAACTCCGTCTGCCTCAACATCCATTTCCGGAAATTTGCTGGATGAGATTCTCGATCAGTTGCCGGGAGTCGCCGGGATCCGAGGTCTCGATCGAAACCAGCCCCTGGATTCAGAATCAGGAAGAGAGTTTTACGAAACGATCCGCAGACCAATTCACTCCACTCTGCCACTGGACATTCCGGAGTTCCGCGAGATCGTCGAGTCGTTTGTTGGTTGTATGGATGACACAATGCTGAGTCTGCGGTCAGCTCAGGTCAGAATGGATTATCAGGAAGTCCGCGAGATCGCTCATCGCCTGAAAGGCACGGGAGGAACAGTGGGCTTCGCTGCCTTCACAGAACCATCACGCAAGCTTCAGCTCGCAGCCAAAGAACGTGATGAAGCCACGATTGATGCCATGCTTCTCGAACTGGAAGAAATCAGTTCGCGAATCGAATTGCCGGCTGAAGTTTAAAGCGGGGTTCCATCCGCTATGGCTCGCATCATCTTTCTGAATCAAGTCTGCACAAGTCTGCACAATCAGTTGTAGCCGATCGGGCGGGCGAACAGCTTGCCACAAGACGAGACCTCAGCAGATCCCTGGCGAATCGCCACCAAAGCCTCGATGAGCGCATAAAAAAACTCCGGTCCTGATTTGGGACCGGAGTTGTTCCGTTCTGCGAAATCGCATCTGCAATTATCGCTTTGGAGCAGTGCAACCGCCGTGCGTGTCAGCCATGGATGTTTTCTGCTCTGTGATCCCCGGACATTGAGAAGCCATCTCGGCATTCAATTCCGTGTAAGCTGACCACTCAGCCGGCAGATTGTCCTCGTGGAAAATCGCAGCGACGGGGCATTCCGGAACGCAAGCTTCGCAGTCGATGCATTCATCCGGATGAATGAACAGAATGGCTTCACCTTCGTAAAAACACTCCACTGGACATACGACCACGCAGTCAGTGTATTTGCAATTGAAGCATGGTTCGGCGACGACATGGGTCATTGAATATCCTTTCGCACCAGAAGATCTGGTCACATACAAATGACAACGCCCAACATGAGGCGAATTGATGCACACGTACAAAAATCAAACAGCAAGTTCAGTCATGGCCCATTTCGGCCAATTCACTGCCTGAGTTTTATGACATCCTTTTCGGCAATTTCCAGACTTGTTAGACAGGCAATCCGACAGAGTTCAAATTGAGACGGAGTCTCTAATCGAAGTCCGGCGGAAAACGTTCTACCGTCCCGCTAATGCCCTCCGGAAGCCTTCTCAGGTTTTCCCAATCGGAACGCTTATCAAAGATTGTTCTCAGCAGAGCGAATCCAGTGTTGTCGGTGTTCAAACGGAGTGGCACAATCTTCGCTGAGGAAAAGCATCGCCAGAGAAATCGGGCATTGTGGCCGTTCCGATCAAAGAGAATCCGTTGGCCGGAGTTCATCCCCCGGCGATAAAACATCGTTATGGACCCTTGTCCTGACTAAATCACAGTTTGTGCTTGATGTGACATTCTTCAAATCTTCTGCCCCTTCTTTCACGTGACCTCGAAATACACGTTCTCTGTGGTGTTTCCTGGCTCCACGAGTCTTCTACGTGACTACATGGCTTCTGATCTCCGGCTTCGTGCGATTTTTCGGCGAGGCTGCGACAACACGAATTGAGCTTTTGCCGTGCCACTGACAGACATTGATCGAAAACTTCTGAATGACCTCCTGGCGGGCCAGAGTGGTGCGTGGAGACTCTTTGTCGACCGCTTTACGGGCCTGATCATTCAGGTCATTAAGCATACAGCTCAGGCCCACAGCCTGAAATTAAACACCGACGACATCGAAGATCTCTGTGCAGAGACATTTGCCGAACTGCTTTTGCGAGACATGGCCGCCCTGAGAGCGTTTCGGGGACGTAGCTCTCTGGCGACTTATCTGTCAGTAATTACTCGCCGAGCCGTCGTCCGTAAGCTGACTCAACACCGTTATTTGCAGGCGATGGGACACGTCAATGCTCATCAGGCGGCTGTCGACTATGCCTCCAACGACGCGCCGCCGGGCCGTCAGCTTGAACAGAGAGATCACGTGGAAAGTTTGTTTTCTCGACTTCCACAGGAAGCGGCAAAGGTCCTGAAGTGGATTTATCTTGACGGCCTCAGCTATCAACAAGTGGCAAAACAACTCGGAAAACCCCTGAACTCCGTGGGCCCCTTGCTGACACGCATTCGCGCTGCTGCGGGCCCCGCCACTGCGGATTGACTGCATATCCGGGCCACGGTCTGTCCAGAGCAATTGGATTGCATGCATTTTTGAAAAATCGGCGTTCTCTGGAGTCTACTCTGCCGTTAATCTGTTGAAGCGATGTGCCGCGAACGTGTTTTTCTGGTCGGAAACAGTTCGTCTTCGCAAGAGCGATAAGCAGGCTCATGCACTGACATTGATTCAGTGTCATGGGAGTGTCATCGCGTCGAAGCCACTTCAACTGCCGCTCAAGGTCGACCAGAATGAAATCCCGTTCGCATAGTTTTGAATTTGCCCCTGCGAAATCGAATGTCCGATCGGGCTTCACGCTGATTGAACTCCTGGTGGTTATTGCCATCATCGGAGTCCTTGTGGCGATCCTGCTGCCGGCTGTCCAGGCGGCTCGCGCTGCCGCTCGAAGAACGCAATGCCTGAGTAACCTCAAACAACTCGGGTTGGCGATCCATAACTTTCACGATGCCAATCGAATGTTCCCTCCGGCTCGGCTGATCCTGAATTCCAATCGAGCATCAAATAGCAGTGACGGCACCGACGCGGGACTTGATGAACCGACTTGGCTGATTCATATTCTGCCTCACCTTGAGCAATCAGCGTTATTCAGTCAGTGGGACGTCTATAAGCCTTACGGTCTGCATTCCTCCGAGGCCCGTTCGTCTGTGGTTTCCACTTATCTGTGCCCGGAAAGGCATTCTGCCTCTGATGCAGTGACCCAGGACGTGCAGGTTGAGATTCGATTTCCCTGCGGCTGCAAAGGAGGAATCCAGTCAATCCCCGGCGGAGCTGTCGCGGATTATGTCGCAAATCATGGAGACAATTCCCCGGGAGCAGCCGGCCTGCCTACCGATTTTTACTGGGGTGGTTATGGCACAGGAGTCCTGATTTCCAGTACGCCGGAAATTGACGAAGCAAAGTCTGTTGGAGGAGAGATTGTTTTAAAACGTCGCTGGCTCGATACCGTCTCCATGAGTGATTTAAAAGACGGAACGAGCCAGACAATCCTAGTGGGTGAACCTCACATACCGCCCGACAAGCTCTCACAGAGCCCATGGAATGGCCCCGCTTATATGGGTCGGCATCTCACTCATTTTGCCAGAATCGGCGGCCCTGGAGTTCCGATCGCGCATCACCCCAGCGATCAGCGAGCCTCCGTTTACTCCTTCGGCAGTGCTCATATTGGAATGTGCCAGTTCGCTTTTGCCGACGGTAGTGCAAGAGCCATCAACTCCAACATCAGCACACAAATTCTTGCCAGACTATGTCATCGATCTGACGGTGTTCAGGTTGCTGGCTTTTAAGAACCCGCTCATGACAGTCCTTTCAAGCCTTTTCACTGGCCGTCGCTCCATCCTCGCTGCCGCGATTGTTCTGATCATCACATCCAATGGATGCGGTGAAAAGCAACCAACGACCTATCCAGTCAAAGGACGAGTTATCTTTTCAGATGGCAAACCCGTGATGCTGGGGACAGTTGAACTGCTTTCCGAAGCTGGAGCAATGAACGCTCAGGGATCGATTCAGCCTGATGGCACCTTCACCCTTGGCACATTCGCCAGTAATGACGGCGCTGTTGAAGGAACACACAAAGCGATCGTCATGCAGATGATTGTAAGTGATGGTCTCCCCAGACATTCGATGGATCATGGCGATCCGATCGATCCGCTTTACAGCTCCTATTCGTCATCTCCGCTGACCGCGCTCGTTCAAGCCACAGCGTCCAACGAGATCACGTTGACTGTGGAACGCGCGAAGCGAAAGTAAGAGCGTGTACGGAGTACGGATCTCACCCCCACTTGTGATTTCCAAAGAAATGCTCCCGCAATACCAATTGACAAATCGCACAAGTCATTAGAATGTCCGGCACTGGTCGGGCTCTAAGTTGGTTGTTCAATACTACTTGGCCCAGAGAGCATGCATACGCGTCGCTTTCAAATTCTTATTTTGCTTCAGGTTGCGCTGCAACTCCTGATTCCAGCGATCGCCCCGTGGCTGCATTCGTTTGTCGATTGTGGTGGCGTGCAGTGCTGCACGTCGACTCAGGAATCCCATTCCTCGTCAGCCAGCCCGACACAGCGTCCGTTGCCTCGCTGCCTCGCCGGATGCTGCCACGACCATGGCAATGACAGTGCCGGCTCAGCACCCCACTCATCAGACCCTGGCCAGCCTGATCAGCAAACCCCTCATGATTGTGCCCATTGCGCAATTTGCCAGGCGATCGCCGCTCCAAGAATTCTGGCATCTGTCGTTGAACTCTCGGCAGCTCCTGAGCAGATCGTGCCTCTTATTGTGCCGGCCTCCGCAGATCCAATGCTGGGATTTGGCCTGCCGCCGAATTGTCGCGCTCCGCCTGCGGCTTGAGCGCCTCACATCGCAGTTCTCCGTGATTCGTGCCAGAAACAACAGAATCCATCAAGGCTTGAGCTGTCAACTCAAGTAGATGTGATGCCGTTGCCTGATGGCTCTTCTTAACAGAACTGCAACCGTTGCACCTCGAAATGGGCTCGCGTGATGCACTCGTATCCTTTGCGTTGACGAGGGCGCGCATGCAGAACTGCGACGCCGCTTCGATCTGCAAGTGCAGCAGCAGTGCGCATTTCTTCGCTGCCGAGCAACTTCCATTCGCATTCCTGATCTGGCCCTATAGCCACGATTCATGATCGGCGGACCAGGCTCGAGTTGCGCAGATTGCACGACAGAATCGGGCATCACCCCTGCCGACAACGCCCAAACTCAGACCCTTCTGATTACTGATTAATTTAAATCTCCATAAGGAAAATATTAGATGTTAAAGTCTCAAATCGCTTCCGTACGAAAACGAGGATTTACCCTGATCGAATTGCTGGTTGTAATCGCGATCATCGCAATTCTGATCGCACTGTTGTTGCCCGCCGTCCAGCAGGCTCGCGAAGCAGCGAGAAGAACGCAGTGCAAAAACAATCTGAAGCAATTAGCACTCGCTGCTCACAACTACGCTGACACGCACAGCTCGTTTCCACTTCAAGCTGGCGCATCCTTGTATGGCTATTCAGCTCAGGCTCAGTTGCTGCCATTTCATGAACAGGGCAGCCTGCATAGTCTCATCAATTTTAATCAGCCGCTGACAATCGGGCTGGCGTGGAATCCGCAAGTGAACCCTGCGATTGCTGCTGTGGCCGGAACTCGCATTTCTGTGCTGATGTGCCCCAGCGACTCTGGGAATCCGATGTTCACTGATTCGTTTGGATTTGCCTGGGCTGGCGGCAACTATCTTGTGAATGGTGGGTCAGGAACACAGTTGAACTACTGTTCTGGCAATAATGATGGACTCTTCTGGCGCGGTTCGAGCATCAAGTTTCGTGACATCACCGATGGAACCAGCAACACCGCATTCATGGCGGAGACATTGTTTGGTAACAGGCAGGCGGCGACAACAACTCTGGTCAATCCTCAACGCCAGATGAAGCGAGTCAATCTTGGAGCGTCGTGCGTGGCGACGGCTGAAGCCATGGAATCAACTGCGTCCACGAACTTCACTGGAAACCGGGCTGGAATCTGGATTTCATCAACGGGATTTCACACCCTGATTCAGGGCTACTATCCACCGAATTCAAAAAGCCCGGACTTCGGTAATCACGGAGAAGTTGTGTCCGGCCCACGAAGCCTGCACGTCGGGGGAGCGCAGTTGTCGCTCTGTGACGGCAGTGTTCGCTTCGTCTCCGAGAACGTGAATCTTTCCATTTTCCGCAACGTGTTCGCTCGCAACGACGGACAGGTGCTGGGCGAATTTTGAGCTGATCCCGGATATGGTGGAAGTTGCGGCCAATGTGTTCGCGGGACACCCGATCGTATTGAGTCTCAGTCGTAACCGCGCGCGGAGTAATCCGCGCCGAAATCGATCCGGCCTGCTGATCATTAACCTGTCGCAGCGCTGGTTGAGCAATCTCAGCCAGCGACTGCTCTTTTGCGCCAAACCGTCTTCTTTCAGGACGTTATCCATGCGATCGACTGCAATCGCAATTTGTTTATTGAACATGGCCATGTGCTGTGGCGGAGATTTGTCTCCATCAGCCTGGACCGAATTTCGAAATGGGGGCTCCTCTGTTTCATCGGGATCGATGCCGTTAACCTGGTCACCAGAAAGTGGCATTGCGTGGCAAAAAGAACTCAACGGATATGGTCAATCCTGCCCGGTGATCTTCAACGGACGGGTATTTGTCACGTCTGTTGTCGGCCCCATGAAAGACGAATGTCAGATCATTTGTCTCGACTTAAAAACCGGTGAGCAAGTCTGGGAGTGGAAGAAAGAAGCGACTTCTCGCGCAGCGTCAAATTACATGGCGTCGCGAGCCGCACCAACACCTTTAGTAGATGCGAACGGCGTTTATGCTTTCTTTGAGAGCGGTGATTTTGTTGCCATCAATCCTGATGGAAATTTGAGATGGTCCAGAAGCCTGACCGACGAATTCGGAAAGTTTGACAACAACCACGGCCTGGGAAGCTCACCGACTCAGACAGCCGAACTGGTTATCGTCAACATAGAGCACAAAGGGCCCTCCTATCTGTTGGCGGTCGACAAGCAGACGGGCGAAACACGATGGAAGGTTGATCGCCCCTCCGGAAGTTCCTGGACTTCTCCCATCGTGGTTCAGCAGGGGGGAAAAGAACAGGTTGTCGTCAGTTCTGGTGGATCGGTAAGCGGTTACAGCACCGTCGACGGCAAACAACTGTGGTCCGTCGACGGAATTTCCGGGAACTCAGTCCCTTCACCGACAGCAGCTGGACCGTATCTTTATATTGGAGCCCGCATCCCAGAGTTCGGATCAGCAGAAGCAGCTTCCCAGTCTAACCTTTGCCTGCGTCTGGACTCTTCTGAGAACCCTCAGAATGAAGTGCTTTGGCGAGCAAAAAAAGCGGTCTGCGATTACGCCAGCCCTGTTATCCATGGCGACTGTGCGTATTACCTGAACAATGTGGGAGTGCTCTACTGTGTTGACAGTCTGACCGGAGAAACTCAATACACCGAACGGCTGGGAACGACATGCTGGGCAACTCCCGTTGTGGCGGGTGACAACGTTTACTTCTTCGGAAAAGATGGCAAGACGGTAGTCATCCAAAGCGGCCCGGTGTTTTCCAAAGTGGCCACCAATCTGCTTTGGGATCCCCGCAATGCTCCCGCTCCTGAGTTCTACAAGGAACATCAGAGCGCCGGGCATGGACATGGTTCCTCTGCAGACGACAGCAAGCAGAAGGCGAATGCCGCGAACGCTCCTGTTGCTCAGGAAAAGCAGAACGGGGCAGTTGAGACGCCGGAAACAAACCCCAGGAAAAGCGAGGGTTCTGGACGAACTGGCGGCCCCGGTGGCGGAATGATGGCCACATTAATGAAGAGCGATGCAAACGGTGATGGAAAAATCTCCGAGGAAGAACTGTCGCCCGACTTTCGAGAAATGATGGGGCGAATCGACCTGAACAAAGACAAGTTCCTGGATGCCGAAGAATTGAAAGCCATGGAGGAAAGCTTTCGCAAACGTCGTGAAGGGTCGAAGGACTCCGCTCGTGATCCGATTGTCTATGGCGTCGCAGCAGCTGATGGAGCGTTTTTGATCCGAACGGGAACTCGCCTTTTCTGCGTTCGTGGCGAATAGGCTTCAGTCGACATCCCAATCAGGACACAACCTTATCTCAGAAAGACTAAAGGTCTCAAACAATGAGAATAGTTTTATTGCTCGTCGCTCTTTCTGCCGTAACTCTCGCAGGCTGTGGCCAGACGTCGGCTGAGGCCTTACAGCCGGTGAGCGTCGCGGTCCCGGAATCATGGGCCGCTGACGGAAAGACATGGACTCACCAGACGTCACTTAACAAATCGGACGAAGAGGTGCTGATGAAGTTTTTCCAGATTCACACCAGCTTTCAGGGAAGCACCGACTTTGAAGGCTCACCACAGATTCTGGTGACCGGAAAATCTGATCGAAGATTCTATTGGTTTCGAGGAACCCCGGACGCTCTGGCATGGTCCTGCATTCACTTCGTGGGCGGAAAGTTTCGAACGTCAGAAGGCACTGGCAGTCCTTTTGTGAAATGATGCGGACGGCCCGAGAATCCAGCGGGTTTCACAATGACTGCCGTGCATGCAGCGAGTATTGCATCAAAATCATCAAAACAAATAAGGGAGTTCAATATGACATTTCATTCGCGTGCTGTGCGACGGCTAAGGACCGCTGTCGCTTTGGGACTTGGTTTGACATTCTTTTCACAGGCTTGTGATGCCGGAGATCGCGGGCCCCGTATTGCTCGAGTCCTTTGGCAGGATCGGGATAAAGACACTTTGATGTGGGGAGAAGTCCATGGCGGTGAGCAGTGGATTGTTTCCGCATCGCCGGTGAAAGACTTCCCAAAGCTTGATCGTGAGAAGCAGGATCTGGTGCAAATGGAGCATGCCGAGGGACACCTGCTCGTGGGCGTCCGTGATAACGAGGAAGGAAAATTCCAGAGCGGATGGATCGCCGTCGACACTGGTGTCCGCGAAGAGCCACACGGCGATCATTCCCACTGGAAGTTTGTGGGATTGCCATCCGTCAGAGGCAGTCGACTTGACACAGAGCAGGGGAACCCGGCCCATATGTATCTCTACAACGGTCACTTCTACATGGCAAATGATAAGAAGAACGGGTTCACTCACCTGAATCCCAAAGACATTCTCTCAAAGCCAGCCAAAGAGTGCGGGAACTTCTTTGCCGGTGGTGGAAACCATATCACGATGGCGGCGGTCGATAACGCTGTTTGTTATTCCACATGGATTGACGGTGGCGGACCGAATATGGGTCGTGTTGACGTCGTCAATCTCAAGAAGGCGGAGGGCGACAAAACTGCCTACTCATTCAATCTGCCGACGGGAGTTATCCACGGAGCGACGGCAAACTCCGGACGAGTCTTCTTTGCTCCAGCAGATGGTGTCTGCTGGGTTGATGCGGATACTTCATTGTCAAAGACAGCAGAGACTGTGATGGTGAATCATCTCTCTCTGGGAAAAGATGAAGGCGCGGAGAAACCCAATCGCACCGGCGCTTTCGTGAATCATCGCAACTGGGTTTTATTCACGACCGGAGGCGGAGAAAGCAAGTCCAGCCTTTGCCTCATGGAGGCCAATGCAACACCGCCAAGGATCGTTAAACTTCCCATTGCAGTCGAAGAGGGACTTACCTTAACAACGCCGGAAGTCGTTCTGGCTGCTGGTGGGAAACGTTACGCTTTCCTGTTTCACGACAAGAAAGAAGGCGAAAAACAGGAGAAGCTGACAATCATTGACCTGGATCCAAATGGCGATCGAAACTTCTCGGACGCTGCAATCTCGAAAACTCTTCCCGTCGGGGCCAGCAAGGTTGACGGCCATAATGGACACCACGCGATCGGCTTTGATTCAGAAGGCCGAATCGCCTGCTTTACCAATCCCGGCGAAGGCTCTATCTGGGTCTTAAGCCTTAAGGATCTGACGATCCGTGCAAAATCAATTGTTGGAGGAACACCAGGAGCGATTGTCGCCATTGGTGCGCCAGAACATAAGCATTGATCTGTACGAATGAAAACACCAACATCCACGGAACAATTTGAGTTCCCTGGTCACTGTCGTCCAAACTCCAATGCTCTTCATTCTTCCAAAAAGGTCGGCGCGATGCACGGTTCAGTCAGTCCTACTTCGAAACTCGTCTTACTGTCGTTTGTGACGTTATTCGCAGGCTGCACCGACGATGTCGGGCAGCACGACGCGAAGGGCGGCGGCGCGGCTGCAGAACATAATCACGACCATAGTCATGCGCCGACGACATCTGGTGAAGGGCTGGCTGAACTCACGTCGCTGCGAAATACGATTCGGGATGCATTTGCAGCGAACGACATGGATACCGCTCATGATCCGTTGCACGTGGTAGGCGACGTCTTGTTGGCGATACCGGAACTGACCAAAAAGGAAAACATCGATTCCGAAAAGCAAGCTTCCATTCAGAAGGCAGTCGACACTTTAATGGACGCCTTCGGTCGCGTTGACAAAACGATGCATGGTCAGGAAGGATCAACCTATGCTGAGGAATCCGCAACGATTGATGCGGCGGTGCTGGAACTTGAATCGCTGCTGAATCCAGCTGAAACTCCGAAGCCTGACGCAGCGACACCAGATAAACCAGCATCGGCAACATCGGAAACGCCAGCCGTAGAAACAACATCTCCTGCTGAGGCTCCTCCGGCAGCTAACCCGAACTAAACACCCGGCTTGAACGCCACGGAGCACGTCATGACGAATCTGACTTCTGATTTCCAAACACTCAGGCACAGTCGACGACTGATGACTTACAGTTTCGTTGCCATGCTGGTGCTCCTGCTCGTCATGCCCGGCTGTGGGGAGACAATAGATCCCGAATTGGTTGCAATACGGAATCGTTTTCTGAACGTGTCCACCGAAACGAAGGAAACACCCGTCTCAGAAATCCGCGCTTCGTTAAAGTCGGGCGAACTAAAACCCGGCACGCCTTTTAAGGTTCGAGTCCGTATCAATGCCGGTGAGTTTCCGCCATTTGTCAATGGCTCTGCGAAGTTCTTTGTCACCGATGCCACGGGACATGACGGGGATGAGTCTCATGACCCACACGAATGTCCGTTTTGCCGCCGCGACGTCAAGAGCATGATGGCGCTGGTGGAGTTCCACGATGAAGCCGGCAAAACTATCGCCATGGATGCTCGGGAGCTTTTCGAAGTCAAGGATTTCGAACTGCTTGTCATTGAAGGCACCGGCCAGTTCGACTCAGAGGATGTCCTCTTGATGACCGCCAGCTCGATGTCAATCGTGCGTTGAACTGCAAACGCAGGTCTTTGCATGGTGATGGACTGCTGGATTCTTCTGCATTTCGACGAAATGCACGGCCGGCTGATACGTAGAAGTTCAACGGCTGTCGTTAGCCATCAGAAGAGG
>CAMAXD010000025.1 GCA_945861975.1 Candidatus Kuenenia stuttgartensis | reverse complement strand
TCGGTAAACAGATGCGGTACTCGTTTAGGATCAAACGGGACCAGGTATCGACGCATTGACGGAACATGAATGGTGCGTGATTGCATCGCGAAAGCTCGTCACAAACGAAAGAGACAAAAAAAGCCGCTCTGGAAACCAGAGGCGGCTTGTATTGTGGCACTATCACGGCACATTCAATAATCGATCAGCCCAGTTTCTGCAGAACATTGTCAATCAGATTGTACTGTTTGGCTTCGTCCGCAGACATGAAATTGTCGCGGTCGGTGTCGTCTTCGATCTTTGTCAGTGTCTGACCAGTATGCTTCAGCAAAATATCGTTCATTTTGCCCTTGATTCGCAGCACTTCCTTGGCATGGATTTCCAGATCTGTCGCTGTTCCTTCCATACCCGCCAGCGGCTGATGAATCATGATGCGTGCATTCGGCAAAGCATTTCGCTTGCCAGGCGTTCCCGCCGTCAGCAGGATCGCACCCATGCTGGCCGCCTGACCAATGCAATACGTCGCCACGTCGCAACTGATGTACTGCATCGTGTCGTAAATCGCCATGCCTGCTGTGATCGATCCGCCGGGGCTGTTTATATACAAATGAATATCAGCTTTGGGGTCATCAAACTGCAAAAACAGCAACTGAGCGACGATGCTGTTGGCCACATCGTCGTTCACACCGCTGCCCAGGATCACGATGCGATCCTTCAGCAGACGGCTGTAAATATCCATCGCGCGTTCGTCGCGACCATTTTTTTCAATGACATAAGGAACAAGCACTGTCATGTCCGGCATCCCGCAGAAATGATTTTTGATTCGAAGTCAGCACAGCCGTCCGAGCAATTCACTGTTGAAGCCAACTACTTCTTCTTTTCTTTCGGAGCGCGCTCCAGAATCTCATCGACCAAACCATAAGCCTTGGCGTCGACCGAATTCAAGTAGTGATCGCGCTGAGTATCCTTGGCGATTCGTTCGATAGGCTGCTTGGTGTGTTCCGCCAGAATCTCGTTCAGAAGTTGACGAGCCGCCAGAATGTCGCGAGCCTGAATTTCAATGTCGGAAACCTGACCACCCACCTGGCCATACGGCTGGTGGATCATGATCTTTGAATGCTTCAGAGCAAACCGCTTTCCGGGTGCCCCACCAGCCACAAGAATCGCCCCGCCACTGGCTGATAGACCAACGCTGTAAGTGGCGACATCGCACTCTACGAACTGCATAATGTCGTAGATCGCGAGAGTTGCGGTGACTGAACCACCCGGCGAATTGATGTAAAGATGAATGTCCTGATGACGATTTTCGGACTGCAGGAACAGCATCTTCATGACGATCAGATTGGCACTGCCGTCATGAATCGGGCCGTCCAGGAAAATGATCCGATTGTCAAGCAGCAGATCACCGACCGTCATCTGACGTTGAGCCGAATATTCTCGGGCTGCCATTGGCATGTAGTCGAATCGCGGGTCCTTCATTCGCTTTATCCTGCTGAGAACTGTTCTTCCAAGATCTTCCGGACTGAATCACGCCGGACTATGTTTCAGAATTCGGTCTGTAAACAAAAACAGGCGTCGCGTCATCCTACGCGCGCCTGTCTGTTTCTTGTAGCTTCGATTATTCAGAATCCTGGGGAGTGGCATCATCGATAAGGCTCGAGCTCATTCGACCACACACCGCAATTCGCAGCGAGGCGGCATTCACAGCCTCTGCTGGCTTTCGTGGAACCTCAACAAAGCTGGCGGAGGCAAGGATAAAATCCACAGCCTTACGCTCACGCAACTGAGCTTCCAGATTCTCAATCATTCCGGTTTTGACCATTCGAGCACGAAGCTTTCGAACAGGCTCACCACTCTGGAATGACATCATCAACAATTCGCGATCAATGTCTGACTGGTCGCACTCGATATCCTCGCGAGTGGCAATCTTGTCAAGAACGAAGTGTTCTTTAAGAGCTTGACGAGTCGTCTCAAGAGCTTCCTGACGGATCTGGCTTTCGCGAGCCATGATCTGCTCCTGGGCAAAGCCAGCCTGAGACATCTCGAGAACTTCGCGTCGTAGTGCGTTCTCGGTCTGCTGACGTACCAGAGATTCCGGAAGATCCCAGTCAGCCGATGCCGTGATCTTGTCAAGCACCTGACGCCGAGTTTCCTGACGCTCCTGGTACTCAACCTGGCGGGTCAGAGCACTGCGAAGCATGCCATCGAGTTCTTCTTCAGTCTGTGCACCCAGTCGCTGGCAGAATTCGACATCGACGGAGGGAACCTGAAGATTCTGAACTTCGGTCACACCAAACGTTAAGCCGACCTTTTCGCCACGCATTTCAACGATGGGCGACTGCAGAGAAATTGTGATCTCACCGTCACGCGTATCACCAGCTTTAGCACCGGCGAGCAACTGGTCAAAGTTCTCCAGTGCAGCGTCCTGGAAGTTGAGGCGAGAAAATAGCGTGACAGAGACGTTTCTCGCCTCGTTGATCATCTTACCATCGTGGGTAAACGTGATATCACAAATGACTGAATCACCTGAAGCAGCAGCGGCATCCGTTGTGACACGTTCTGAGTAAGAAGCGATGAACTGCTCTTTGTACGCCTTGAACTCTTCTTCAGTCGGTTCGCCCGATGAACGATTAATCTGAATTCCAGCGTAGTCAGGAAGTTCAAAGTCAGGTCGAACTTCCACCTCAAATTCGTAGTGAAATTCACCAGAATCCGGGATGTCCAAGCTCTCCACGTCGATCTTCGGCTCGCTAATCGGCTCGATCTCGTATTCGTCGGACAGTTGTTCCAAACTCGCCAGCAGCAACTTCTGCTTGATGTCGGCACTGATTTCCTTCTTGAACTTCTTCAGAAGGATGGATCGCGGCACTTTGCCAACTCGAAAGCCTGGCACCTGAGCTTTAGAACTCAGTTCTGCCAAAGCGTCGTTGCGTATGTCAGCGATGTCTGCTTCCGGGATGGTTACTGAAACGTGTTTGCGGCATGAGCCGATATCACGAATCTGAACCTGAAGCGACATGCGATCGCCGTTCTCGTCAACACCTTCAGCAACCGCTTGATCTGCGTCAGAACTCATTCTCTGTTTCCCAGAACTGTTGATGGCCAGCCTCCACCGGTTTCATTGGCCCGGGAGGCAATAAAAAAGAGCGGGTGAAGGGACTCGAACCCTCGACAATCACGTTGGCAACGTGATGCTCTACCAACTGAGCTACACCCGCAATGGTTTTGTGTTCCAGCGAAACACGATCAAATTATAACGAATCAGTCTCTGGGAAACGGCTGTCGACAGCAACTTCGACGAAAATTGCACGGCAAATCTTTTTGCCGATCATAATCCCGCAGTCGTAACACCACAAATACCCGTTCCAGACAGCCAGAAAGACTGCTGGCTCGGCTGAAAGACCGCTCCGGGGCGGGATTATGAGAGTTTCCAGGCTTTCGTCAACAGTTTCATGGCCTTTTAGATTCGGAATTCGCCCGCCTCGATCTTCAGCCGACTCCCTGGATTGTCAGATTCCTTTCCATAAGCGGTCCTCGGCCTTTGATGGAGACCCGAATTACTCGGCTTTTATGCCGATATCTCACTGCCGCTGCGTTGGGCTGCCTGTCCTTCCATTTTTGGCAGACTGCTCAGAAGGTCCCATTCCTCGAAAGCCAGAAAACTATTGCAGTTCCACTCCGAGGTGCTTCATGAAGAATTTCATGTCTTCCCACACCTGTTTTTTTGCAGCCGGGTTTCTGAGCAGGTATGACGGATGATAGGTGCACATGACCTTGATCCCGCGATAGTCGAAAAGTTTTCCGCGAAGTTTTCCGACGGCCTGAGTTTCATTGAGCAGATTCTGAGCGGCAACAGTTCCCCAGCAGATGATGTACTTCGGTTGGACGACATGGATTTGAGCATCCAGGAACTCACGGCAGTGCGACGCCTCTTCAGGCAATGGGTTTCTGTTTCCCGGCGGACGACACCTCAGAATATTGCAGATGTACAAGTCTTCGCGTTTCAATTGGCTAGCTTCGACAATCTTGTTCAGCAACTGCCCGGCCGGACCAACAAACGGCTCCCCTTTGGCGTCTTCCTCCGCTCCCGGAGCTTCGCCGATGAACATGATGTCCGCGGATGGATTGCCAACGCCAAAGACCGTCTGAGTTCTCCGTGAAGCCAGCTCCGGGCACCGCTGGCACCCGGCAACGCATTTCGCGAGCTTACTGAGGGCGTCTCGACGGCTTTCGAGATCTGTGTAAACGGCCTCCATGACTGCCTTCGTTTCCGGAAACGGACCGGCCTGCATGGCGGCTTTGGCCGAATGATCAGAACCCAGCACGGATGACGGGTTCTTCATCTCTGTTACCGGTGTGACAGCCTTGGGGCGGATCGGGGCCCGCGACGCCACAACATCCGTTGTCGCGGGTGAAACACTCTCGCTCGCAGCCACTGTCTCCGCGACGACCAGACTCGGCCGCGGTTTTCCAAGCACTCGTGAAGGCTTGGGAACATCAACCTTCGGCAGATGAGTCACTCCAGTCCCGGCCAGATGACGAAGCCACTGTGCCATCGCGCGTTTACTGCTCATGGGCTAAAAACACATTCAGGCTGAGACAACAAAAGAGTAATAAACCGCCAACAACATCATGCCAGACAATCGCCGGGTTCACAATTCAGAAGCCCACTAGACCTGAATTTGAAAGTAACACCGGCGCAGGCGGGTCGTTCGTTTAGCCTGAAATCCAGCATTCTCGTTCAACGCCTTCTGGTCGTCAGGATTGGCCCTGATGTTTGCCCTTTGAATTAGTGACCGAATTTAAAACAACGGCACACGCAGCGGCGACTCCACTCGGAACCAAAAGCCGTCTCCTGGCTACATCGCCCGAACCGGCGACTCAAAGTTTCTCTGCCGTCTGCATTGGAAAGAACATGCGATCAGTTAACTTCGGCAACGAGATGAATCCGAACTTCGCATAAAAACGAGTCGCTGCGTCCCCCTTGGAATCCACAACGATCATACTTGCGGCAATTTCACTTGCCACGCGAACACATCTTGCAATTGCATCTGCGAGAAGCAGTTGTCCCACCCCAGGAGAATTCATATCGCGAGCAAGCCTGCCAATTAGTATTGCAGGAATCTCTGGATAGCGAGGTAGTTTCCTTATCACTTCTTCCGGCAACTCGGAAAGCTCAACAGACGTTGCACAAAGAGTGTAGAAGCCGAGTATTCGCTTCGGATCATCGCGATTCACAAGAACAAAGACGGCCGATGCTTTGCGTTTGACATCCTGCTTCGCGTACTTTGCCAGATAATCATTGAGCACCGATACACCACAATCAAAATGCGTGCGATCATGCTGATTACCCAACGGTTCGCATATGTAGCCGATCATCGGCTTTCGACTCGCTCGCGATGCCTGGCCATCGCCCCCTTCAAATTCTTATTCGGTTTCCTGGGCGCCAACAACGCATCGACAAGCATGCGGCTCTGTGCCTGATCAAGCTGGAGTTTCTCACGCTCCTCAATCATTTTTTTTGCCGCCACCTCAACATGAGCAAGAACGAAATCAGACACCGTACGGCCACTGAATGCAGCGGCTCGCTCAATTAATTCTTTCTGCTCGGGAGAAACCCGAGTCTCGATTCTCGCTGATTTTGGGGAAGTATTTGCAGTTGCCATGGTTTGCTCCGTTAGTTGACGTAAGCGTACGGCAGATTCCCGTACATGTCAATCTGGAGTCACCGGAATGGCTTCGTCAACCTCATATTGCCTGGCTTCATTCGTCACGACGCGTTGTGCGGTGCGGTCAATCGTGAGGTACGGTTCCGTCGTCATTCAGGGTCGCGGTGCATCGATTCCGGGATCAGCGCTCGTAATTCGGGAGCGAGGTTTAGTTTCGACCGTGATTCTGTCACACCGGCCGGGTTCGTGAAATCGATCGTTCGTAAGCTGCCGGGTTCGATAACGAACAACTGACCGGAATTACGAGTCCACAGGATCGCATAATTCGCCAGTCCGTCCGGCAGACGGATTTTGTACGGTGGGTGCGGCGATGCGACTTTAGGATCCGGCGAAAGGAACAGAATCCTGGCGTTGTTGGTACGAACCTCCGGCGCACCGAATCGCTCGACACTCGTGACCTGCTGCACCCCAAGCTGCACGGAGTCTCCCAGAACATAACATCCCGGAGTGATCGCGCGACGTGGTTTTGTTGCCGCGGCCGGATCAACGGGCAGCACTTTGAAGATCGTTTCACCGGTCGCCAATGTCCCTCGGAACAACGGAAGATATTCTCGCTTCTGTAGCCGAACGGTGAGATTCAGCAGTGCGTCGGGCGAAGTGTCGTTCAGAAAGTCGTTGATCTCAGCATCGGTCGGATCGTCACCGAAAATTTCGTTCGTGACACGAGTGATCAACTGTTGGCGATCTGCTGCGGAAGAAGGCAACGGAGATTCCAGCGCAACGCGTTTAGCAAGTGAGATCTTGCGTAGTTCCGCGGGATCTTTCGGATCATCGGGGCGAGTCCAGCTTTTCTGATCCAGACGCACGGTCGTCGTGAAATGAACTTCGTCGCCGACCTTCGCTTCAATCCAGGCTCCCACGCTGCCGGTGCTTCGCTCTTCCAGATAATCCCCGGCGCCGATTCCGATGCCGTGGCCGTTGATTTCAATGTATTCGCCGGGTTTCAGACGAAAAGTTGACATTGGCGTAATGCCCGAATACCAGGTACTGCCGACCTTGATTTCCTGCCCATCACCGTCGCGTGCTTGATGTTTGTCATCCTGGTGCCATGTTTCGGTCATGAACAGGATCGGACTCTGTCCGCTGTTGTGAAAAAAAACGCGTTACTTCAGCACAGTACCGAGCGCATACGATTCCGCTGGAGGCTCGAGCAACCACGCGACTCGCAAACCGTTTTCCGCGGGCGCGCCCCAGGCGACTTTGCTGAGTGACTCCGGCAGAGGCGACCCCGATTTCACCCAATGCATATCGCCAAACTCCAGCGGAAGATCGGCCCAGCCCAGCGGCGCGGTGTGCAGGTCCGCAGTTTTATCGAGCAACGCGATCACATCGGCTAACTCCCAGTCGTGACTCACATCGTAGCTCGGCAGCAACTCCGTCAATGCGGATGTCGCATCGTCTTTCGGATACTGTTTTAAGAAATCTTCGATCTTGCTTCGCACCGTGCCAAGAACGGCTCCTGGAATACGCCCATCGGTGCGCGCGAATCGCTGCCACTTCGCAATTAAGGAAGCTGTTGCGACGTGTTTTGGTTCTTTCACAGCGGCATTGTCGTCCTTGCTGTCGCCCTTCATTGCTGCTGGTGGACCGACCGGCCGCCGAGGTTGTTCCTTTCCATTTTCTGTCGTGACGATCGCAGCTCGAAGTGCCGCATCCAGAGCGGCTGGAATTGGTGCCGTCGCAATCTGGTCGCCTTCGTAGCGAGTTTCCTTCACGGCTGCGTTGTCCGTGAAATCATAACTGCGAAGCAAACCGGCTTGGTTCACCCAGAGGATTGTCGTGCCCGGCAACCAGCCTGCGGCCCAGGTGTCATAGCCGCTCGGCAGCGATACTTTTGTCGGGACGTTGTCCTGTCCCGGCGGATACCAGATCAGATCCGCTTCGTTCATCAGTGTTTCGCCGATTGGACGACGTGATACGACGAATCGCACTTCCTCACCAACATTGTAGTGGCCGGGGTTCGTCGCGATGCGAGGTCGAGTTGCAGCCTCGGGATCTTCAGGCAGCACGTGAATCTTGATCTCTCCGCTTTTGATCGGCCCAGCGATGGACGTGTGCCATGTTCGCCCGGAGAGCACCTTCGCCAGATTCTCCACGGCCTGCGGCGAATTATCTCCAAGGAACCCTGCAGCCTCCTCGGGCGTTGGCGAGTTCCCAAACAGATCCGAGATGACACGGAACAGAATTACCTCGCGTTCTTTGGAGTCCGCAGGCAACGGTGTCTCACGCCGGACACGTTCGGTGATAAATTTCAGCCACCAGTCCGGATCGACTTTCTCGGCGTGATCGCCTGTCAGCAGGATCTCACCGGGCCGAAAAATGATCTCGTCACCTTCGTCGGCAAGAATCCAGGAAATCGCCCGGATCTTTGACCAGTCGTCGAGTTCTTCGTTCTGCGGCCCGATACCGATGCCCGGAGCGTGAACTTCGCAGTATTCGCCGGGATGAAGTCGATACGGTTCCGGACGTCCGATAGTCGTCCAGAATGATGACGTCACGGGAACTGTCGTGCCACCGGCAGTCACGGCGTTGTGATTGGGCTGATGAAAACTGCGAGTCACAAACATGACGGGCTTGTCACCCGAGTTGTGCAGGATAACTCGCGACTTCAACGCTGAGCTTCGATGATATTTCTCTGCACGTGGCTCCAGCATCCAGGACAGTCGCAAACCGCCGGGCAATGTTTCTCCCCAGTTGAGAATGCTCATGGATGCAGGGATCGGCAAACCTCGCTGAAGTGAGTTTTCACGAATGGCGTTCATCGTGCGTTCAAGCGGAATTGTTGTCACGGCCGCAATGTCATCGAACAGTTTCGCGACGTCCTCCTGCTTCCAGTCGCCTTTGTGTTCGAAACGCGTGACCAGCGGCTGCATCTTCTTTGCATACGCATCGCCGTATTGATCTCTGGAATTCAATTGGATGAATTCCTTCACCAGATCGTGGAGTCGGCTGATCAATCCGCCCGGGATGTCTCCATTGAGTCGCGCGTGATCGATGCAGTAGCGGAACAACGCCTGTCCTTCCTTGCTGCGAGGCAATGGCGCGATCGCGGCATAAGCTCCTCGAGTGGCTGGCGTTGTCAATTTGCCAGACCATGCTCCTTCCGGCGCATGGACAATATTGAGCACGGCGAACAACGCCCGATCCGAATCTTTGATAATGCCTTCCGCCAGTGAGTCGCCTCTGTTGTGCACCTGATCATTCCCCATGTCCAGCATATCCATCGAGAGCATCTCGCGGGGCTGCAGGACAAGATCCGTCATAGTCGACTTTGCATTCTGTATCCCGGACAGGATTTCGGCGTTATCCTGCAGATACAGCTTGCGGCCTTCCACGTTAGCTGCGGGAGTATCCGTTTCCTGAATGGCTGTGTCGCAGAATCGAATCGGCTGATCAGACACGTTCTGGATCATCAGAAGGACCCTGCGTTCCTTCCCGTATTTCCCATCCGTTGCAGTCCGGCGAATGCTGATCGCAGCTCGCATACCGTTGACGGGCTCACTCCAGTCCAGATGCTGCTCACGGAACCAGATCTCTGATTCTGAGCACAATGCATAGACAGGAAGGTTCGGATTGTAGACCCAGTTCTCAGAACTGCCGATTTCTCCGACTGCCGGCGGCGACGTTGGTTGTTTTGAATCTTTCACCGCTTTTTCGTCCGACTGAACGCTCGCAGCCTGCAACATGGCAATCGGCACCGAAATGGCGCCAGCGATCGTCAATGAAACGAAGGTGATAAGAGTCGTCATTCTGCGACGATTTTGTTTTTCACTCAGCACAGCCGTCAGCCGACCATGCAGAGAAGAATTTCTGGCCATGGCCAGGCCGCACGCATGGGTCCACCGCGAAGAATTCAATCGAGTTGCCACGTTGAGCAGATGTTCGGCATAGGCCGAAGCTCGCACGCCGCTGGCGAGGACCAGGTCATCGCACGCGCGTTCTCGTTCGACGTGCAGACGCCACGCCGCCAGCCAGACCAGTGGGTTAAACCAATATAAGGCACAGACCAGCTGTGTCAGTGCCAAGACGAACAAATCCCGGCGACGGACGTGAGCCAGTTCGTGCAGCAGCACTGAACGCAGTTGCTCGTCGCTCCAGCTGATCGCTTCGGCCGGCAGTTGCAGCCGAGTTTTCCAAAGCCCCCAGACGACGGGAATCGATCGATGCGGATCGAGCAGCATCTGTAAAGGCCGTGTTACTCCGAGCACTGTCTTTGCCTGAACAAGTGCGGCCTGCAACCGCTGCACCTCGGCGAGCGGCTGGGCGTCAGCCCTCCGTGTCCCCGTCAGCCTGGCTTCCTGTGCTTCCGCTCCCTGTGAGCCGCACGGCGCTAGCCACGGTTGTTGATCAACAACATCATCTGCCAATATCCTGCGATCGGGCATGTGCGACAAACACGGAGGGCTGACGCCCTGCCGCTCGCCGGGAACCGTTTCAACCAGCACGGATCGTCGTGCCGATCGTCGCAACATCACGGACGCCACTACCAGGCGTGTGGTGAGCAAAACGCAACCGGCAAACCAAACTCCACTCAGCCATGTCGTCCACGAAATGAGCGAGAGGCCAGCATCAACCGGCCGGTCATCAGTATCGGCGGGGTGGATCTCCGCGCTTCGCAGTGTAGGTCTACCAGAAAGCGGACCCACTTCGCTCGCTGGACGCTCGTCGGTGGGCCATGGGAGTAAACCAGATTCCGGCCGCGTCATCTTTACAGGCGACAACGTTTCCATCGGCGCGACGATAGTTGACGGTGTGGCGGCCACTGCAGGTTCGTTCGAGTGCAGCCATGCCGGGAGAATCCGCCATGCCGGCAGCACCAGCGACAGTAGCGGTATCACAAGGAGCAGGCCCAGCGCAGTCGACCAGGCAAAATGTCGAGTCGCCGCAGAATCGCGTCGCAACATAAAGCAAACAGCGGCGGAAAGCAGCAGCACAATCGTCCCCTTGATGGCTGAATCCATTAAGGGAAATACAACCAGACCGCCAAGCGCCATGAGAACCGAAATCAGACGATTCATGTCAACGTCCCTCCGCTCGGGCTTGTTCGATCAGTGCAATCAGCCGTTCACGTTCTTCGTCAGTGACTTTGTCTTTCCGTGAATGCAGGTGCGCCGCGAGCGCTTGTTCGAGTGAACCGCCAAAGAACGTTTCAAGCACATTCTGAAACGCGCTGCGCCCAGCTTTGACCTTTGTTTCACGGGGCGAGTAAATCACTTCGCGGCCATTCTCGCGTCGCTTGAGATGCCCCTTGTCCTCAAGAATATGCATCATCCGTCGCACAGCCATGGCCGTTGGTGCATCGGGAATCGAATCGACCACCTGATTGACGGTGGCCTCACCCAGCGCAAACACGGCATCCATAATCTGCCGTTCACGCCGACTGAAATCGGGAGGCTTGGGCATCAACATGACTCCTGCAGAAACAAACTTCAGCCTAAGCGTTAAATTATTAACGCCTGCGGCAGCGACATGCAAGAGGCAAGCGTTAATTTTTTAACGTGCCATGCTGGATGGTCTCTCGGAATATCCACAAACAAAGTGGCCGACATGGTCTAACGATGGCCGTTCAAGTGTCTTTGAGCGGTACAATGGACCGTATTCGTTGCTCACGAGGCTGACTGCTGCCGACTTGCAGGTGAGTTCCTTTGCGATCGGTACCTTGCCTGGCCTTTCATCCGACGGAACACAGGTCGTTATGAAGAAAGAAGATCCCGAGAAACTCATCCCTGTTCCCGGTCAGCCACGCGTTGTCAGGCAACGTGATGTGCAGGCGGCCTTGACTGAGCGCAGCGTGCTTTATCAGTTGATCCCGGGCCAAAGGATACGGAGATAACTCCGCGAGCGAAACTTCCTCACGAAATCCCATACTTCTTGCACTTGCTGAAGAAGGTGCTTCGCGGCAGATTGAGCTGTCTTGCGGCGACGGCTTTGTTGCCGCCGGCGGCTCGTAATACTTCGCGGAGCTGCTGTTCTTCGGATTGTGTTTCACGAAGATGTGAGGCATTCGCTCCCGAATAACTTTCTGACTCAGGCACGCGTCGAGCAAGACTGCGGACGGTGAGTGTGGGCAGCGTTGATGTCTGAGTTCGGCGCCCGCCAATTGTTGGGCGTCCGTCATCAGTCGCATTCCGCAGTTCTGGCGGCAAGTCGGCCAGCGAGATGATGTCGCTGTCGGCCAGAACGACAGCTCGTTCAATCACGTTTTCCAGCTCTCGAATATTGCCCGGCCATAGATGATTCTCCAACGCGGCCAATGCACTGGGATCAATCTGGCGAATCTGTTTTTTGGACTTCTGAGCGGCTCGACTGAGAAAGAAGAAGACAAGTTCCGCAAGATCACCCGGACGCTCTCTCAATGGCGGCAGTGTCAGTGCGACGACGTTCAGGCGATAAAACAGGTCGGCTCGAAATTGCCCCTTGGAAATCATCTCTTCCAGATTTCGATTGGTCGCCGCCACAAGTCGCACGTCCACCTGAATCGTCTTGTCACTACCCACAGGTTCAAAACATCGCTCCTGGAGAACTCTCAGAAGTTTGACCTGTGTCTCGTGCGAGATGTCGCCGATTTCATCCAGAAACAGAGTTCCGCCATTGGCCGCGAGAAAACGTCCGGCCTTATCCGAATGGGCTCCGGTATAGGCCCCTTTTACATGACCGAACAATTCACTTTCCAGCAGCGATGACGACAGAGCCGCACAGTTCACGCAGACAAGATTTCCGGCAGCACGATCGCTATTGCGATGAATCACTTTGGCCAGCAACTCTTTGCCGGTCCCGCTCTCACCTCGGATCAGGACCGTCGACGAACTGCGAGCCACCTTGCGAACCTGATCCAGCACATCCAACAGAGCAGGACTGTTTCCTCGAACACCTTCTCGATCAAAACCCTGATCTGACGCCAGAACCGGAGCCTGCCCCGCATCTGTCTGAAGCGATGTTAGTTCCGCGCGAAGTGCGGCCATTTGACGCTGCTGTTCGGCGATGCGGTCCATCTTCATCTTCAGCTCCGCATCCAACTGAGCCATCGCCTGATTCGCCCGTGAACTATGCAGAGCCAAAACGCTCATCTGAGCAATCGCGTGCAGAAATGTAATATCTTCAGCGCTGAACACCGCACCGCCGCGACGACGTCCAAGAATAATGACGCCGTGAACTCCACCTTCGCCTTCCATCACGCACAATAGTTCGGCTCGCAAGTCATGCAACAACTGCTGCATTGGCGACATCGCTTCGCGATTGGCTGAGGGAATTCGATGAATCACGGATTCGCCGGGGATATCCACCTGAACCTGCTCAGGACGCAACTGAGCGGTCGCGGCCGATGTGGAACGTGTTCCGATAAGTCGAAAAACACCGTGCCCATCGCGGACGTACATGATCGCCCACGAGGCATCCATTACATCCTGACAAGTCTTCAGAGTGATATCGGCCATCCCGGATGGCTCGGCAAGATACGCGGCCGAGCGATTCAGTTGCTGCATTGCTCGATCGAGCTGGTACTTCTCACTGAAGAATCTTCGATCCACAATCGCCTGCAGTCGGTCACGCACCCATAGGCTCAGGCCGGCAGCAAGCAGCAGAATGAAGAACAGAGACAGTTGCTGCGTTGTCGTGGAATTCAGCGGGAGACTGTACGAATGAGTAAATACTCCGCCGATCGCGAGTAACGTCGCGAAGCCGCCCGACACAATCATCGACATCAGCACATATCGGCGGCTCTTGTCGTCGCCCTCTTCGGCCAGCATCAGGCGATGGCGAAAAATGCCATGCGAGTAAGCCGCCATAAACAACATACTCGCAATAAACATCGGGATCTGAGCATGCCCGAGAGCGAAGTCAACCTTGCGAAAGAATGCAAGGTACAACGTATAGCCGATGGGAATCGTCGAAAGCAGCGCGGCACCAAGAATCGTCGCCACCTGGCGACGTTCATGAGGTGTCTCCAGGCGAATCAAACTGAGGGCCAGCTTGCCGACCGTGATCGCAAAGTAGAGTGATGCAAAGATAATTGCCACATGGACCATTGACCGCAGCAGCGATAACAGTGATGTTGCATGGGCGACGGAAGCTACTGTTGAAGCCGAACCATGCACCGCAATCTGTGACAACACGGCCAGTTTCTGAAACACGTTCAGAGTATCGCTGCCGTTCAGGCTCCACGCCGCCCAGTAAATTACCACGAGAGAAACGCAGATCAGACCTGCGACTCCGAAGGCCGTTCCCAGAACCAATCCGCGGCGACCACGGACAAACTCGGGCTCTTTCGGAAAGACCAAAAAGAAGTTCAACACAAGATACGGCAGCATCGCAGCGCAAACGATGAACGGGATGTTCAGCAAAGGGCTATTCGCCAAAATCCACCAGTGAAACCCAGGCACGAATGCTCCCATGGCCGCACAGCACATCAGGCAAAAATTCTGAGCAACCCGGTCGAATGGGCGATACCAATAAGAGGTCAGTGTGATCGCGAGGATCGATAGCTGACAGACGAACCAGAAAATTGTGAGGGAGACTTCGCCAACATTCACCGGATGTACCGGTACATAGACGCGACTTTCCACCTCCTGATGAGCGGCCCCAGGTCGACGATAAACGATTTCAACGAGTCTTTGTGAGGGCTGAGAAGGATCTGCACTATACACTTCAACCAAGGGAGGAACTCGCAGCTTCGCGGGGTCTGACTCCGGAGCTAACTGCCCACCGGGTGGAATCTTGGCGGAACGCAACGACTCTAAAGCGGACACGAAATCCAGAAAAGTGCCAATCTGCCGACCATTGAGACGAAGAAGTTGGTCGCCCGCTCTTGGAACGGAAGAATCAATCACAAAATCCGGGCGACTCCATTCCCAGATCTCGATCCCTGATAAGGGCCGCGAAGTGACCTTCCGTAGAGCAGGCTCCGAAACAGCCGCAACCGGCACAGGGGGGATTGATAACGGCCGAGCCGCCAGCGAAACGACTCTGCGTCGATGCGTCCCTGCCGCCTCAGACAACACTGATACCGCTTGCGACAAATTTGCCAGCGGACGGAACCGCGCAACTCCGGAAATCCTGCTTCTGTCTGTCGAGCCACAGCCGTCCGCCAGGCAATTCAACGCCGGGCGAAGATCAGGAACCTCGGGGGCCAATATCGGTGTGGGGCCATCCGGGAGTAAGCAACGAAGACCAACGTCGGGAAATGTGGCAACATTCCAGAGCACCGTCACGCAATACGTCACCACAAGCCCCGTGCATGTCGCAACGAAGGCGCGGTAATCGTGCGTCCCGCCCTGACTATTCGAATACCACAGCTTCACGGAAAAGTTTCCTTAAATTCCCCAGTCCATCGCACATCGGCGCTGATCAAGTTGGGGAACAGTAGGTGTTCAGCGCCGAAGTTTCAAGCATCCGACGATTTCGGCGCTGAAGTGCTGAGCGCCATGTGGTTGCCAGGCTTGCTTTTGCGTCAATCGACATGATTTCTCCGCAGTTTTTTCTCGTCGCGAAAAAACGGCAGAATTGGCACGTTTGATGCATTTGAAGATCGGTACCCAGCGCCCTTCGGCATGGATGAGTAAGTGTTGAACGAAGAATACACTCGCTGCTCAAGGTTACCCAGCCAGATGCAGCTTCCCCAGCCTCTTCAACGTTCAGTCCCCGCACCTGCTCACCGCCGAAGGGTTTTTTTATGCGCTGAGGTTGAGTACGGTCGAGTTGACTTGGGCTTGCTTGATCAACATTCTCCATGGGAGCCGTGATGCTGGCTGGTCAGTTTGTCGGTTGTCGTGATCTTCGAATCGTGGAAGTGGCAGAACCGGAACTGCCCGATTCTACCACCGTACCCGGCCAGATTATCTTTCAACCCGAGATGACCTGCCTTTGCGGCTCGGACTTGCCGTTCTTTGACAGTGAATTTGAGGGACATTCGATCGCGTATCCTCAACCCATCGGTATGTCACTGCATGAAATGGTCGGTACCGTTGTCGCCACAAACGGGCTGCGCTGGAAACCGGGAACTCGTGTTCTGGCAGTCCCTCCTGGCCAGCAAGGGCTTTCGGAGCGATTCGTGATGCCGGAGACGCGAGCCATCTCACTGCTTCCCGCACTTTCAGATGAATTGGCGATGCTGGCTCAGCCATTCGGCACAGTCGTCTGGGCGTTGAAGAAGCTGCCAAACATGATCGATCGAGATGTCGCAGTGGTTGGGCAGGGACCAATTGGCCAGATGTTTAACTCAGGTCTTCGGAACCTTGGAGCTCGGAGAATCCTGGGGATCGATCCAGTGGAATCCCGACTTCGCGTGAGTCGCCAGATGGGAGCCACGGATACTGTTTGTGCCACCGGGCTGGAAGCCGTCGATGCGGTTCGGGACCTCTTGGATGGCGACCTGCCAGAGATCGTGATCGAAGCCGTCGGCCATAAATCTCAGGCACTGAACGACGCCATCGTGCTGGCACGTGATTTTGGGCAGGTTCTGGTCTTTGGAGTTCCCCCGGAGAAGATCGATGGAGTCATGTTGCGAGCGGCGATGTGGAAGAATCTCTCTCTAACCACCAGCCTGCATCCGGATTTTGAACGAACGTTCCCACTGGCTATGCAGTGGATTGCCGAAGGTCGAGTGAATTTGACTCCCTTGATTACTCATCGATTTTCTCTCAGTGACATTCAATCTGCCTACGACACCTTCCGTGATCGAGTCGACGGTGCTCAAAAAGTGCTTGTGGTTTTCCCATCCTGGAAATCGCCAGCGAGCTGAAGCACTGGACTACTTTCATTGGGGAACTCCACTTTCAATCGAAGTTGAAAAATACTCTACGAGATGCGATGCGTGGGAACCGGACGACCCGGTCGGAAGCTCTGCAGAGAAACGACGTTCTGGGTCGCTCCGATTTCCTTTGTCGCGGACTCCAATTCTTCCCGGACCATCACCTCAAGATCGGCCGGATCAATCGCGACGCGAGCATTGACCACCACATTTGCGATTGTCGTTTTCGTCCCGGATGCGAGGGAAAGTTCCGGTCCGGTTTGATTGCTCACAACATTCGCGACCGCGTAGCTTGTGTCACACAGGCCAATCACTTTCAAATGGGCAGCCTCAGCATTGGCGGACAGCAGTCGCCCGTGCAGGCGGCGAATTAAATCCATCAGCAGTTGATCCAGTTCGAATTCCTGCTGTGACTCAACAACAACCTGACTGTTGAGCCAGCCAAGTTCCGCTTCGCCTTCCGCGTAGATGTCATAATCGACCTCCATGACTCGTTTTCCAAATTGCCCACGCAGTGCCAGAGTTTCGACCAGAGCACCAAAACCTTCGCCGGACTTTGCTGAGCATCGCAACACGGGACGGCCTGGGTACTCTTTTTCAATCAGCGACTGCAATTCAGAGACATCGGCTGGAGACAACTCATCCACACGGTTGATCACGACGAAATCCGCTTCTTCAATCTGTTTGCGGAAGATGTAGTTCGCTTTCGGTGAGAATCCGCTGGTTGCTTCGCCACGCAGAATTCGCAGACCATGACTTGGTTTCAGAATGACTCCATAGGGAGCAATATCCAGTGGAACTCCATAAACTTCTGTCAGCGGTCGAATCACAGTCGCCACTAGGTCCGTGCAACTGCCAACCGGTTCCGCCAGAATAATGTCGGGAAGCCGCCCTTCACCAAGATGCTCAACCGTCGATGTCAGTGCGTTAAAGTTACAGCAGAAACACGATCCGGCGACTTCCCCCACATCAAAGCCTTGTGACCGCAGACTTTGAGTATCCACCAGATCAGTGGTCTGGTCATTGGTCACAATGCCGACCTTTTTCCCCTGATTCATGTAATGACGGGCGAGTCGGGAAATTGTGGACGTCTTTCCTGCACCGAGGAATCCACCGACCATGATATAAACAGGTTTCATCGACTTCTCTTCCTTATCTAAGTGACTTGGTGATTTCGAGCGGCAATCAATTGACGGCCGATGTTGTGTAAAACGGAGAGCCGCTATTTCGGATCCGGAACTTCCAGTCGGCAGCATCCGAGATTCAGAAATCTCGTTCCCTTTCCCTTGGTGCATTGCAAGTCTTCATGCAGCCGGTAATACATGAACCGACCTTCGCGTCGCACTTCGACGAGATTCGCATACTTCATGATCTTCAGGTGGTGCGAGACGGTCACGACCTCCGCTTCGAGCAATTCTGCAATGTCACCCACCGTGAGTTCGCCATATCGCAGCGCATTCACGATTTTCAGGCGATGAGGGTCACCCAGCGCCTTGAGACGTTCCGCGCAGAAATTCGCATCAAAAACTTCCTGTGCCACAATAACTCGCTTTTGATGAGAAAACTCTGAAGCTCATGAGACTGTCTGAATGATGTTAATCGCCAGGCAGTGAGGAGGCAATTGTCCCGGCGATCAAACTGCGGCTATCGGCTTGCCGAATTGAGGTCGTCGGCTTAGTTCTTTTCGTTCGCAAAGTCGGCCGCTGCTTTTTTTAAGATCTCGCACTCCGTCCGAAGCCGACGAACTTCATCACGTAACTGACGAAGCTCTTCCTAAACATCATTTCCATTTCCGTATTTCTCTTGCCACTTCCGCAGCAGGTTCACGTTCACGCCCAGACGACGGGAGACTTCAGCCGTCGTCAAACGCTCTCACTCAATGATCCCGACAGCGTCGCGCCGAAACTCCTCAGTCTAATTCCAACGAACTCGACGTCCTGTCAACTTCTCTTTTTGCAGCTTCAAACTCATCGTGATCGCTCCTCGTGTGTACTATAACATACGCTCATGATCGCCAACTTTTCCCCGGGGAACTCAAGTTACCTGGAAGGTGGGAGCCAGGTACGTGACCGCAATTGGTGTCATTGGCCTGGAGGAAATCGCCAGTCTCATGTCTGTCGTAAACCATGCGGATGCCGCTGGATAGTGCAGTGAATAGGGCACTTTTTTGAAGAATCTTTGCACCCATTCTCAATGTCATCCGTCACCTCAGATAAACGCTGTGGTTGTCGCGGCATGAACACATTGGAACGAGGAGACTGAATATGACAACATCGCTTCAGTTTAAGACGAATTTGAACTGTGAAAGCTGCGTAGCTTCAGTGAAGCCATTCCTTGATGATGTGCCGAACATTCGCGACTGGGAAGTTGATACGGCAACGCCAGACAAGATACTAACCGTCACAGGCGACAGCATTTCACCCGACTCCGTGACGGCAGCTGGTGCAAAAGCTGGTTTTGTGGCGACGGGTGACACTCGTACGGTCAAGAGTCGATCTGACGCGATTGCAGCTGCAGAAGTTCCGAAAGGCGTCATGTATTATCCGCTACTCCTTTTGGGGACATTTCTGTTTGGCGTTGTCGGTCTTGTGGAGTTTCGACTCGGAGCATTCGATTCAACGCGAGCCATGCAGAATTTCATGGGGGCATTCTTTCTGTCATTTGCCTTCTTCAAACTTCTGGATCTTCACGGATTCGCAGATTTCTATCGCATGTACGACGTTGTCGCTCAGCGAATTCCTTCTTACGGTTACATCTACCCATTCATTGAACTGGCGCTTGGTGCCGCTTACACCGCAGGCATCCAGCCGACGGCAGTCAACCTGACAACATTGGTTGTGATGTCGGTGAGCAGTATCGGCGTGATTCAAAGTGTGCTCAAGAAACGCAGGATCCGTTGTGCGTGTCTGGGAACTGTCTTCAATCTGCCGATGTCAACCGTGACACTTGTTGAAGATGGGCTCATGATTGCGATGGCTGCTGCGGCATTGCTTGGCATCGGTCATTGACTCGAACGCGAGTGAGTATTGGGAATTGATCTGGATGTCGTTCTGTGTTTCGCTGGAACATTGGTACGGAATTTCAATTGGACTGAATCGTCATGCTTTATCGTATCCTATCGATTCAGCTGATCGGCGCGACCCTTCTTGGGCCGGCTTCATAACTCCGATTGGCATTATCAGCCGTAATGGCATCATGATGATCTCGCACTACATCCACCTCATGGAGCACGAAGGTGAAGTGTTTGGCGAAGAGATGATTATCCGCGGCAGTCTGGAACGTTTTTCGCTCGTGATGATGACGGCGGCCACCAGTTTCATTGGATTGCTGCCGCTTCTCTTTGGAGCCGGTCAAACGAGAAAAGAGATCCTGTACCCGCTGGCTCTTGTGGTGTTCGGCGGGATGCTGACATCGACTGAGCTCGATCAGGTGGTCACAACCGCTCTATTCTTCAAATTCGGCCGGCGAATTTACCAGCGGCAAACTAATGCCGTTTAGCGAATGTCAGGCAGCGTTCCATGCCGAATTCGCCTTTTCGTCACCTCGCTGATGCGTGCTTGAAAATTCAACCGTTG
This sequence comes from Candidatus Kuenenia stuttgartensis, assembly GCA_945861975.1. Lineage (GTDB taxonomy): Bacteria > Planctomycetota > Planctomycetia > Planctomycetales > Planctomycetaceae > SXXK01. The sequence goes on along the minus strand of CAMAXD010000025.1, from coordinate 7,751 downwards.
CGCAGATTGACCTCGAACCGGTCACACAGTGCGTTATTATGTGGATCCGTGAGGTGTGCCATGCAGAACGTCCGAAGAGCATTTATGCTCATCGAGTTGCTCGTTGTGATCGCGTTAATGCAATTTTACTGGCGCTCCTGCTTCTCGCAGTGCAGCAGGCCAGAGAGGTCGCGCGGGCGACTCAGTGCCGGAACAATACAATAGAAAACAGATTGTTCTGACGCTGCACATTCTCATGACCGATTGAACGTGTTTCCGTCCGGATGGACGGTTCAGCGCCCTACAACACTTCAAGGCTCGGGCTGGGGAACCATGATTCTGCCGGAGCTGGAGCAGTCGGCACTTGTTGGTGTCCTCTCCATGACGGAATCACTGACTTCGACGTACCACAAGACCGTTCTGATGACACAGGTTTCGCCCTGTCTGTGCCCATCAGACCCATTTCCGCAAGTTGCGACGGTGCGCGTTCGGGAGCCCGAATTTCCTGCAGGCATTCGTATCCTTGCGTACTGTACGGTTTCATGAAAGATTGAACGCAAAGTCGCAGAGTCGCAAAGGGAATGACAAATTGCTTTACTCGTTCCACTTCGCCACCCTACGCCTTCGTGTCCTTGCGTTGGATCGATTCTGTTTCATTCTAAGGAAACATGCTCAACCATGAACGAAAACGAAATCAGCCTGGTGATCGTGAGAGGTGCCATTGAGGTTCACAGGACGCTTGGCGGACCAGGGCTGCTGGAGAGTGTTTATGAAGAGGCACTGACATGGGAGTTGGGTCAGGCGAACCTGAGCGTGCAGAGACAAGTGCAGTTGCCAATTCCTTACAAAGGACAGGTTCTTGCGACTCTGCTGCGGATCGATTTGATCGTGAACAAACTGGTCATCGTCGAGTGCAAGGCCACATCGCACTACAATACGATCTTCGAGGCTCAGACGCTCACCTATCTGCGACTGACAGGACTCAAACTGGGTCTGGTGATCAACTTCGGCGAGCGACTGGTCAAAGACGGCGTTCATCGAGTTGTGAATGGTCTTTAACGCCAAGTCGCAAGGGCGCAGAGACGCAAAGAAAATCATAGGTCATTTTCACTCGTTCCTCTTTGCGTCTTTGCGTCTTTGCGTTGAATTGCGTTGAATTGCGATGCTGATCAGAGGCAGCGTGAGCAGAAAAGCGGCAAGTCGAGGTGACCGTCGAGACATTTCTGACACGGCAAAGATAATCGCGGCCGGCATGACGATTCGCAGAATCACATTCATCCTGGCCCTGCGTTCTTAAAAAAGTTGGACTCTTCCCAAGGCGATGACACGTCAGAAAGAGTCCGCAGGCGAACATCTGTTGTTCGATGATTACTTGTGATCGTGAGCGTCGTGAGCTTCCTCTTTGAAGTCACCGGTGTAAGGTGTGCCTTCGATTTCTGCGCTCATCGTTCCTGCATATTCCTGGACGATGCCGAGCTTTTCATGCTTGCCGACGAAGCGTGAGGAAAGGCCATCAGTCTCGCCTTCGAGAGGGACCGGCAGCAATTCAGCCATCAGTTCTGGATCACCAATAGTGAGCAGTACTTTGTCGGCTTTGATCGGGGCCGGCGTTTTTTCATCGCTGCCAAGGACATACACGGTGGCTTCCTGTTTGTCGTGACTGACGGTGAACTCGACGTGGTACTTGCCGCCACCCCAGTCGGCCAGTGTGCCGTCGTGTGGACCGGCTCCGTGTCCATGAGCATGCTCGCCTTCCCCTTCGGTATGTTCATGACCATGTTCGGCGGCTGCCGAGTTCGTGTTGGACGATGCCGCAGTTTCAGGAGCCGCTGGTTCCTGACAACCAGCGATGAATGTCATCGCAACCAGAGCATAAAATGCAGACAACAAACCGCCAAATTTCTTCATGATCAAATCTCCTTCAAAGATAATCGTCTCGAACCGACTCCGGTCCGATTCAGTTAGATTTCGGCAACGGACAACACACCGCTGCCCGCTTGTTCAAGATTTCACATTAAGGCTGGATGGACGCTCCTGCCTGACGAATCACGGTCGGACAAGAATGTCCAACCTACATGGTGTTGGTCATTTTCCTTCACCAAATTCATCCCCCGCATCACTCATCTTTGCGAGTTTCATGGCATCCTGACCGCTGAACTTCCAGAACAGGCCGGGATGAATCAGGAATTCACAAAAGGTCGATGTCACCAGCCCACCGAGAATGACAGTGGCTACTGGATAAAGTATTTCGCGGCCTGGTTCCTGACCGCCAAGCACAAGCGGCACCAGTCCGATTCCCGCCGTCAATGCCGTCATCAACACCGGGGCCAGACGTTCAAGACTGCCGCGGACGACCATGTGCTCGGTAAAGTCTTCTCCTTCTTCTTTCATCAAGTGGAAGTAGTGCGTGACGAGCAGAATGCCGTTTCGTACCGCGATGCCGCCCAGTGAAATGAAGCCTACCAGACTGGCAACGGTCAGTGTCTGCTGAGTGATCACCAATGCCAGCACTCCACCGATAAATGCCGTCGGAAGTGCATTCAGGATCTGCAGCACCACACGAACCGACGGAAACAGGATCATCAGGACGATAAACATTCCAATGACAGAGATACCAGCCAGCACGGCGATCGTGCGAGTCGCACTTTGCTGACTTTCAAACTGTCCGCCGTACTCGACAAAGTAGCCTTCCGGCATAATCACGTTCTTTTGAACTCGCTGCTGAATTTCTGCGACGGCACTAGCAAGGTCGCGGTCCTGAGTGTTGCAGCGAATCACGATCCGGCGGCGAGCATTCTCGCGATTGACTGCGTTGGCTCCTGCACTCTCGCCAATATCAGCCAGTTCCCGCAGTTCGATTTGCCCACGGTTGTTCGGCAGATCAATTCGCAGGCGTCCGATGTTGGCATAATCTGTGCGATAACTTTCTTCGAGTGGTACCAGAAGGTCGAATCGTCGCTGACCTTCCAGCACCTGTGAAACGACTTCGCCCTGCAATGCCGTCTGCACAATCTGTGCGACATAGGCTCTGGTGACACCATGAAAAGCGAGGTCATCAGGTCGCAGGCGAATGTGTAGCTCTTCAGTTTGTCGAATTGGTTCAACGATGGGCGGAGTGACTCCGGGAACCGACTGAAGTGTCTGCTTCACCTGCTCCGAAAGTTGTTGCAACGTGTCCAGATCATCGCCGTGGATCTTGATCGCAATCTGAGCATACACGCCTGAAACCATGTGACTGATGAGATGTGCCAGAGGCTGCTCGACTTCCACATCCACTCCGGGAGCCTCTTCGCGGAGTTCGTCCAGAAACTTCTTCAGGATTTCTTCGCGGTGAGCCTGAATGTCCGGGTTCATGCTGAGAATGTACTCGCCGGTGTTCACGGGTGAAGCGTGCTCATCCATTTCTGCTCGTCCGGTTCGCCTCACAAAATGCAGAATCGGCCCGTCAGGATTTTTGTCTGATTTCTGCATCTGCTGCAACTTACGGTCAATCACACCCGACACCTGGTTTGACGCATCCAGCGACGAACCTGGAGGCAAGGTCAGGTTGATCTGCACGCTGCCTTCGTCGAATTGTGGAAGAAAGTTGCGTCCTAGTTGCGATAGTTCCCAGCCCGCGTATCCAACCATCAGCCACGTCAGGGCCATCAGCGCAATTGGATGAGCGATGCTGAGTCGAATCAGATATCCTGCCGCCCATTTGAATAATCGAAGCAGTACACCATCGTGTTCTGCGTGAGTCGCCTTCGATTGCGGCAGTAAATACCACGAAAGGACAGGTGTTACTGTCAGCGACACAATGAGTGACGCCAGAATCGAAACGATATAGGCCACGCCAAGTGGAGCAAACAGTCGTCCTTCCACGCCGGACAAGGCGAAGAGCGGCAAGAACACCAGAATGACGACAGCCGTGCCAAACACAATGGCACTACGGATTTCTTTGCTTGCTTCGTAGACGACGGTGAGTGAAGACCGGGGCTGGCTAAGGTTGTTGTTTTCCTTCAAACGACGAAAAATGTTTTCGACGTCCACGATTGCATCATCCACGAGTTCCCCCATCGCTACGGCAATGCCACCCAGTGTCATGACATTGATGGAGAGATGTGTTCCTGAAATGAAACCCCACAGTCGAAAAACCAGTGTCGTGATGACCAGCGAAAGTGGGATCGCGGTCAGCGTGATGAATGTGGTGCGAAAATTGAGCAGGAACAGGAACAGAATGATGACAACCAGGACAGCTCCAATCACAAGGGCTTCGCCCACATTGAAGATACCGCGATCGATGAAGTTCTTTAGACGGAAAAGTTCTGAGTTGATCACAATGTCAGCGGGAAGCGATGCTTCAGCCTCCGCGAATGCTTTTTCAAGGCTGTCCGTCAGCGAACGAGTGTCAACGTGTGGTTGCTTCACGACGGTAAACACGACGCCCGGATGGCCATTCACGCTGCCATCGCCACGTTTGAACTGCGGCCCTTCCACAACCTGAGCCACCTGGCCCAGCAGAATGGAGCGTTCAACATGGTTCTTGACGGGAATCTTCCGCAGGTCTTCAAGAACTCGCCAGGCATCTGGCCCGAGTCGCCCGAGCACGCGAATGGGACGTTCGGTCTCTCCCTGAACCGCAAATCCTCCGCTGGTATTGATGTTACTTTGTTTGAGTGCTTCTTCCACTTCCTGCAGCGTTACGTCGTATTCAACCAGGGCTGCGGGATCAATCAGGACCTGATATTGCTTCTTGTCGCCTCCCAGCAGGAATGCTTCAGCGACGCCAGTGACTTTCAGAATCCGTGGCCGGACAACCCAGTCCGCGGTCGTTCGCAGTGACATTTGTCGAGACGCGGCTGACGGGAACTCGACTTCATGTGGCTTACCGCTAATCGTTATGGTGGCGATTCGATCCCGCTCAGTGCCATGCACGTCGCTCGATCGCTCTGTCGCATGCCATTCTGCGTTTTCGAATGCGACCGATTTCCATGAGCTGACCTGATGACGATCCGTCGGTTTCCAAATAAAGATGTGAATGGATTGGCTGGCACCGCCCTTGCTCGCGGAGTCGGCGACAACCAATTCGGCCATGAGATCTGACTGTTCAATCGGGAACAACTCACCGCCAGTTGGTCCTTGCTGCCGATACAGTCCTGCGACCACGATTTGCCCCATGATCGACGCGGGCGGCGTCATCTGCGGCAGAATGCCCTCGGGGAGAACGCTGCCCAGCGTTGTGAGCCGCTCCTGAACAGTCTGTCGAGCTGCCCGGATATCCGTGTTCCAGTCGAACTCGATGTAGATCACATTCAGTCCGGCCGTCGACTGACTTCGGACAGCCTGAACACCACTGGCTCCCAGCAAAGCAATTTCGATGGGCTGTGTGACAAGTGTCTCGACTTCTTCCGTCGCAAGTCCCGGACATTCCGTGATGATGATCACGCGCGGCCGGTCGAGATCCGGAAAGACATCGATCGGCATCTGAGTGGCAAGATACGATCCATACACCATCAGCGCCATACTGATGACGAGAACCAACATGCGATATCGAAGTGCACAACGGATGACGGAGTTTAACATGGGAGATTGCCGATTTGAGACTGCCGATTGCAGATTGAAAACGATACCAGGGGCGGCCTTGGGCGGATTTTCGAGACGCGACCATGATGGCGGTAAGCTGATTGGCTTCGTCGAGGAGCGGGTTCACTTTGGGTTCTGGCAAGAGGGCTCCTTCGATGATCAGCTCCAGCCAGTAGCAGCATTCATCTGCTTCTTCGACGACAATTTGCAGTTTCGCTATGAATTCCGCCTTCGATCGACCTCGACAGGCCGCTCGATAGTTGGCTCCCACGGATGTCGCACTTCGAAGAAGCTGTGTCCCAATTGTCTTCCCAACAGCGTCCGAAGGTAACGCCACCACAAGTTTCATCACCCGCAACGCAAATTGCTTCGTCCGACTCTTCAATTCAACATCATCCATCTTCGACTCCTCAATCGGCAATCTCCAATCATCAATCTGCAATTCAATGCGCCGCATGCACGGTTCCATCAGCGTGCACATGAACATCTGCACGAATACCGCTGGCCGCCTGAGCCTTCAAGACTCGATTCAGTGAAGCCGCTGCGCTCTGAGCCAGATACAGCCCGGCTTTAACGCTGCCATCATTTGCCAGCACAGTCTGAAGTCGATCTTCGTGAAGCACGTGGACCGGTAGTCGATTGAAGAGATCACCGTTCTGCTGAAAGACATAAGCTTCCGGCCCTTCGCGCACGATGGCTGCGGACGGCAGCACAAGCACATTCTTCAATTCTTCGACGGGCACCTGCAGCCGCACACGCTGGCCCGGGCGAAATCGCCAGACAATGAACGTCTGGTTGTCTTTGTCATAAGCACGAGACTGATTCACGAGAGGGATGAAGAAATTAAACGTTCGTGTCTCTGAATTGATCGAATTTGCGAGGTGCCGGATCTCGAGTGTCTGGTCAAATGGGGGCCAGTCGACATGATCGTCCTCAGCGAAACTGCAACGAATCGGCCAATTGTTTTCAGCAGCCCTGGCCAGAAACGAGGCCTCTCGCTTAAATGCGTGACCTTCGATGAACAAGGCTTGATGATTTGCCAATGTCGACAGCAATTGACCAGCCTGGACCTGCTGCCCCAGCTCCACATTCAGCTCCTGCACCTCATACGCCAGTCCATCGATACTGCTTCCGGTGACGTGAAACGCGACAGGCTGAATCTCAGACGACTTTGCCGCGTGATCAACCACAGGTGGTGCGACAACTTCGATGGTTGAGACGAACGTTCCGTCGGCAACACTCTTGATCTGATCTGGATTCAGCCCTCGTGTCAGCAGATCCTGTTGATACGATTGAATCAGTGCCTTCTGTCGTCGCAGTTGATTGTCGAGTTCAATAAGTCGGGATTCCGGTACCCCACCAGCTTTCACGAGACCTTCAAGCCTCGCGTGTTGCTCAGTAATAAGCTGAATTTCCCGAGTCGCCTTGAACAGTTCCGACTGAGTATTCTGCAGGTACTCACTGAAGAGTCGCAGAGTGAAGAGTCGATCCCCTGGTTTCACAGTGTCGCCAGGAAACGCATGAACCTCCGTTACGACTCCGACTACAGGTGACGTGACACCTCGGTCTGAGTACCCTGGCCGATCCACGATCTCACCGGGCACTTCGATTGTTCGCCAATATGCCTGTGGCTTCGCAGGCTTCGAAACAAGCCCAAGATTCTTCCGGGCCTGCTCCGACATCTTAAGCGTTTTCGCTTCCTGAATTGGTGGGGCGGTTTGCTCCTCCTGAGCCTGCGTAACGCTCTTTGGCTTCAGTGTGTTCGACCAGGAACCGCGAGTCAGATACGTACCGACTCCAAACAGCATCAGGACGCCAACAACGGAGAGAGATCTTGCAACGCGCATGTTTACACCTTGAGACCAGGCGGGAAGCGAGCAGATTGCTCACAGCGGTTACGCGGACCGATATCTATCAACCGGAAACGCGCTCAGATGGAAGAAGAAGAGTTAGATCGCCATTTAAACCGTGCCTGATTGGCAACGTTTGCGACGGCCATTTCAAGGCAACTCGGGCCCGCGTCGAAAGTCCTAACAGCGTATCGAAAGATCAAGCATGTACAGCGGAGTGCGCGCATTGCTCCATTGACGAGGCGTGTCAGGCCAACCGTCAAGAGCAGAGAAGGCTTCTAGTTGAACAAACCCGACACTATACACAGTTCGTTCCAGCAACATAAAATTCAGTGTCTCGGCAGCACTGGAACGTTG
>CAMAXD010000024.1 GCA_945861975.1 Candidatus Kuenenia stuttgartensis | reverse complement strand
CATCAGCGCTGAAGTACAGCACTCCGCCGATATTGCTGAGAGATCGCGGGCTTGAACTCTTCAGGACGACTCCAATGTCCTTGACCATCACGGTGCCAGCGGACAAACCATTGCTCTTCCAGAGCTCGTAGCCGGCCGTATTATCTTTGGCGCTGAAGTACAACACGCCGTTGACGTTGGTCAGATATCGAGGCGCACTTTCAGCGGTGGTATGAATGTCACGAACAAGAACTGTTCCTGACGCGGTTCCATTACTTTTCCAAAGCTCACGTTTTCTGACACCATCGTCCGCACTAAAGAAGACAGTGCCACCGACGTTGATAAGAAATCGAGGATCTCCGCTGACAGTTCCGGGATTGATGTCTTTTACGAGGACGGTGCCAGAAGCAGTTCCATTGCTTTTCCAAAGTTCTCTGCCATTGCCAGAGTTAGCCGCAGAAAAGAATACAGTCCCGCCAACATTTACCAATGAGTCAGGAGCGGAATTTCCACTGCCCGCGAAGAGATCCGCGACCATCAATGTTCCGGCCGAAGTACCATTGGTCTTCCAAAGCTCACGTCCATTCACACCATTGTCAGCCGTGAAGTACAGCGTGCCATTAACGTTGACCAGCTTGTCCGGTGAGCTGTCGCCACTCGACGGGAAAATGTCTTTTACAAGAACTGTGCCACTGGGAGTTCCATTACTTCTCCACAACTCCGTCCCGTGACTCTCTGTTGTCGCAACGAAGTACACTGTCGAACCAACGGTTGTAAACTGACTGGGATTCGAGCCGACTGAATTCAACTTCAGGTTGATGTCTCGCACGAGATTAAACTCTGCCGCCAACAATAGCCGTGACTCCAGCGGTTCCGTCTGAATTCTTCTCCCGGAACGTCTGCGTCTTTCGGCAGGCGAGCGAAAGAAAACGCGATTGAGCCAGTGTCGGAGATTTCCACGCATCGTCACTCTTTCGAACATCCCGATTTACCCGCAGACATCTTCCCGCCAGCCATAGAAACGGCCGAACTCGAAGAGCCGCAACGGTTTCTGAAGAATCTATGGTGAATATGCGACAGCTTAGACAGCGATCACAAGAATGAAGACGGGGAACCCCGGATGATTTCACAACCACCCCTGGGCTAATTCCGATTTTTGCGCAGGGAGTGCCGGTCATGCCGACGATTCCGGCAGCCTCAACCGGTTTCAGGAGGCCACTACGGACGCAGACACGGCCATTCGATGCAGCAGAAGACTTCATTGTAACGAGACGGCGAAATCAACTTCCGTTGGCGCATCAGGCCACAGGAAGGCTCAACAGCAGTCTTCGCACCTGCCCAAAAACAGCGACAGAGGAGTCAACGACTGGACCAGGCAGCATCCCACTCTGAGACAACGATTTCAACGGCGTTTCAACACGCATCAGCGAATCCGCACACGCCTGAAACAATGCGACGGCACACTGTTCAACGGACGAGATGCGAGCGTCCGTCTGTTCCAGCAGAACCGACAACTCCTGCAGAGCATCAAACGCAACTTCGCCAACAGCGGAGTTCAACTCGGTGATCAAGCCTCCCCGAGATTCCATTCGATCAAGGCGGCTCAAAAGATCGACGCACAGCTCTCGGGAGTTTCTCAGTGCTGCGGAAAGATTCTCCGGTACGGCCACAGCGACATCTGCCAGGCTCGATTTTCCGAATGCTACCAAGGTGGTGCTACTGGCTGACAGTACTGCCAAAGCCTGAAGAACGTGTCGTCGATTCATAGCCGGGATTCCTTTTTCAACTCGTTCATCAAAGAACATCACACTCCGCAATAGCCTTCCAGCTCACAGTTGATCACGTCGATCATCTGCCGCAGTCTACCAACTGCCTTACGATCAAAATTCAGACTCAGCCGCGGCAATTCAGCCAGGTGAGCATCATCCGACTCCAGCCGATGTACCGCTACCTTCTCAATCTTACCACTGACGACGATGTCCGCAAACTCATCATTCAGCCGTTCGAGCAGTTGTTCGGTCGGTTCTACATGAAGTCGCAACACCAGGCGATCACGGATGAACCTCATGCTATTGTAGACGCTGTAAAATCCAAGCACTTCTTCGATAGCCTCCTCAACATTGTCCGTAACCTTGAAGAGCGACAAGTCTCCCGGAGAAATCAGGCCATTGTCCAGCAATTCATCACGGATATAGTTCAAAAAGTGAGACCAATAGGTGCCACCCGGTTCATCCAGCATCACCATCGGCATCAAATCGCGTTTTCCGGTCTGAACAAGGGTCAGACTTTCGAATGCTTCATCCAGCGTGCCGAATCCGCCCGGGCAACTAACAATTGCGTGGACCTCTTTCACGAACAACAGCTTACGAGTGAAGAAGTACTTCAAGCTGACAAGTTTGGGATCTCCAGCAATAACCGGATTCGCTTCCTGCTCAAATGGCAGAAGAATATTGAGCCCCATGGCCATCTCGCGACCGGAGCCACGATGAGCTGCCTCCATGATTCCACCACCGGCGCCCGTCACGACCATCCAGCCTTCTTCGGCCATTCTTCGACCAAATGTCTCAGCGGTGGTGTAGCAGGGATTTTCGCGCTTCGTGCGAGCAGAACCAAATACGGTAACTTTGCGGTTCATCCGATAGGGTGCAAATACTTTGAAGGCATATCGCAACTCCTTCAAAGCACGGCTCAGGATCTTCAGATCTCCGCGAGTCGCCTTATCCTCGACCAGCTTATCGGCTGTCTGCTTAATCTCAGCAATCAACTCTTCGTGATGCTTCAATTCCGAGACGTGTTCAATCACGTCCATTTCAGACTGATGCGGATGCTTCAGCGGATGTCGTTTTTTCAAAGCAACCTGCCTCCGTGCAAGGATCTGTTCAATTATTCCGAGAGCGCCTGCATCGCCTCATCGCGAGTTTTATAGATGGCCCAAATTGTGTCGAGCGCGGTGATACGCAATAGTTCGAGCGCCATGTCACTGGCTCCGCACAGGACAAGTTCGCCGCCTTTCTTCTTAACAAACTTATGGCAGCGAAGCAGCAACGCCAGAAAGACCGAGCCAAAATATCCAACGCGACTCAGGTCCACAACAACCATCGGCGCTTCCTGATCGTTGAGCGGTTCCATCACGAGGTCGGCAGCCTGCTCGACCAGATCCCAGTTCAAGGATTCGACACTGGAAGCCGGAGTGACCAGGACAGTATTTCCATGCCACTCTATCTGAAAACTGTCGAGAACTTCTGACACAACAACACCTCACCTGCTCAGGTTTCTCAGCTCCGAAACGGACAAACGCAGACTACAGAAATTGAGTAGTTCCGCAAAGTGTTCTGCCCGACATAATCCTGGGCAGTCCGTGAACCCCTGTTTTTCGCGAAGTTTTCGTGAAGATTCGATTTTCGGAGACCAAAACGTGCCAAGGAGAGCTTTGCGAGAATGTCACGCGTTCGGATGGGCATCGCTGATTGCACACAGTCTCACAATCCGCCAAACTTTTGGCGTGAGTTGTCCAGTAGGAGTTCAGCAGGAGTTCAGGTGATTTCCATGAAGAAACGTCGTATTCATTTCGAAGACATTTATCCGTCCGGGCCGCACTACGCTCGTGGAGTCCGCGCGGGAAACATGCTGTTCCTGTCCGGCTGCACCGCGAATGGCTCATCAGCCCAGAACGGCAGTCCGATGGAACAACTGCGAGTCATCCTGGATCGACTGACTCGCATGGTGAAAGCCGAAGGCGGGCAGCCGTCGGATATCTGCAAATTGACGATGTTCGTGGCTGACCCATACAAGTGGCATCCGTTCGAAGGAGAACAACTCGAAATCTACCACGAGTTTTTCGGGGATGACTATCCCGTGAATACTCTTGTCGGTGTCACCTTCCCAATGGAGACCATTCACATCGAGATTGATGCTATCGCAGTTCTCGAATAAGTCATCTCGAATATGCCAACAAACGACTTCAGTTCCACAATCAAAACCCTGCTCGCAATGTGCCAAAGACTTCCGGGCTGCTGATCGTCGGAGCATTTACGAGGCAGACCGCTCTTCCACGGCAACCAGATCCGACGGTTTTCTGTTTCTGATTCCCGTGTCAATCAGCAACCAGAGCACTGCACCCAAAACACTGGTGCAGCAGGCGACGCCAATCGCGGTCGGCCAGCCGTAATGCATCCCAATCCAGGGCGTACAAATCGGAGCCAGACTTCCTCCTGCATTGCCGATGGTATTCAGGAATGCTCCCGCAAGTCCGCCCTTGGTTGGCTCGAGCGCAGGGGCTGAGGTCCAGAAGATTCCTTCGCACATCCCCAGGGCCGCAAGAGCCAGTGAGAACAACAGGATCACTTCATTCGGATCTTTGGCGGCTACTCCAAACCAGGCAAAGCCTGCACTCAACAGCATTCCCGACATCGCAATGCTGCGACAACTCCAGCGAACGCCGATGCGTCGACTTAACTGATCCGTCAGCATTCCCCCAAACGCCATCCCTATTGCCATCGCCATCATGACGATGAACGTGGCTCGACGACTCTCACCATCCGGCAACTGCAGCTCTTTGCCAAAGTAGAAGTCGATCCAGTAAAAGAACAGATACTGAAAGTAGCTGTAGGCGGCATAGCTGGAAGCCAGAATCATCAACTGGCTGTTCTTAAACATTGCGAGAAAGTCGGCGACGGTCGCTTTCGTTCCGGCGGCCGGCACATGACTCATCGCGACCAATTGCTTTTCCGCTTCGTTCGCTCGAGGATGGCCGCCAACATCATCCGTCGACAAGACCAGCCACAGAATGGAGAACGCCATCAACGCTCCGCCGGAAATCATGAACGTCAGCGACCAGTCGAGACGATCCATCAACCAGCCAAACCCCGGCGCGGTCACGGAGATCCCAATCAGTGCTCCAGCCGTGACAAGCCCGTTGGCTGTCGAACGACTGGTCAACGGAAACCACAGCGAAACACTGCGTGCTGCTCCCGGATGCAACGGCGTGCTGCAGAAACCCGCGACGCTGCGAACTGCAATCAACGGTATCAGCAGCGAGGCAATTGGCCAGCCCAACTGACCGAGAGCACCAGTCATCACGACGCAGAAACCAAGCCCCAATCCCATCCCGGTGAGCGCTTTTCGTGGACCAACAAGATCGATAATCCATCCGCCGGGCAGCATGGTCAACGTGTAAACCCAGAGGAATGCAGAATAAACCTGCCCCATCTGCACTTCTGACAGCAGCCCAGGACCGATGAACTTCTCTTTCGCCGCAACTGTGATACCAACGCGATTGAAGTGACCAAGAAACGCGAAGCCCATCAGCATCGCCACAATCAGCCAGCGAACCTTCGTCGCTCGACTTTCGAGGCTATTCGAATTTTGTGATTCTTCCGCTCCCGTTGAAGATACGTGAGAATTCTGCGGCTGTGTCATTCCCGTCACTCGTTCTTCGTCTGCAGACGAATCCTGCGGCATGATTTAAGGACCCAGTTGGTGGCGGAGGAGGATGACAGCGTTTCCTTTCAGACGCAACTCACAAGCCCATACTTCTGCTGGCCGTATTCAGCGACGCAGGAATGAATCCACAGGAACGACAACGCATGTCATGCACATCTGCACATTCCAGCACTTAAGATTGCCGTTGCTTTAGAACTCATTGTCGCTCAGCGGTTCGTGCGCAGCGATCGCTTTGTTGAACCGAGTTCCGGATGGCGTCACCAACTGCGCGTAAACGTTGAGATCTACAGACGCAGAAAGGAACCGCGCCGAACCGTCACACATCACGACATTCACACCGCCCGAATGATTTGAATTCGGAAAAGGCCGAGCCCCCTCAGGGCCAGTCCGAGCCCCGTTAATCACTCCATAGGGATGGGCAGGGTCCAGTGGTGATGATCGATAATAGGTCTGCGACGTTTGCCCGGTAGCTACGTAGTCGATGGGGAACACAAATGAAACATAGCGAGGATCCGGATCGCCCCAGTGTTGTGATCCGGCCGCGTTGATGTTTTCCGTCAGCATCAGCGTGTTCCCCATCCCATCCTGGATCGAATTCAGCGAATGGCTGCGATTGGCAACCGGATCGGGCTTTGGCGCGGAATTGCGATTAAGCGTTTCGGGCCAGAACACACCTGACCGATGATTGATACCGATGTCATTTTGATCGGGTTTCGAAGACACTGCGCTGCGCCCGTTCCGATCCCAGTCGAATCGCAACTTATCGTCGGCTTGCTGCCGCGCGGCTCCCCAGCCGGAACCGCTGGTCAACGATAAACTGATACTCGCGTAGCCCGCGTTCACAACGTAAGACAAAGCGCCGCTGACATCCACTGCCGTCTGGTCTTCTGGACAGGCCAGAACTTCCATGCTGTAGTTTCGAATGATGCTCAAATTCGAGTGACCGTTAGTGACAGACGTCGAATCATGTTTTCGATCAACCTGCCAGCGGTCGGCCAAATCAATGCGATCGATATAGGGAAGAATTTCCACCACCCAGCTCTTCAGTTGCGCCGGATTTGCGGTGTTGACCCACTGTTGAGTTGAGTCGTGACGATAATCGCCCCATGTTCCATAGGCCGGAAACTGAGACTTATTCGAACGACTGGTGAAATTCATTAAGCCGATGCCAAGATTCCGAGCATGATTCAGGCACTGAATTCGCCTCGCTGTCTTTCGAGCATTCATAACAGCGGGCAGAATCAGCGACATCAACATCGCAATGATAGAGATGACAACCAACAGCTCGAGCAACGTAAACCCGGCACGCCGCGGGACGCGCCCTCGGCAACGACGACGGCAATGGCAACGGCAATGGCAACGGCAACGACGGCAGACTGAAGTGGCAGAAGACTTCTGAGCGCGCATGAGGAACACTTCCTGAACGGGACACTCAACTTCACAACATAGGGATCTGCAGTTCCGCTCAGTTAACTGTGAATCGCGACAACCAGCACGCCGGAAGTAACACGAGCGGTGGTGAAATGACTCGACCGCCTCAATGAGGATAACACACAAATCACCTATAGTAATATACAAATACAGCCTTCAGGGTAATACTGAACGTTCCCTTTATGCGACGTTTTTGCTCAGTTTTTCTTTCCCAGTTCGATGCCCGGCGACTGCGAAGGCGTCAGGCGGCGCGAAAACACGACGCAAATCTCCCCACTTCTGCGTTTTCCGGGAGGACTCTGCAAGGCGAATCGGGCCGGCCGTCTGAAATCTCCCGCTCGACCGGCGAGACCAACCTTGGTGAGTCGCTGCGAAACCAGCGGTCGGCACTCCATATCGATGATGCCTGGCGCGGGGCTGACGTCGCTCGCACAACGAGTGCCGCTGATTTGGCTGGTTTGCTTCTTGTTGTGGCCGATCTCCGGACCGTGCCGCTGCGGTTGACCGACAGATTAAAAGTGGCCGACAACAGGAAGGCGGGAGACCTGCGGTCAGGACGTGTGCGAGGTCGGGAGACCTCCACACAACATCGCACAACAACGCGACAGGTGCGAGGTCGGGAGACGTCCGCACAACGGCCAACCTACGCACAACGAGTGAATTACTGCTGCAGCTTCGTCAATTGGCGAATGCCGGATTTCGCCAGGTCCAGCATGGCGTTCAGAGCGTCCTGATCGAACGGAGCACCCTCGGCAGTGCCCTGAACTTCGATGAACTTTCCGGCACCTGTCATGATGACGTTCATGTCTACTTCTGCGGTGCTGTCTTCCTTGTAATCAAGATCCAGAACCGGCGTTCCGTCGACAACGCCAACGCTGATCGCGGCAACCGAATCACGCAGAATGGGGCGCGACGAATTGATCTGCTTCACCGCTTCCGCCAGCGCGATATATCCACCGGTGATGCTGGCAGTTCGAGTTCCTCCGTCGGCCTGCAGCACATCACAGTCTATCGTAATCGTGTGTTCGCCCAGGGCTTCGAAATCCACAACAGCTCGCAGGCTGCGTCCAATTAAGCGTTGAATCTCGGTGGTGCGTCCATCCACCTTGGAGCGATCTCGTTGTTTTCGGGGAGATGTGCTTCCGGGGAGCATGTTGTATTCGGCCGTGACCCAGCCCAGTACCGGAGCTCCTTCGACGCGAGATTTTCGCCACGGAGGAATCGATTTCTCCAGACTCGCCGTACACAGAACCATCGTCGATCCCGCCTGAAACAGCACACTGGCGATCGAAGTCTTTGTGAATCCTCTTTGAATACAAATCGGGCGGAGCTGTTCTGGCGTGCGATCATCGTGGCGGGGCATGGTTATTTCCGGGTCTTGTTACAGAGGGTCAGGGAAGCTGGGATCGTGATACAAGTGCAGATTCCAGCCCCCAATGTCGACGGAAGTCGGCACTACGGTTCAAATCAACGGCCTGCCAGCGGCCGGGAGAATACCCGTAAAGACTTCACGTGACCAGGAGACAGCCTTTTCGGCGCTCGATATCCGTTCGCTAACCCGCAGAATTGCCCCTCGGTCGGTCGATTCCGAGCCGAAACGTCGTTTACTCTTGCTTCCGCAACGTCGGGTTTGCGACACTTCAGAGGAACGGGACTCCTGTTTCCCGTCCTTTTCTGCGCGACTTCGGGCTTTGTGACCCGAAAATCGTGCATTCAGAACGTCGGGTTCCCACAACTCGCAAGACATCCGCTGAGGCTCTGATTTATGGCTCGCCTGAATCTTCTGGCTATCGCTTTCTTTGTCAGCATGACATTGGTTTTCAGCGGGGGCCCCGTGTCGGCTCAGGGACTGATCTTCAATCTTCCGGAAGACGGCAAGGCCGTTGAGTATGAGGGCACGCTGACCCAGTCAACCGGTCCGGATGACCAGGCTCCTCTGCAATGGACTTGCGAACTGAGCATCAAATCTGTTGGCAAGGAAGAAGCCGAATTTGACGGCAAGGTTCAGCCTTGTCGCTGGCTGGAAATTAAAACGTTGACGGGTAAAGCCGGAGCCGCCGGGATTGACCCAGGACCGGTTGGAGCACGCATCTACAAGGTACTGGTCCCTGAAAGCAAGATCATCGCCGAAGCCAAAGATGCTGACGGCATTGCTAACGAGATGCTGCCGATTGTTAAAGGGTTTCGACGACTGGGTGAAGAAGCTGTCACTCCGATTACGACGCCCGCTCTGCGTTACTATCCGACGATCTCTTTGCTGACCAGCTACGCTGAACCAGAAGTTGTCGCGTCGGCCGATCAGCCGGAAACACTGGTTCAGGGGGAAACTTTCTCGGCTGCTCGAATGAAGGGCAAGCTCGTTATGGAGAGCCAGAAGATTCGCTCAACGAACGAAGGCGAATACTGGGTCTCTAAGGACATCCCATTTGGTCTGGCTCGCTGGATCGTGACAGTGACCACGGACGCAAAAGACTCCGCGGCTCCTGTTTCTGAGTTCAAGCCGGTCACGATCAAGAAGGTGGACATGAAGCTCCGCCGAATTCGCGACAACGTCGAAAGCGAACTTGTGACGGAGTAGTTCAGATATCCTGTGGACATCAGCTCGATGCAATCTTTTCTCAGACTTTTCTGGCCTCCCGTTGTTGTCGCACTGTCTGCATCGGTCGTATTTTCTGCATATATACTGAATGGTGTTGCTGTACGGGATTTTGTCTTTGGCCTGTGGAACAGTCTGTACTGGATCACCGTGATCATGTGGATCGCGGCAGACGCTCGACAGCGGCGCAAAACCCCCTGTTACGATTTCAGCTTCCTCGTCTGGGTGACCCTCTACGCTTCACTTCCATGGTATGTGATCAGTAGCCGAGGAATCCTGAGAGGAATCCCACTTTTGTTTCTGATCCTGTTTCTCGGCATATTGCCGCAAATCGCTGCCGCGTTTGTGTGGGCTGTCCGTTACCGTTGATGTGAAGGTAACACCTCACATCATCTGCTCAGCCATCTCACCGGCGTGGTAGCTGCTTCGTACAAACGGGCCGCTGGCGACCATCCCAAAACCCAGTTTGCGAGCCAGTTCGCCGATCTCATCGAACTCTTCCGGTGGAAGATATCGTTCGACCGGCAGATGCTCGGGAGTTGGTTGCAGATATTGTCCCAGTGTCAACATGTCGCATTTGACAGCTCGTAAATCGGCAAACACATCCATCAGCTCGTCGCGAGTTTCGCCGAGCCCCAGCATCAGGCCGCTCTTCGTCGGCATGTCTGGAGCTTCGTCTTTCACCTGCTTCAGCAAGTCCAGAGTACGCTGGTAATCGGCATTGCGGCGGACACGGTGATAAAGGCGAGGAACAGTTTCCGTGTTGTGATTGAACACATCCGGACGTGATTCGATGACGCGACTGATCGCTGCTCGGTTACCGAGGAAATCCGGCACCAGCACTTCCACCTGAGCACCAGTTTTTTCGCGGACAGCGATAACCGTGCGATACCAATGCTCGGCACCACCGTCTTTCAGATCGTCACGAGTGACCGACGTGATCACGACATACTGCAATCCCAGTCGAGCAGCCGCCTCGGCGACGCGTTCTGGTTCGTCCAGTTCCGGGCGCTCCGTCTTGCCTTTCGGAACGGAGCAGAAGCCGCACGGTCGAGTACACACGTTACCGCCGATCATGAACGTAGCGGTCTTCTGCGACCAGCACTCCGTGCGATTCGGACACTTCGCACTTTCGCAGACCGTCTCCAGTTTCAAATCGGAGATCACGTCGCTGGTATAGGCCATTCCCGGCTGAGGCAACGGACGCTTCAACCAGCGCGGTAACCGGCGCACGGGGCCTCCGGCGATGATATTCACACCCGAAAGTGCAGACTCATCGACAGCAGGTTCACTCGTCGGTTGATTGAGGATTGGCAAACTTGTCATGGATCAGGGTCCGAGTTCGTTTCAAAAAAGGATGACCAGTGTGCAAATGATAGTCAGGATAACCAAGTTCTTCACACAGGTGCTGAATTAAAGCGGATCGCACCTGTGGCATCTGAGTCGGGCGGACTCGTTCTGCGTTCAGCGACGAGATTTTCTGGCCCAGCATACCGCGGCCAATTTCACGAGCTTCGTCAAGACGAGGACTCACATTCAGAAAGATCCCGAAGCTGGTGACACCATTGTCGACATGAATTCCAATTTCCGCAACAACACCATGGCGACCAAAAACGGCTGTGGGATCAGACGGCTGAATTGAAGCAACCACCTGAACTTCTTCACAGGTTTTTACGACCGCTCGCTGCAGGCAGCCACGATATTCGTCGACGCTCATGCTGCATTCCGGCAGTGACACAACGATATACGCGGCAAGTTGTCCTGGCTGATGGAGAATAGCGTGACCGTCGCGATGCAGTTTATAGACCACGATCAGTCGAGACTCAAGTTCTCTGGGAGACGCAGGAAGTTCAAGCAGCGTTGCTCCTTCGCCAACAGTCACCGTCGGCGGATGTTCGCAGATCAGAATCGCGGCATTGGTTCTGCTCTGAAGTCGGACCTCGTGAACCATCAACTTCTGCAGCGCCAGTACCGACGGAACATCTACCATCCCCAGCAGCCGCACTTCCGCAGTTGTTAGTGTGTGATTGGTAAATGCTTCCCAGTCGATGGTCATGAAATCAGTCAGTGAACCGGTGACGATACCGAAGTAATCAGAGGGGGAATGTCGAACGAAATTTCTTGGACTCAATATGAGCTCGATATCATCTCGCTCCTGTCACCCGTGACGTTTTGTGCGGCGAGGCTGGCACAGGGCAACACCCACGTCGTTCCGATATTGTAAGCAGACGGTCGAACGCGCTCCAAGATTCGATCCCCAAATCAAGAAACTGTGCGGCAATTGTAGTGTTCGAGACAGGCCGTCTTTTGGCAGCGATAAGGGAGAACAGGCCCAAAACGTCTGACTTTCTGAGCAAACCTGTCGAACGATCGAAGACCGTTTCCATTCCGGCAGTGCTCGCGGAAATCAATGATTGCCCACGGCTGGTGGAACTCAAGATGTCTGAGGGAGCATTTGTGGATGCGACGCTAAGGAGAGTCGGCGCTCGTGCCTCGAACAAGGACACGCCACCAGAAACGATGCCGCAGCGGCCCGCAGAATCATCAAGCTCGACACAATAAAAACATTCAGCACAGTCAGGCATCTCGGGTGGTGCTACTGGGGTCGCAAAAGATTTAACCTTGCGTTGCCCCTCGATATCATCCCACGATGCCAAACAATTGAAAACGTCCACGCGCCGGGGCTTTGGGGACGGCTGGACGTCGGATTGAGATGGACTGTTACGCGGGAGTTTGCCTAAATGTTCTGTCGTTTGCTGCCGGTTCTGTGCTGCGCGGTGGTTCTGATCGCCCCGGATCGAGGTGTTGCTCAATCGCTGCCGCCCTACAATGCGTCCGCCGACATTATCCTGTTCTGGAATCAGGTGATGCTTGATATGAATGCGGGCGATAGTCGCCTTTTGATTCCGGATCAGGGCGGCCCGACTCGAACATCACGAGCATTCGCGATTGTGTCCGTAGCCATGTTCGACGCGTGGAACTCCATCAATCACAAGTATACCCCCTATCTGACAGAGTTGAGCGGTTACAATTCCGCCAACACAACAGCGGCTGTCTCCGCAGCCGCGCAGGATACGTTGTTGTCACTCTTTCCTCAGCAGGCCGCAAAAATCCGCACGGCCCACACCAACGCCATGGCCAATGTTGCTGCGGGAGCGCCACGAACAAAGGGGATTGCATTAGGTAAGAAAGTGGCCCTCGCGATTTTGAATGACCGCAGCAACGACAACTCGAACCTGAATCTTCCGTATAACGTCAGCACGTTGCCTGGTCACCATCGACCGGATCCTCTGCATCCTAATCAGGATTTTCACGCACCGCACTGGGGTTACGTCGATCCATTTGCCATTGCCAACGTGCATTCACATTTGTCACCTCCTCCTCCTGCGCTGGATTCGTTTGAATACGCCGTTGCCTATCAGGCACTGGCCAATTGGGGCGGAACCGCAGGTCAGTATCCGACGCTGCGAAGTCCCAGGGATACCATCACGGGAATCTTCTGGGCCTATGATGGAGCACCCGGTCTTGGAACACCTCCACGTCTTTACAACCAGGTTGTTCGGACAATTGCGATCCAACGACGCAACACCACAGAACAGAATGCACGCCTTTTCGCACTGGTGAACCTCGCAATGGCGGACGCAGGAATTCAGTGTTGGTACACAAAGTACTATTACGAACTCTGGCGACCGGTCATCGGAATTCGTCAGGGCAACAATGACACAAATATCTACACCATCGGCGATCCGACCTGGCGTCCGCTGGGAGCACCAGCCACAAATGGAGCAGGCGATGGAGTCGACTTCACTCCGCCATTCCCAGCATATCCATCCGGTCATTCCACATTCGGTGCGGCGGCCTTCAATATGACGTCCCGATTCTATGGCACCGCTGGAATTCAGGTTTCTGTTACTTCGGATGAATACAATGGAGTAAACAGAGGCAGCGATGGTAAAACTCGCCCCGTCGTGACTCGCACCTATCGCAATCTTGAAGAAGCCATCATGGAGAACGCGTGGAGCCGGATTTATCTTGGCATCCATTGGCCGTTTGATGCGTACGATGGCATTATTGCGGGCAAGCTTATTGCGGGAGAAATCTTCTCGTCGACCCTGCGACCAAAGCCACCGGTTCGATAGTTTGTCGACGGCAAGACGCTCCTTGTGAACAAAGCAGTGGCTGTTCGGGCACGTTTCTTCACAGATCGTCTGCGATCACACACGATCTTGTGTGCAGTACAAAGTACGCGAGGTTCGTCTCGACCGTATTCGCAAGAAACTCGCGACTTTGGGCCGCGATCTAAAGCACTTCAAAGAGCGTTTGGATGCGGAGCACAGCCCCATTGTCTGGAAACGAATGGAACGAGTGGATCACGAGGCCTTCCGGCAAAAGATCGCTCATCAGGTAACTTAGACAATCAGGACTGCTGACACTGGAACCTGGCAACGCCGCGGTCAGAATCGCCTTGCAGGCATCCGCTTCCATCTCTCGATGAACCTGCAGATAAACTTCCGCAGGCACCGTATCCAACTGATAGCTGCAGTGATACTTCAGACCCGAACATTCAAAGGTGTGCGTTCGATAGCCGATCAATCGGCGGTCCACCATACGTCCCTGGAGCGGCAGTGGTGAGAACTTGCTTGTTGCGACTTCCGTGATAACTTTCTCCGGAGTCCTGAATTCGATGGCATGGCCGAAGTTGCTGATCCGCAAAGTGGCCTGATTGCGTCCGACAGGAATTGTTATCTGACACAAGGTCTCAAATAACTCCGGATGCACCGAGCGATCCAGGACTCTCAGCACCATATCAGCGACGTCCGGACGTAGATAACCAACGGTCATGGAGCAGGCTCTCCCGAAAGATTTCATTCAACCTTTGTTGTGGCACTCGGAAAACGGGCAGAATCACTGTGAATTGTAGGCAGGTCGTCTGGAGCCACAAAAGCAGAGATTCATTCTTTTGCTGTTCTCAACCAGTTATGAGTTCCTACAACAGCCCGACAAAGTGCGGCTTGACTGCTTCAACGAACATCTCCAACCACCGGCTCTGGCACCAATACGTTCCGAAACAGCCGTATAGTTTATTCACCCAGGCGGGTAATAACCCAGTAAATTCCGGAGCCATCTACTTGCTGACTCGGGTTTTCCACCAGAAAGCAACTCGTCATCAGGGAGGACATTCCAGCAGTTGTTAAGTTGATGTTGAATATCGGAGACATTTGACGACAGACCTGATCAACGTGTCCTAGCGTTGCCTTGTGCCCCAATAGGGTGGGCGACTGAGCGTTTGATCCGTTTTCTCTTCAAATCAAAGTTGTTCCGAGCGTCACTGATGTCCATCCGACTTCAAATGGCCCTGTTGCTGATCGCGTTGTCGACGGTTTTCCTCGGCACAACGTGGATGATGCACGCGCTGGTGATGGCTCCCGCCTTTGCAAAAATGGAGCTGGATGCTGCGATTCGCAACCTCGACCGCTGCGAAGAAGCCGTTGACGGAGTTGCGGAATCCGTTTCGACTCTGGCTGCAGACTACGGAGCATGGGACGATACCTGTCTGTTTCTGGAGAATCGCAACCAGGCTTATCGCGATTCCAATCTTTCAACGTCGTTTCATGAAACAACTGGCAATGACCTCGTCGCAATCCTGTCGACATCCATGGATGTGATCGTATTCAGCTGCGTGGATCCGAACTCCCGTGAATCCGTTTCGCTTCCGGAATTGCTGAAACAATTTCAGGCCTCTGGTGGTATTTTCACAAGTTTCTCGAGCAACGATGATTCCACTGAGGGACTGTTACAGACGACTCATGGTCTCATGATGGTCGCCGCTCGGCCAATCGTGACATCAAAGCGCGAAGGTCCGATTCGAGGAACCATGATCATGGGGCGATTTCTCAACCGTGATCGCATCACCGAGATGTGCAACAGAACGCATTGCCAGCTAAACCTCCTGCAATTAACAAAGACCGATCCGCCTGAATCGCAGACATCTGCTCCGGGATGCGAAAACTCGATCGTGGAAGTGGATGAAAATACTCTGCGGTCATCGCGACTGCTGAAAGATGCCTATGGTGCTCCCGTCGCACTGCTTACCCTTCTGGATTTCCGCCCCATCGCGCATCAGTGTCAGTTCGCCAGGAACGCAGCCATGATTTGCAGTCTCATTGGTATCCTGCTGATGATTCCGGGAACCGGATTCGCGCTTCGACTGCGTATTGTCGAACCGTTACAGACGATGGCCTCGCACGCAGCACGTGTTGGAATCGAAGATGACCTGGCAGCCAGACTGAACTCCGACCGTACCGATGAAATCGGCATCCTCGCCCGAAGTTTTGATCACATGGTCGCCCATTTGGCGGAAGCCCGCAGAGAGACCGAAGAGTCTGCTCATCGGGCAGGCATGGCGGAAATTGCTTCTGAAGTTCTGCACAATGTGGGCAACGCCGTCAACACCGCGAATTGCTGCGCCGAAGTGATTGGCGATCGTTTGAATAATTCACGACTTTCCGGTCTGGAAAAGGCCACATCACTGTTGTCCGATCAGGCCTCTAATGCGGTCCATTTCTTCAGCGAAGATCCACGTGGACCTAAACTCATAAACTATCTCGTGACAGTCACAGGCACGCTGCAGAAAGAGCAGGCAGAAAATCTGAGTGAACTCCAGCGTCTGCAGGAAACCATCCGCCACATTCGAGATGCGATTGCTTCTCAGCAGAGTCATGCTCGCAAATCTGATTTTCGCCAGCGGGTCGATCTGCGGGCTTTGCTGAACGAGACGTTACTCGTCAATGAAGCCCTGCAGAAGCAATGTGGCGTATCAGTCAAAATTAATATGCCGGAACTCCCTCTGCTGGAACTGAACCGCAGTCGCGTCGCGCAGGTCCTTGTGAACCTTGAGAAGAATGCCCTGCTGTCCATGCAGTCTGTTCCGGAACGGAACCATGTACTCACTGTGAACGTGGCTGTTCTCGAAACGAACCTCCTGCAGATTGAAGTCCAGGACACCGGGACCGGATTTACTCCGGAAATTCACGAACGTCTTTTCGGACAGGGATTCACAACCCGCAAAGAAGGTTCCGGTCTGGGGCTGCACTATTGCGTCAACGTTATCCGTGAAATGGGTGGCGACATCAAAGCGTACAGCGATGGCCCGGGTACAGGAGCAAGGTTTCAGATCACAATACCGAGGGCGGTCCTGGAAACGATAAAAAGTTCCACCGCCAATACAGAGACACCTGCTTCAGATGTGGTCGACACGACTGCTTCTTCATTTTCTTCATCCAGTTCGTCACACAATGAGCCCGTTATCTCAGGAAGGTTCCAGGAGCAGTGCGCATGAGTGCATACGTCCGCCCGTTGGCTTCTTCACAAAAGAATCGTATCCTGATTGTCGATGACAATGCTGCGATTCATCTGGACTTTCGCAAGTTGCTTTCCTCCAACGATGAAGGCGATTTGACTCAGGCCGAGCTGGATCTCTTTGGGGAAACGTCCGCCGCGTTGCCAGGCTCAACTGCCACTACGCAATATCAGATTGACTCCGCCTACCAGGGCCAGGAAGCGCTGGCTTTGGTCGAGAAGGCGATGGAAGAGGGCTGCCCTTATCGCATGGCATTTGTCGATATTCGTATGCCTCCCGGATGGGACGGTATCGATACCATCGAACGACTTTGGAAAGTCGATCCTCAATTGGAAGTCGTGATCTGTTCGGCCTACTCTGATTACTCATGGCGACAGATCGTGAGTCGTCTGGGAAGAACCGATCAGTTCCTGGTCCTCCGCAAGCCATTTGACGCGATAGAAGTCCGACAACTGGCACTTTCTCTGACCGCCAAAAGCGCGCTGCGAGATGTCCAGTTGCGGCATATGGAAAAACTGGCCAGAGTTGTCAACGAGAGAACTCGCGCCATTTCCGCAGCTGAAAGTGCAAGCCGCGCCAAGAGCAATTTCCTCGCGAACATGAGTCACGAAATTCGTACTCCGCTCAATGGTGTGACGGGCATGCTGGAACTATTGTCATCCACAACACTGGATGAGCAGCAGCAGCGATATGTCCACGGCGCTCAGTCTTCCGCGGATTGCCTGATGAGTCTGATCAATGGCATTCTCGATTTTTCCAAGATCGAACAGGGAATGCTGGAACTGGATCCTGTCGACTTCAATTTGCATCAATTGATTCACAATGTGGCCGATATTATGGCTCCGGCAGCTCGCAAGAGCGGGCTTGAAATCATCTGTGAGCTGTCGCCGGATCTCCCCAAATGGGTCTCGGCGGATAACGGTCGCCTGCGTCAGATTCTGCTGAATCTCATCAGCAATGCCGTGAAGTTCACTGAGAAAGGACGCGTCTCGATCGAAGCTCAGAAACAGTACACCGATACCGGTGATTTGATGGTTCGAATCGCTGTCTCTGATACAGGAATTGGTATTCCTGTTGATCGACGACATCGGCTGTTCAAGTTGTTCTCGCAGGTTGATGGCAGCACGACTCGACGATTCGGAGGTACTGGTCTCGGTCTGGCTTTGTGCAAGAAACTGGTTGAGTTGTTCGGCGGCGAAATCGGCGTTGAGAGTGAATCTGAGAAGGGCTCCACATTCTGGTTCACAATTTGTCTGCAGGCACCCTCGGAAGAACATCCGGAGGAAAAAGCCGAATCAAACGGTGTATCAGATTTGATTCGAACAGAGCCACTGGCAGAACAGTCGTCTCAGGACTTCCGTGTTCTGGTCGCTGAAGATTACGACATCAATCAGGTTGTTGTCCGCGAATTTCTCCGCAGGTTCGGTCTCGAGTGCGAAATTGTCGGAGACGGCCAGGTCGCTGTTGATCGGGCCAAATCCGGCGAGTTCGATATGATCCTGATGGATTGCCAGATGCCTCTGATGGACGGACTTCAGGCGGCCCGAGTAATCCGGGATGCAGAAACTCCTGACCACGGGCTTTCTCGTAACGGGAAGCGAATTCCAATTGTCGCACTGACTGCGAATGCTGTCGCTGGCGACCGTGAGGAATGTCTTGAAGCGGGTATGGACGACTATCTGACAAAACCAATCACCTGTCAGGCTCTGACTAACATGCTGCTTCGCTGGATGCCCACACCTCAGTCAAAAGGACTGGAGCCCATTCCGAATAAGACGGCACCACGCGTTTGTGTAGGAAGTGCCTCCATCGCGGAAGCCTTCGATGTTGAACAACTGATGTCTCAGTGTTTTGGAGATTCCGACCTGGCCATCGAACTATTGAATATGTTTGAACTTCGTGGTCGACAGAGTCTCCGCGATCTGGAAGAAGCCATCGCGGGAAACAATCGGCTGGCTGTTCAGCTTCTGAGTCATGGTGTGAAAGGAGTGGCAGCCAATCTTTGTGCTTTGCGACTCAGAGAATCTGCCGGCGAGCTCGAACGTCGCTCGATGGGCGAATCTGTGGTATTGAAATCACTGCTGGACGAAATCCATGATTTCCGCACAGATCTGATGTTGTGTCTGGAGTCCGTACCTCACACTCGGCAGACACTGCATCCGGAACTTTGTGAAACGGCTTCAGCGATGTCGGTCTAATCGGTGAATACCACTCTGTAAATTAGCAGCGCATGTCGGGCTGATGCCCACTTTCGCTGGAGATCAGAAACACGACTTTCCAACAAGGCCTTTTCAAAGACAGCTCAAACTTCCCCTGACTGCCTTCGGATGACGAATCATGCCAACCAGAATGCTGACTGCTCGTGAACACGAGCTGATTGAAAAAACGCTCGGGATTGAAATCCCGGATCGCGCCCTTCCCGGCAGTGCAGCTTCACTCCACAATCTGCATGCTGTCGCCGGTCCTTTTGCGTCCACGATGGCCGCGAGTGACGAATTTCAGAATCGAAAGATCCTCATCATTGATGATGAAGCAATCAATGTACGATTAATCCAGAAGTGCCTGCAGATTGCCGGATATCGCAAAGTCGAAACACACACCGAGCCGGAATCTGCCCTGGAACGTATTATTACCCAGCAGCCGGATCTTGTGATTTGCGATGTCGTGATGAGCGTTTCCGGCCTGCAGATTCTGCAGCAGGTTGCCTCCAACCCGGATCTCCGCAACATCCCGATGATCATGATCACCGCCTCAGAGAATGAACGAGTTCGCTCTGATGCCCTTGAACTTGGCGCAGCCGAACTGCTGACAAAACCTCTGCGAGCCACGTCGTTGCTGCCTCGTGTCCGCAACGCACTTTTGCTGCGGTCACAGTTTGATCAAATGCTGAATCATAGTCGCGACCTGGAATCTCAGATCCAGGCTCGCACCGCCGAATTGATGCTCTCAAGGCTTGAACTGATTCACTGTCTTGCGAAGCTGGCTGAGTTTCGAGATAACGAGACCGGTCATCACGTCGTGCGAGTCGGTCGCTACGCCGGAATTTTGGCCCGGCAGATGGGACTTGATCGCGCCACGTGTGAGCTGATCGAGCATGCCGCTCCCCTGCATGATATCGGGAAGATCGGAATCGGCGACGACATTCTGCGGAAGCCCGGAAAGTTAACGCCGGAAGAATTCGAAACCATGCAGCGCCACGTGGGCCTTGGTAAGCGTGTCTTTCAGCCGTTAAGCCACAGCGAATCACTGCAACTGCGAGCCCATACTCGGCTCGGTGAAATGATGATCGGGGTTGGTTCCTCCCCGTTACTCCGCATGGCTTCCGAAATTGCGCTGACTCATCACGAACGCTGGGACGGCAACGGCTATCCGATTGGCCTGAAGGGAACCGATATCCCGATGAGTGGCCGTATCGTGGCCGTGGCCGACGTCTTCGACGCTCTCAGCAGCAAACGAGTTTACAAGCCAGCTTTCCCGATTGACAAGTGTTTTGAAATTCTTCAAGAAGAAAGTGGTACGCACTTCGACCCGGATGTTGTGAATGCCTTTATGAGGGTCCGCGATGAAATCGTACGAATCCGCATAGATCTGGCCGACGTTGATTAGTCTTGCCTGCAATCTTTGCATGGCGATTGGCCCCCTCAGCCGGAACGCGTCAGCGGGGCGTTGATTTAGTCGCGTATTGAGTGTTCTCGTTAAACGACGATATCAATAGCCCGTTAGTGTCTGGTTCAAGGATTCACCAATCGAATCATTCATGCCTCACGCTTTCGCTTCACTACCGGGGAAGTCAGGTTGGCAGAAGTCACTTCCACTCCGCCGTTGACCATCACTCCCGGTTACGCCTTCGCACGTCCATGCTCCAATCGCGGCAGCGACGCACACAAACATGTGGGTCCACTGGAAATCCGAGCGACAGCGATCAAACAAATTGCAATCTTTCCTGCGGCTTGCCATACTCCCTGGCCATAAGCACGTCGCTGCTTCCCGCCACACTCCTGCTCGCCATAACCCGAAGTCGGAGACTGATGTTGACGACATCTGCTCTCAGAACAATCTACTTGCTGACTCTGATCGTATTCTCATCCGAGAATGCCGTGCAAGCCGACGATCAAACCACCTCGTGGATTTCGCTCCGGATTTCTCCGGACCTGCTGGAGATCGCGTCCCCGGAAACCTCAGATCAGTTTCTCGTGACAGCAATCGATTCCACTGGTCGACGCATTGATGTAACTCGATCTGCCACATTGTCGCTATCCAGCCCCAATGTCGCTGCGATTTACGCGGCTGGCCGTATTGATCCAGTTTCGGATGGGGAAGTCACGCTCACGGCTCACTTCAACGAAATGTCCGCAACGGCCTTGATCCGAGTTCGCGGCATCTCACACCCCACGCCGGTCTCCTTTCGTCACGATGTGATTCCTTTACTGTCCAAGTCCGGTTGCAACTCTGGCGGCTGCCACGGCAAAGCCGAAGGCCAGAATGGATTTCGCCTCAGTGTTTTCGGATTTGATCCTGCTCGTGATTTTGATGCGATTGTTCGCGACAGCCACGCTCGTCGAGTCTTCCCCGCGGCTCCTGAAAAGAGCCTTCTCATTCAGAAAGCGGTAGCCAGCGTTCCTCACGGTGGTGGCCGTCGAATCGAACCCGGCTCACGCTGGCACAGAATTCTGCTCCGCTGGGTATCTGAAGGGATGTCTCTGGACGAAGAATCCGATGACCCGATTGTCTCGATCAAAGCCGAACCGGCCGAAATCGTTCTGGCCCGTCGAGAAACTCAGCAATTACGTGTCGTCGCGATTACTCAGTCGGGTGCGGTTCGAGGCATCACGTCCGAGGCAGATTTCCAATCCAATAATGATGTCGTCGCCGCTGTCAGCCGCGAAGGTTTGATTCAAGCGACGAACGTTCCTGGCGAAGCCGCAGTTCTGGTGCGATACATGGGACATGTGGCGGTCACCCGAATTACTCTGCCAGGGCCAGACATAGATTTTACACGTCCTGATGAACTGAGTTTTGTTGACGGTCTCGTCTGGGACAAGTTGCAAAAACTACAGATCCAGCCCAGCCCCATGGCGAGTGACTCCATGTTCCTGCGTCGAGTTTTCCTCGACACCATTGGAACACTCCCGACTTCATTTGAAGTGCGATCATTTCTCGCTGATACCCATCCCGAAAAGCGACGCAAGCTGATTGATGCCTTGCTGGAACGACCGGAATACGCCGACTACTGGGCTCAACGCTGGGCCGATTTACTGCAGGCTGACAAGGACATTATCACACCTCAGGGAACCGTCGCGATGACGCGCTGGATCCATCAGCAGATTACGGCTAATACTCCGTGGGATCGATTCGTCTACGATGTGCTGACAGCGCAGGGATCAACCGTTGGAAACTCTCCGGCGGGGTTCTTTCAGGTTCAGGCAGACCCTGAAAAATCGGCTCGTGCTGTGAGCCAGTTGTTCCTTGGTGTTCGCATCGAGTGTGCTCAGTGTCATCATCATCCATTCGAACGCTGGGACCAGAAAGACTACTTCGCTCTGGCGGGTTTCTTTACCGGAGTTGATCGCAAATCTCTGCCGGGCGGTGCTCTTAAGATCGTTGATAAGCCGGGAGAGGATCTGAAACACCCAAGAACCAGTGAGCCTGTTGCAGCGGCTGGCCTCGGTGCAGCTCCGGCCATATTTCCTGATCCCAAAAATCGTCGCCGAGTCCTCGCGCAGTGGCTGACGGCAAAGGACAATTTGCTATTCGTGCATTGTCTGGTAAATCGGCTCGTAGGGCACTATTGGGGCCGTGGCCTGGTCGAGCCCGTCGACGATTTGCGAGCCACAAATCCAGCTTCGAACGAACCGCTTATGCAGGCTCTCGCTGATCATCTGATTGAAGTAAATTTCGATCTGAAAGCTTTCACGCGGACTCTGTTGAATTCGCGAGTTTACCAGCTCGACTCAGCCATCACGGATTCCAACCGTCTTGATGATCAGAATTATTCTCGCGCCGCCATCAAGCCGATGCCTGCGGAAGTTTTGCTGGATGCGATGTCTCAGGCCACCGGCATCCCCGAACGATTCAACGGCTGGCCGGAAGGTTATCGTGCTATCCAGGTTTGGGATAATAAACTGCCGTCCCTGTTTCTTGAGACATTCGGCCGACCAGTTCGTCAGTCGGTGTGTGCTTGTGAACGCGGCGGTGAACCGAGCATGGCTCAAGCCCTGCATCTGATGAACTCCGAAACCACAACGGTAAAGCTTGAAGATCGACGCGGCCGAGCGGCTTCTCTGGCGGCTTCCGATTTTCCTCCGGAAACAATTATCGAAGAACTCTATCTGGCCACGGTCTCTCGATTTCCGACCGCCCAGGAGCAGGAACTGATGCAGCGATCACTGACAGAGAAAGAAGATCGCCGCAAAGCTGTTGAGGATATTCTTTGGACGCTGCTGAACACTCGCGAGTTCGTGTTTAATCGTTGATGACGTTTTATCTGCTTCGTGCAGCGTAACGGCGTAAGCCGTTCGGCAAATGGATGGAAGTAACGCAGTCGCCTTCGGCTTGCTGTTAAACGATAAAACCCAAACCGGCTGACACAGAAATAGGCTTGTCACTTCTGTTTGCCGGTCTCTTCGCAAGGGTCATCTCATGAGATCATTGTCCCGAATCACGTTGACAACACTGCTGGTGCTCCTCTGCGGTAGACCGTCTTCATTATCAGCTCAGCCACCGACGGCCGGAGAGATCTCTGCACAAAAGTATGAAGTGCTCTCGGAGCTGAATCAGAATGCCGGAATGCGTGACGGCGTCGAACTCAAGGTCGACATCTTTCGGCCGAAAAGCGACGAACGATTTCCGGCCATCGTTTACCTCACTCCGTACAATAAGACCGGCAATACGACTCGAGCCCAGTTGTTTGCGTCTCGAGGTTATGTCGTCATCAACGCGGATACTCGGGGACGATTCGAATCCGGCGGCGAATGGGATCCTTTCTCTCCGCTGCACAAACAGGACGGATATGACCTCGTCGAATGGGCGGCAAAACAATCATGGTCCACCGGCAAGGTCGGAATGTTTGGCTTGTCTTACATGGGTTGGACTCAGTGGTGGACCGCCACTCAAGCGCCGCCTTCGTTGAAGTGCATCGTTCCGGAAGTCGCTCCGCCCGATAATTTTTACAACTGCCCTTATCAAAATGGTATCTTTGTGTGTTGGATGATGGACTGGGCCGGCATGGTCAGCGGCCGAAATCCTCATAGTTCCGGCCCGGGACCGTACGGCGGATTTGCCGTCAATCGTGAAGCCGCTTACCGCAATCTGCCGTACATCGACTTCGAGAAGACTCGCCACCATCTTCCCACAGAATGGTGGAAGAAGTGGATTCTGCAAAACACAGCCGAAGGCGAATACTGGAAAGCTATCGCGTATCAGAAGCCTGAAGAATACGGTCGAGTCACAGTGCCCTCTCTTGGTGCTACTGGCTGGTTTGATGCCAACTTCCCGGGAACGCCCGGCAACTATCTGGCCATGAAAAAGTATGGTGCCACCCCTGAATCCAGAAGCCCTCGGATGGTGATCGGTCCGTGGGAACATATCATCAATACTCATCGAATCGCCGCCGATGTGGATTTCGGACCTCAGGCGATCATCGACTGGAATGGTTATGTGTGTCGATGGTTTGACTATCACCTGAAAGGAATCGAAAACGGGATTCTGCAGGATCCTCCGATTCATCTGTTCGTGCTGGGACGCAACGAATGGAGAACGGCCCATGAGTGGCCTCTGCCTGGAACACAATGGACGAAGTACTACCTCCACAGCGGTGGCAAAGCGAATTCCTCCGCCGGCGATGGCAGCTTGTCGACATCTTCTCCGACTGCGGAATCACCCGATCATTACATTTACGATCCTGAAGATCCGACGCCCTCTGCAGCGTTTCAAAATGGTCATATTGATGGACCACGAGATGTCTCTTCGTCAGCCAAGCGGAACGATGTGCTGGTCTACACCACTCCGGTTCTGGAAAAGGATGTTGAGATCATTGGACCAATCACGGCAACGCTCTACGCCGCGACCAGCGCGAAGGATACAGACTGGATGGTGCGACTATGTGATGTCAGTCCGGACGGTCGCTCTTCGTTTCTGGCGGAGGGCGTGATGAGGGCTCGCCATCGCGATCCGGAAAATGGCGGAGCTTTCAATGCGGCTCGGCTGAGCACTCTTGAGCCGGATAAAGCCTATCCGTACGTGATCGAATTCTGGCGTCCAACTGGCAATCGTTTTCTGGCCGGGCATCAAATCCGAGTGGAGATCTCCAGCAGTTACTATCCGTACTATCTAAGAAATCTCAACACCGGCGAAGACAACCTCGGTCTGGCAACCACGCCTGTGGTTGCTCAGCAGACGATTCTCCACGATGCAGAACATGCGTCGCATCTGGTGTTGCCGGTGATTCCGATTCCTTGATGTTTGCGAAGCGAATACGCGAGCAGAGGCCCGGCCCCTTTCCGCGGTAGGCCCACGTTTATGTGACAAAACCTGACTCGACTGAGAAACTCAGGCCGCTTTGTTCTCTGCTTTATCTTTGTCCGGCGGGTTGGATTGCTGAACAACCAATGCTTCCCACCATCTGCTGAAATTCAGCAGCGATTGAATGTTGAGTTTCGGTGACGACGTGCGCTGTCCTTGTGTGCTCATTAGCGGTCTCCTCCTTGAGATACCCGGAATCGTAGCCCATTAACTCGATTCAAATCAATCCAAATGCACAGCATAAGGAGTTTGATTACGTCTGGAAAATTGTCGAAATGCGACTTCCATTAATGACCGGGCTTCGCGGATCGCGAACTGATTCCTGTGGCTTGCAAGGTCCGTTGACGATTGTCTGACAGCAATAAAGAGAATTGCCTGCCGCGAAACTGACGGCTGCACCACATCAAGTTGAACTTGAGTGATGCCAAGCCACTTGAGGTGACTATAGAATTCATCACTCAGATGTCGTTTGTTTACGGAGAATGGCCCCGTTCCAAACGAATCTGCCGATTCCGTGAGAATCTCAATCGTAGCTCCCGCGCCGAGCTCGCGCAGGACGGGTAACCCAGTCCCGGTCACCGATTCGAGCAATCCGTCAGTGCGCAACCGCAGCAGTTCGAGACAGAGTTCAGACGGATCCACTGAACCACTCAATTCCAAAGACGTTGCTCTAAGGATCTCCCGTAACGTTTTTTCCGGAGAGTCCTCCGCATGGTGGCCGGCTCGAAGAATCTGCACCCCGTTCGATGACATTGTTCGGTGCGGTTCCGTGCTCACAATAAGGTCTCTAACGCTGGTGCGCCAACGTTCAGAAATCCAGACCTCTCCATCATAGGGCACTATCCGCTCGCGAATAAATCCAGCCTCGCTAAGGAGTTCCATGATTTGATCCCCTGCTGACATGTTGGTTGTGTGGACGATCACAGGGGTGACAGCAGGCTGGCTGCGAATCCAGCGAGCGACTTCGATTCCATCGCCGGGATTGACCAGGCAACCGTCCTTCTCAATCAATTCCAGATCGTTGTCCAGAGAGATCAAAGAAACGTCATAGAGCCCTGTCACTGACAAATGATCGATCATCGGTTGGGCAGCAACAAAAAATTCCAAAATATGCCCGGAGAATCGATCCGCAATGACCTGCCGCATGGCGAGTTGTCGGTCAATGTTATCTTCAAGGATCACTATTCTCATTATTACCTTCCAGAGATCCTATCGAAGGATTTGTGCTCGTTGACCAGATGAGTATGAAAAACGTCGAACAGCGCCGGGTTGGATTGTCAGTCCGATTTCCTCAAATGCCCTGGCAACGGCAAGCAGACCAGTTGCATCTTCAAACTGAAATGTACCGGACAAGTTTGTGATATCTGTAACAAACTGGCCCCGTTTCGAAAAATCTCCAGCATAGACTGCGGGCTTACCAGATCCAAGCACTTTCGGATGCTGGTGCGGCCCGTCGGGCAGGACATAAATCGTGCCATCAACGTCACGAACGAAAACGTAAGCACCATCAGGCAGCTGTGAGGTAATTGCCCTGCTGCGAATGTCGCGATCATAGTTCTCATCATCGAGCGGATACTTCATCTCAATGCTCATGCTCCTTGAACATCGCGTTTTCCTTGTCGCCCCCACCGAGCACATACGCCAGCAAATCGAAGATCTCTTCTCTCGTCAGTTTGTTCAGAACGCCCTTCGGCATGATGCTGACGTCGCTCGGCGTGCGTTCTTCGATGTCGGACTTCAGCACCACGATAATCTTGTCGGGGGCGGACGGGTTGTCGATGAGTTTCAAAGAGTCACCGGTTTCTTCGACGATGAGGCCGGTGAGGACCTTACCAGACGTCAGTGAGATCACATTCGACTGATACTTCTTGTCAATCTTTTTCGATGGGTTCAAAATGTGTTCGAGCACATCGACTTTTGAGTACTCAGGCGGCAGCTTGGTCAGATCGGGTCCAACGTTGTTGCCCTGGCCGTTCAGCTTGTGACAGCCAACGCAGGCCGCGGCTTTAAAGAGCTGCTGGCCGACGGCGAAGTTGTTGGCTCGATGAGCCAGGTGCATCACATCTCCCTTTAAATCATCCAACTGCCAGTCGGTATTGCGGCCTAGATATTTCAGGAGATCATCTTTCATCTCCAGCTTGTTGGCGGCAAGGTACGCAGCGGGATCGGCTTCGTAAGCTTTCAGATCCGCAACGACGTAGAGTGCTCCATACATGCGGCGCCAGTGGCCCGGATACGTGCAGACGTACGGATAGATTCCGGGCTCCTTGGGAACTTCGAAGAAGATGGGATCAGTTTGTTCCGGCTGAACCAGTTTGCTGGCGACCAGAATTTTGTCACTCTTCGGGATGAAGTTGCGAGATGCGGCATCGGCATCTCGTCCTGTGGCTTCAGCAAGCTCGCCGACTTCGGCCATTGTGCCGGGAAGAACCACGGCGAAATTGTGAGGCATGTTGTCGGTGTTCGTCAGCCGGAACTCAACCGGACGACCGGCCTGAACGGCGACGGTTTCGCGATCATAAATCATGCGTTCGCGAACAGTTCCCAAAGCGATCAGCGGCACGACGACTTCTGCCAGTCGCTTTTCAAAGCGAACTCGGCCGGCATCATCGAGCCGCGTGCGGACGCCTTCCGCGATCTTCAGTGCGAGTTGAGCCTGATCCGTGTTGCGGTCCTTTGGCTCACGGCTCGCAAGGTACGAAACGGCAGCTTCGGCGAGATTCCCCAGTTGTTCTTTCGGCCATGCTTCGACCGGAATCGTGGACAGTGATTGCAGGCTTGTGTTGACGGACGCTCGCTCCTTTAGCAGGCTTACGAGCAATGTGGTTTTACCGGCTTCATGGCCCGGAATATCCATGATGGCAGTGATCCCCAGATCCTGCACAGTCTGCTCAGCGGCCGACACCAGCACGCTGGCCGGGATCTCCTGCTTCTCCAAACCGGGGCCGCTCCAGGACATGCTGAGCCCATCGCCGCCACCATTATCAAAGTAGGTGGCGACGATCGGATGTACGCCAGCGGTGAGCTGCATCGTGCCAT
>CAMAXD010000023.1 GCA_945861975.1 Candidatus Kuenenia stuttgartensis | reverse complement strand
TTCGAACTGCTTGCGGATCTTCTGGAAATTCAGGGAGCTAACCCGTTTCGAATTCGAGCCTATCGCAACGCAGCGCGAACAATCTCTTCGACGTCTGAATCTCTCAGCGACCTTGTGGTAGCCAGGCAGGATCTGACACAGTTCGCCGGCATCGGAAAGGATCTTGCCAAACAGATTGAAGAGATCACAACTAAGGGACAGCACTCCGCGCTGGAAGAACTGCGAAAACAGATTCCCGGCGGCGTCCTCGACATGCTGCGAATTCCCGGAGTCGGACCGAAGAAGGTCTCAGTCTTCTTCAACGAGCTGGGCCTCAAGTCGCTGGAAGATCTTAAGGCGGCTTGTGAAGCGGGCAGACTCTCCAAACTCAAAGGCTTCGGAAAGAAGACCGAAGAATCCATTCTCGCCAACATTGCAATGGCAACGGAACACAGCCAACGAGTATCAATTTCTGACGCTCGCGCGGCCGCAGAGGCGATTGTTGAGGACTTGCAAAAGCTGAAAGAAGTTGGACAAGTCGCTGTGGCGGGCAGTTGTCGCCGTCGCAAAGAGACCTGCGGTGATCTCGACATTCTTGCGACCTGTTCCGACTCCGGTCCGCCAATGGATTGTCTCGCCGCTCATCCCCTTGTCGAATCGGTCCTCCAGCGAGGCGAGACCAAGCAACGTGTGCGCCTGAAAACCGGAATGGAACTTGACCTGCGAGTCGTTCCTGAAGAATCCTTTGGTGCGGCAATGCAGTATTTCACTGGCTCGAAAGAACACAATGTCGTTGTTCGGCAGCGAGCCAGGGATCTGGGACTCAAGCTGAACGAGTACGGTGTATTTCGCGACGACGTTCAGGTTGCAGGGCGAACCGAAGAAGAAGTTTACGCGGCGATTGGATTACCGTGGTTTCCTCCGGAGCTTCGTGAAAATCGACACGAGTTTGAATGGGCCGATGCTGGCAAACTTCCCGAGCTTGTGACGATTGCCGATATCAAGGGCGATCTGCACATGCATACCACGGCTTCAGATGGTGCCGCGACAATCGAACAGATGGCGATTGCCGCGCGTGATCGAGGCCTGAAGTACATCGCCATCACGGATCACAGCAAACGTGTGTCCATGGCCAATGGACTGGACGCGAATCGCCTGCGAAAGCATTGGGAAGAGATCCGACGCATCCGTGAAACCATATCCGGGATCGAAATTCTCTGCGGGATCGAATGCGACATTCTGGAAGATGCCACGATGGATCTTCCCGATGATGTTCTTGCCGAAGCCGATTGGGTTATCGCCGTTCTGCATTACGGCTTAAAGCAGCCGGGCGAACAGATCATGAAACGTCTCCTGACAGCGGTGACGAATCCTCATGTTGACATCATCGGTCATTGCACCGGACGTATGATCGGTCGTCGTGAAGGCGCGGATATCAATTTTTCAGAGCTGTTGAAAGCCGCCGCCGATCATCATGTCATGATGGAAATCAATGCACATCCAAGCCGGCTCGATCTGGATGACATCCATGCCGCTGCAGCCAAAGATCTTGGTATCCCGATCGTGATCAGCACAGACTCTCACAGCGTCAATGGGTTCGAGGTTTTGGAATACGGCGTCGACCAGGCTCGCCGCGCAGGGCTGACTAAGGACGATGTTGCGAATACGCGAACGCTCAAAGAGTTTCGCAAATTGCTGAAATCGACTTAATGTAGACATCTCGCTCCGCCGAGATGCTGCCTTGAAGTGTGCACCAGATCAACCAGGACCGGCAACAAATATGAACGCAGCGTGGCTGCATTTCCCACTTGGTCATCGGGCCTGGAGAATGCCGAGAGAGAGAATGATCATCTCACTGTGCGAGAGGGATCAATCGCGAATGCAAAGAATTCCCATCCGCTATTCTGCCATACTCATCCCTACCTGCACTGGCTATGTTTCGATCGTTGCCTGCGCTTCCAGCAGTAGTAGACGAGTGCTGATTTTCTCGGCAGGAATTCCGAAGCAATGAGACACCGCAAACCGGTACTCCTGCAACTGCGGAGCGTAGTGATTGCGTTTATTTTCGATCCACTGTTCCCTTGGCCCGACCAGGCGATCCGTTTTGAAGTCCACAATATCAGCAGCGGTGGGTCGCCCGTTCTCATAGAGCAAAACCAGTCGATCGATTGTCCCCTGCACCAGCTCACCATCGTGCAACAACACAAACATACGTTCGCGTTCAACCTTGAGGCTCGCCGATCCGGATTCCAGCTGCGTGCGATACAAACTAAAGACCCGCGTGTCGCCTCCCGAGGCAGCCTGGAACAGTTTTCGAACTCCCGCGACCTTCAACATCTTTCGAAAGTCAGGCAGCAGTCGGTCAACGATTCGATCTGGCACCGTTAGCTCCGCCGCTCGCTGACGGAGGCTGGCTTCATTAGGTTCGGGACGAGACTCATCCAGCCATTCGATGCATTCGAACCACGCATGAATCAAAGTGCCTCGAGTCCGCGCATCAACGGCTGGAGGACCTCCCTGTCGAACATCCGGTGTTACAGAATCAGCTGGCTTTTCTCGACGAGCGATCGCGACGGTGACTTCGGGAAGATACAGCCGCGTTTCATCGTGCCGCGAGGGGGCTCGACGATGAAGCCCACGTCGGCGTCCGTCGTGCATCGGTGAGAGCCGAACTTTGGGCACAAAGACCCTGGCCGCTCGACTTTGATAAGCCTCCTGTTCGAGCATCCGAGGAATCTGATGAAACCATTCCGGATCACCCGTCTGATAAATCACAGTCGAGGGCGGTGCCTGATTTCCGCCCGCCAACGCAGCCATCAACAGTCCGGCATAAGTCTTCGGCGGCTTGTCGCCCATGACCGGCGGCGCAAGTAGGTGCATTGCGTGTTTGGCGCGAGTCAATGCGACGTAGAACAAACAAAGACTCTCGGACACTTGTCTGGAGACTGTATCATCAAACGCCTGCTGCAATGAAACTGGCAACAGAGGACGCAGAGACTTGCGACTCCACACGCAAACTCGATCGGGTGCCTCGCCGGCGTCAGGTCCCGTAAAGGCCGCCTGAGGACTCTGAAACAGAGCTCCATCAATCTCCGGCAAAACGACGATATCAAATTCAAGCCCTTTACTCTGATGAATCGTCATCACTCGCACCGGAGCTGGCTCAGACTTTTGAAACTTGCTGTTCTCCAGCAGCCTCACAAAATCACAGGGGTTTAAGGACCCACTGTTATCGAATAACCATCCCTGGGCAACGACCTGCTGGAGTCGCAGAACGTCGCGAGCACTGCAATGCGCCTGAACTGATTCAGAAAGCCACTGCAAAGTGCGGCCGTAACCGTCGTCCATCAAACGAGCTCGCAACATGGCGGCCACTCGTGTTCCCTGCTGGAGATCTCGCCAGCGAGTCAACCCAATCACAGCCGCAAACGGAGTCTGCGCCACGTGATAACGAGAAACCTGACACGACGGATGCGACGTCATATGCAACAGCGACAACAGCGCAAGCACGGCAGGGCTGTCAGTCGGAGGAGTTCCGCCTTCTTCACTAGCCGGAACATTCAGAAGTGAAAGCTCATGTACCAGTCGTGCCACCGTGCTGTTTTTTCGAGTCAGCACGCCAATCTCAGCCCCGGGAGTTTCCTGATGCATGTCGCGAATCTGTTCTGCGACCCAGCGAAACCAGGGAACTCTGCGCTCATCCGCTGAGTCACCTTCCATTGTCGGCGAGGTGCGAAAACAAACGTAGCCCGGCATGTCTTTGAGAGCCGTCGAATGGTCTGGAAACTCATCCGACCACTTCACACTGGCCGCAGTATAATCATCCAGATTATTGTGATTCGTAATGTACCGGAAGATCTGATTGACCGCTTCCATGACCGGCGGAGATGACCGACGACTTGTGTCCAATTCCGTCGAAGTGATCCCTTCAACCGTCTTTTCAACGGCATCAAAAATCCCGGCAACGCCACCTCGCCAGCCGTAGATCGCCTGCTTCTTGTCACCCACGCAGAAAAAGCTGGATTTCTCACCGTGATGCTGCAGTGACAAAGTCAACCGCCTGAGAATCTGCCATTGATCGGACGAAGTGTCCTGAAACTCATCGAGCAACAGATTGCGAATCGAACTGTCCAGTCGAAAACTCATCCTCTGGCCGCTCGCCGTACCACCTTGTCGAGCCAGAATGCGAGTCACATCGTTGAACCGCAACCAGCCATGCTCGGCACGCAGTCGAGTATACTCGCGATCAAATCGCGTCATCAGATTGCGAATGGCCTTCATCTGCAATGAAAGTCGCTCAAGTAATTCCGCCTTGGCGTGGCTTAGCAAACGTTCGTAGACTTCAACGATTTCGTCGTTCAAAGTCTTGCCGTAATATTTGAGATCCCCGGCCAATACTTTGGCCGCGAGCCCCTTGTCGACGAACTCGTCCCACTGTTCGGCCTGAAATCGTTCGAGATCTTCGGAGCGAGCCTTAATGAATCGTTTGTCCGTCGGCAGCGGAGCCGCGTAGAGATCTCGCAAAGCCTGATCACGCTGTTCGTTCGTCAGGCGATTAAGCTTTGGCAATTTATTCCAGGCTTCGTCATCCGTCAGCAGAAAGAGTTCGTGGTAATTTCTGACGGTATCATCAATCAGATCTCGCACACTTCGTTTCGATCGTCCTTTGGCAAGCATCTGCATCAGGTTCTGTGCATCCTGAGGAACATGTTGCGACAGGACCGCATCAATGGCCTGCTCACGCAGTTCACGATCGGTGTGTTCATCGACGATGCTCCAGCCTGGCGGCAAACCCAGCTCCAGAGTCAAACTACGAGCGACCTGCTGAAAGAAACTATCGAGAGTACAGACACGCAAGCGGTGCAACTGCCGAGTCACCTCAGACAACAATTGGCGGGATGTTTCCGTCGTGACAACAGCCGGCGCGAGAAACTCCCCGAGCTTTTTCGCTTCTTGCGCATCTTCTGCTGCACCGGCCAGCCGCAGAAGAACTCGCCCAAGAATTTCACCGGCCGCTTTTCGAGTAAACGTCGTCGCCAGAATTGTTTCCGGCCGATGCCCCAGAAACAGCTGCCGCAAAAAATGTCCGGAGAGCTGAAAAGTCTTCCCGCTCCCCGCAGATGCTCGAATAAGTTGTTTCATGCGGGGAGTGTAAAGAAAGAACTCTCATAGCTGAAGCCGGGGGCATGATTGCAGACACGCCTACAGAGTCAGACACGTCGCTTGGACATTCTTGTCCGAGATCTTCTCTCTCTGAAGACGACGGGCAGGAATGCCCATCCTACGGAATTACTTCGCCAACGGTCGCACGCCGGTAAAGAAACCGATCATCATCTCATCAAAGCTCTGCTGGCCCCAGGTGACGTTGCGATTCGGGTCCGGGTTGTTGGGGTTGTCGGCAGAGTTATCAAATGTCGCGGTGCACTTTACGACTGTACCCTTCGGCATCAGCTTGGGTTCGGAAAACTCATAGCGAAGCTGCCAGTTGAAGTCGTACTTTGGAACATCGAGCAGCGTTTCGGTAGTGCCATCGGGGTAGGTCGCATCGTAGCGAAACGCCTTGCCTCGCAGATGCATGTGCGGAGTCAGACTCAGCAGTATGACATCTTCACGAAATCGTTCCTCGGCTGTCACAACATGACGATTGGCACCGGGCGGTATCTGCAGTCGCTCATTCAAAGCCTCCAGCCCAACAACTTCGCGAGTCACCTTGTCGGCACTGGTAAACTTCAACCCAATGTAGCTTCGATCAGTTTGCTCGGTACCGTTGGGAGTGTAGTGCAGCTCAAATAGAATCTGAGATCCTGCGGGAACTCGCATCGCCGCACCGTCCGGAAATATCAGAGGAGAGGTGCCCGGTGCATATCCAATCAGCATTTTGCCGAGGCTGATATTCTCCTGCCCTGGCACCAGCAAAAATGCAATAATGTGATGCACAACCTCAGGATTCTCCGGTCGAGCTTCCGCCGCCGTCACATAAACATCCTCGGAAAAGCCGGGATCAACTTTGAAGTACTGATACTCGACGACGCCCGTCGCCGGAACCGTAAACGGCTCGTCACGAATTGCAATGACCTTGTCCGGCTCCGGCATGCGCCAACCTTTGACAAACGATGGAGCAGGGGGCAATTCGGACTGATCACCTTCGGGACACCCATTCTCAATCCAGGTCAGGATTGTGGTCTTTTCGTCCGCAGTCAGCCGTGAGTCATTTCGGAAATGACCGTACTCCGGATTTGCATTCCATGGTGGCATACGATCTTCACGAATGACCTCGGCAATTGTCGCCTCCCAGCCGATAGAGTCCTGATAACTCGTCAACGGAAACGGAGCAATCTCGCCCGCGCGATGACACTCAACGCATCGCTGATTGAAGATCGGAGCAATGTGCTTTGAATACGTAACTTCACCATGCGGCTCGATGTTTTTCTTCCGGCCGATGACACAGCCCACCGCAGGAGTCTTCGCAACAACCGGATCGACTCCCTTGAGAAGATTCTGAATCGAATCCTCAAGATCATTGGTCGTCGCGGCCCTTCGAATGACTCCGATCCCATACTGATCATCGATCCGACCCTGATACCGAATCCGTCTCTGCTCATCGAGCACAAAAACTTCCGGAGTCCGCTTTGCGCCGAGCAAATCCGTCAGAACCTGCTCATTATCAACCAGCATCGGAAAACTGATGCCCGCTTTGTTGGTGTATCCCGTGATCTCCGTCAGGCTGTCCTGAACGTTGGCGCAA
This sequence comes from Candidatus Kuenenia stuttgartensis, assembly GCA_945861975.1. Taxonomy (GTDB): domain Bacteria; phylum Planctomycetota; class Planctomycetia; order Planctomycetales; family Planctomycetaceae; genus SXXK01. The sequence continues at coordinate 22,017 of CAMAXD010000023.1, read as the reverse complement.
ACACCAACAAAACTAACGCCGGTCGATTCAAACTTCCCCGAGAGTTGCTGCAGCCTGGGACCATAAAGTTTGGCCAGAGGACATTCGGTGCCCAGAAACGCGACGACGAGGAACTGGGAATCTTTAAATTCACCCAAGGTTCGCGACTTGCCGTAGCCGTCCTTGATGGTCACGGAATCGAATTTTTCCCGAGCTTCCTCGACTGCGAAGCTGGATTCCGAAAACAAGAGTGCAAAAACCAGAGTGCAAAAAATGTAATGGATCTTCATTTTGGGCAACATTTGACTGAGAGGGTGACGGTTGCATCACAAGCCGAACAGCGGAACTCTGGCCATATCTTACCAGACCTCGCGTTCTTCGCCTGCAGCAGTTCCCTGGCGAACAGCAGAAAATTGTACTCCTCTTGCTCCGCAAGATGTTTAGGCTCCCCAAGCAACGGCTGTGTTGAAAAGCGACTCTCAGCCGCAGACCTCAAAACGAACCAAAGAGTGTCCCCAACACAATCACCACCGCAGTAGCACTCAACGGAATCAGCACCGTAACCATACCCACATCGCGATACCCCTGGCGATGAGTCACCCCGCAAATCAACAGCAGAGTAATCAAGGCTCCGTTGTGCGGCAGGCTATCCAGACATCCACACGACATAGATGCGACTCGATGCAGCAGTTCTGGACTGATCCCGGCGGCTGTTCCACGCTGAAGATACGTTTCCCCGAGAGCCTTCAATGCAATACTGAGCCCTCCAGACGCAGAGCCGGTAATCGCGGCTAACGCGTTGACAGCAATCGCCTCAGAGATTAATGGGTTTCCCGGAGCAATGCCTGTGACAAAGGTCTGAACCGCCGAGAACCCCGCCAGCGACTTGATCGTACTGCCGTACCCAAACTCGCAGGCCGTGTTGAAGACCGGCATCAATGACGATCGAGCCCCCGTAGCGAGCGATGATTTGAGCTTCTCTGTTGATCGATAATGCAAAGCGGCAGACAGCAGTAGAGCAGCGCTCAATGCGAGTATCGTGGCCCAGGAATTGACGACTTTGCCGAGCACTGTTTTTCCGTAGACATCCTGTGACAGAAAGCTGCCGTCCCAGCGAGGAATCAGAAACTGCGAAAAAACAAAGCTCAGAATGATCACACACACCAGAGGAGCAAAAGCGGCCCAGGCCGACGGCAGAACCTTCCCGGCCGTCGTTGAGTGCTCGGCGGCGACTTCATCCATCGGCAGGACAGGGCCAAACCCTTCTCCATTTCTCATGGCAACAGTCGCGCGATGATTCAGCCACAACATTCCCAACGAAAACATCACCAGTCCGCCAAGACATCCCAGCCCAGGAGCTGCAAACGAGGTCGTGCGAAAGAACTGTGTTGGAATCTGATTCTGAATCTGCACGGAACCGGGCAGGGCAGTCATCGTAAATGTGAATGAACCCAGCCCAATTGTCGCCGGGATCAGTCTGCGAGGAATATCGGCCTTTCGAAACAACGTCCGTGCTAACGGAAACACCGCAAACACCACAACAAATAAGGACACACCACCATAGGTCAACACGGCACAGCTCAGCACGATCGCCAGGATCGAGTTGCGAACACCCACAAGTCCTACGATCACCTCAGCGATCTTCGCTGCGGAGCCGGAATCTTCCATCAGCTTTCCGAACAATGCGCCCAGCAGAAACATGGGGAAATAATCAGCGATAAACTGCCCGACACTGACCATAAATATCTGAGTGTACGCGGCCAACACCGGATGCTGCCCATCCATCACAACAGCCAGCAATGCGCAGATCGGCGCAAGGACAAGAACACTGACATCTCGATACGCAAGATAGATCAGCAACAGCAAAGACAGGATGATTCCAACAACACCAGTCATAACAATTTCAATCGTTCAATTTCTGCCGCCTGCTGGACGCAGTAGCATTGCAAATGCTCTGCGGTTGACTGAGGCTGCGAGCCTGAAGCCCTGAGTCCTGCAGCCTCAATCCCGACCTGAGACAAGTCGGGCTACGCAGAAAACTCTCTGCGATCCCCTGCGACCTCTGCGTTAAAACCCTCACACACAACTCTGCGATTCTACTCTGTGCCCTTCGTGACCTCTGTGCCCTTCGCGACCTCTGTGCCCTTCGCGACCTCTGTGGTGAAACCTTTGATTCTGCTGCTCGTCGCACACATTGTCGCTTCCCAATGACATTTTCTGGCACACATCATCGCCGCCCTTTCTTACCCTTCTTCGCTTTGCCTTTGGACTTCGCCTTCCCTTTAGGCTTATTCTTCGAAGCACCACGGCCGCGTCCTGGTTCAGGAAAAGTTCCTGAACCGCCGTATCGTTCTTTTGATTCACGGGAAGGCGATCCCGAAGGACGAGACGACCGTGGAGCAGATCGCCGCTTCAAACCAGCAGCATCCAGCACCGGACGCAGGTCCAGCATGCGGCGATCAATGTCCACGGCCGCGACCACAACGCGAATGGGATCACCGAGGCGAAACTCGCGTTTTGTACGACTGCCTTTCAGCGTTCGAGTCGGCTGATCGAAAACATAAAAGTCATCACCCAGCGCGCTCAGATGGACCATGCCTTCGGCGGGAACAGCGACTCCCTGACAGAACATTCCGAAGCTTTCCACACCCGTGATGAAGGCATCCATCTCCTCGCCAATGTGTCCGGACATATATCGCAGCAGCTTGATCTTGATCAGCTCGCGTTCCGCCTTCTCCGCACGACGTTCTGTAATCGAACAATGCTTGCCCAGCTCAAGCAGCTCATCAACGGTTTGAGCATTCGCCGGCTTCTTCGCTGCCAATTGGCCAATAAGGCGGTGAATTGTCAGGTCAGGGTAGCGTCGGATCGGACTTGTAAAGTGGCAATAGTCTTCTTCAGCCAGGGCATAATGGCCCATATCATCCGGAGCGTATTCCGCCCGCTTCATACTGCGCAGCAACGCGAAGTTGACAGCGCGGGATTCTGGTTTCCCATCAACCGAACGAATGATCTCCCGCAGTTCCGCGCGACTCTGGACTTTGCGAAGAGTAATCCCCAGTCCCAGACAGAACTGCTCAAAGTTTCGCATTTTGAGTTCATCCGGATCGCCATGCACGCGTCGCAAAAACGGCAACCGCTTGCTTTCCAACAGACGAGCGACAGCAATATTGGCCGCCAGCATAAACTCTTCGATGATCTCATGACTTTCATCATGATGACGCTCATGCGCACCAGTGACGCCACCGTCTTTGTCAAAATCAATCTCGACCTCCGGGATGCCCATCGTCAGCGCACCATTTGCAAATCGCCGACGACGCAGCAACATGGCCAACTCAAACATCAGGTCCAGCAGTTGTCTCACCGGGGCTGTGACATCGGCCACCTGCTGTCGCGGATTCCGAATGATGGGCATCACTTCTTCGTAAGCGAATCGACGCACTACTTTGATTGCAGTATTGGCGACGTCTGTCCCAACAACACTTCCCTCAGCGTCAAACTCGATAAACATCGACTTTGTGTAACGCACTTGATCCTGCTGCAAGCTGGCCAGTCCGTTGCTGATCAACTCGGGCAGCATGGGAATCACATGACGCGGTAAATAAACACTGGTCCCTCGCTTACGTGCTTCTTTGTCGAGCGGACTACCGGCCTGAACGAAGTGAGCCACGTCGGCAATATGCACACCCAGATGCCAATGGCCGTCGTCCGATCTTGTCAGCGAAATCGCATCATCGAAATCACGAGCTGTCGCGGGATCGATTGTGATGATCGTTTCACCAGTCAGATCGACGCGTCCCGAGAGATCCGTCTCATTGAAGAGCTCTGCCTGCCGCCGCGCTTCAGCGAGTGCGTCTTCAGGAAACTCATGCGGCAATCCAAGGCTATGAACAACCGTCATCGTATCGATGCCCGGATCACCGCGTTTGCCGAGAACCTCGGTCAGCACCGCCTCTCCCGGCCGACTCGCCGTCGGGAAACGCAGCATTTCGATCACAACTTTATCGTTTGGCTTCGCGCCTTTGGCACCCGGGTCGCCGACGTGAATCGGGGCCGTGAAAGCGGTCCCGTCGATTTGAACGAAGCTCTGATCACCGGATTCGATGTATGTGCCGACAAAAATGCTGGTCGCGCGATCAACGATTTTTTCGACAATCCCACATCGCTGGCCATTCGCACGACGTTTGGCCGAAATACGAACCAGCACATCGTCTCCGGTCTGAGCATCTCTCACATCGCGGGGCGCCACATAAATATCGTTATCTTTCTGCGCGGGATCCTTCTGAGCAGGGATCACAAACGCAGCGCCGCTGCTGATTTTGCGCAGCACTCCAGCGACCAGCCCGGCACTGCCGCGAGGACGCAGCCTTCCTTTCTTGTCCTGCCGAATGCGACCCGCTTCGATTAATGTGGCCAGTGCATCTTTGAATTCAGCAAACTGCGGCTTCGAAACCTGCAGTGATTTCGCCAGAATCGAAGTCGTCACCGGTGCATAATCAACGGCGTTGACAATGGCCAGTATGCGGGATTCGAGCGAGGACTTGTCTCGTGAGTTGCCCATGGGTTCACCTTTATGAACATTGTCAGAACAACGTCACCAAACCAAATTGGCGAGCGGCAGAGCATCAACCCTCCGAGCACTGCGCATGAGACTCGGAGGGCTGTCGGCCCTGCCGCTCGCCGGGAATAATCACTTCTTCGGCATCATAAACCCGAACAGATCTCTCACCTGATCTTCTGTCAGGGGATCCAGCATTCCGTCCGGCATCAAAGATTTGCCCGTGTTGCGAGTTTCCTCGACATCACCGCGCGAAATCGAAAGCTGCTCTTTGTCTGTTTGAACGACCAGCGTCTGTTCCGTTTCTGAAACCACAACCCCCGTGATAACTCGACCATCTTTCAAGGCCAGAACTGAAGTCGTGAACTGCTTCGGAACGACCGAGCTGGGATCTACGATATTCATCAACAGATATTCGAGGTTGCTGCGATTCGCACCAGTCAGGTCCGGAGCAATGGCTTTGCCTTCACCGTAGAGCTTGTGACAATTCGCACAAGACTTTTTGAAGATTGCAGCGCCATTATCACGATCAGCTTTGGCAATCGTTTCCGGAGTCAGCACAGCCTGCCACTTCTTAATGGCTGCGATTCGTGCTTCGGGAGTTTCCTGAATCACGCCCCATTTTTCTTCAAGTACACTCTTGATTCGTTCGTTACCGAACGCCGTCATCTGACGGACTTGAGCGGCCGTTAGTTCACGAGCATCAATACGTCCGCCTTCGATAGCACCAATGAGCTCCAGAGCATAGCTCTCACGACTGGCCATGGTATCGATCGCAAGCCCGCGATTTCCGTCTTTGAATCCAGCCATCCGCTGTAGCAATTGTTTGGCGGTATCCGGATGATCAAAGCCGGCGAGTGCTGTAATGACGGTTGAATAAACAGCACGGTCACCGAGCAGATTAAAGAACATCGGAATCGAATCCGCATCCTTCGCCTGAGCCAAAGCCAGGATCGCCTTGTCGCGAGCCACATAATCGGCGGCCGAATCACCCGCCAGCTTACGCAGACCATCCATAGACGCTCCATCACCAAACAGAACACCCAAAGATTCACTCAACACCTGCACATCTTTAGAATCGCTGGCCTTCAGGTGCTTTTCGATCGTTGCCCAATCTTTCGGAGCATCGACTTTCGCGCGACCAGCAAGTCCTGTTAAAAAGCCTGTCAGCAACTCAGCGGCACGATCATGCTTCTTCGCCTCCACCTGCTTGCCGATGTAGAGCAGGGCGGTGTTCGCGTTGTCGGCATCACGGTCAATATCATTGGCCAGTCGACGAACCGCAAACATCTGAAGCTTGGGAGTTGACTCCAGAAGTTGTACGGCGCCTTTTCGCAGGACCACAGGCTCAATCGCGTACCATGTCATCAACGTAAGCTGATTTTCCGCGGCAATTGTCTGTGCGTTCGCGGCACAACCAATAACAGCCTCCATCAATCCACCACGTTGATTCTCGCTAAACTTCTGCATCACTGAAACAAGGGCTAACAGTACGTTGGCCGGTTGTTCTTTGGCGGCAACCTTTTTCAAGGTTTCAAAATGAGCATTGCGACGGTCAGACGTCGAAGCAACCAGCTGAATCGCCTGAGCCAGCACCAGCGGATCTGAAGAATTCAGAGCCCCTTCCAACTGAGTCTTGTTGTTTCCACCATAAGCTTCAGTGAACAACAATTGGCTCACAGATTCGTATCCAGTCATCGGCGCGAGTGCTCGCCCAGAGAGTTCGCCGCTGGCAACCAGTTCCTGACGAATTCGACGCCCATGACGACCGAACCAATCACCTTTATTAATCCAGTCGTTGTTCAGGAACGCCAGCTTATTGTTTCCATTCAACACAGCAGCCTGAGAAGCCGTAAGCTTCGGAGTTCCGTAGGCAATTCGATAAATTCGGCCACTAGTACGATGAACACCGTCATGGTCATGACACTCACCATTGTCCGACCAGTCTGAAATGTAGATCGCTCCTTCAGGCCCCATCTTGATATCGATTCCGCGGAACCATGGATTCTTGACAATCATGAAGTCCGGCTCTCGTTTGCCCACGTAACCGCTGCCCTGGCGATCGAGCCGATTCACGTTCATGCGACGACCGTGAGTATTGCACATGAAGATCTTTCCGAAGTACTCCTTCGGAAAATTGTCTCCTTGATAAATCATACCACCAACATGAGAGTGCCCACCGCCGAGATCATTGGCCACTCCGTCACGACTTTCATTCCACTTCGTCTTCGTGTCCCAGTGGTAATGGTCGGCCGTCATATCCATCAGCTCATACGCATGAGGATTGAAATCCTGGCCATACATCCGCTGATAGCGTGCACCGGGAATGACGTGCCACAGATGTCCCTGGACATTGTTGGTCATGAAGAACTGACCGTCGGGGTTGTAGTCGAGTCCCCACGGATTGGTCGTGCCGTTGCAGACAACTTCAATCGTGTGCTTCGTTGGGTGATATCTCCAGACGCCGCAATTCATGAAGGGGCGTTCTTCTTTCGGAGTTCCCGGCACACCCGGATATGATGTATCAACAATCCCGTGACGACCGTAGAGCCAACCGTCCGGACCCCAGATCAGACCGCTCACAAAATTGTGACCGCAATCCTTGCTCCAGCCGTCCAGCATGACGACCGGCTCACTGTCCGGAACATCGTCGCCATCACGATCAGGAATAAAAGACAACGTGCCATCATGCAAAACCCACAGACCGCCGAAGCCCCAGGTGAGACTGGTCAACATGAAGCCTTTGTCCCAGAACACTTTGCGAGAGTCATGCTTTCCGTCGCCATCTTTGTCTTCCAGAATGATGACGCGATCTCGCAGCTTAGTTTCATACGGACCTCCACTGTAGCTGTAACATTCGGCAACCCACAGGCGACCTTTGTCATCAAAATCCATGCAGATTGGCTGCTGAACATCTGGCTCACCGGCAAACAGAGTGACGTTGAAGCCTTCGGGGACTTCGATCAGCTTCACCATCTCATCGGGAGTTGGAGGATGTGAATCCGGGGGATCCGTGTTGAAAGCCTTTGGAAAATCGTCCTCGGCCGCAGCACTTAACGTACTGACGCAGGATGACCAAATGCCAAGAAGCAGCACCAATGCAGTGCATGAGGGACGATTACCAAAAATAGAACGTACGCAAGCGACGGACATCTGTTCGTTGTCCTTTTGAGGGGGAAGGCAGCAGGTGGCAGGAATCTCAAGTCCAGTCACAATCGCAGCAGTCTGACTTTGACTCGACGATTTGGCAACGCGACGGCCCCCTTGTTTTTGCGACGTCAACAAGGCCGAGTATTTGCTGCCCAGGAGCAATTCGTAAAGCTACGATTCAACGTCACTCAGCAAACACAGAGTAAGTGACGCTTAATGATCGGCACCGAGTCGACTGGCAGACAGGAACCCGATATCAAGCCCCGCCTGCCCTCGCTGAACAAGATCCGCCGCGACTTCTCCCAGCACGCTCGTAAATTTGAAGCCGTGCCCTGAAAAACCTGCAGCAACAACGACTGGCAACTCCGGCAACCGATCGAGCAGGAAATGACCATCCGGAGTCATCGAGTACATGCAGATGACCGATCTGCTGGCCTGAGGCTTCATTCCTCCGAGATATTTCCCGGCAAATTGCGAGATCGGGCGTTCATCCTCATCGGTTACCTGACGGGACATAGTCGACGGATCATGAACGACCTCACCACCAGTATGCATCCCAACCTTGATCGTTTTCCCATCGACACTCGGAAGACCGTAGAACTGACTTTCCGGAGCATCAACAAAAAACAACGGGGCTCGATCTTTACGAATCCAATTTTCAGAAGTCACAGGAAACCAACACAATGTTTTTCTGAGCACTGAAATATGCCGAGCGTAATCTGACAACAACTGCCCCGTCCACGCTCCCGAAGTCACAATCGCCGCGCCAGCAGAATAGCAGCCTCGGTCAGTGTGCACTCGAATTCCCGAACCGGATGACGCCACCGAAAATACGGTCTCGCCGGGACGAAGCTGAGCCCCCAGGGAAGTCGCACAATCCAAATGTGATGCCACACAACGTTCGGCCCACAGGTAACCAGCCGTCGATTCAATCGCCACGGCATAATCTTCGGGTAAGTGGAATTCCGGGTACCGGATTGCAGCCTCTGCTGCCGTCAGATTCTCCATTGGCAGTTCATACAAACGAGCAGACAGACGTGCTCCCTCGATCACATCCGATCCCGGTGGACCAGCGATCAATAAATCACGCTGTTCAATCAGTCGTTCACCGACACTCTCCGACAATTCTTCCCAGAGCTCCCATGCTCGATGCAACAACGGAACATAACTGGGATGCTCAAAATAAGCCTTGCGAATAATTCGCGTCTCGCCGTGCGAACTTCCACGATCATGAGGTGGGTGAAAACGATCAATCCCGATCACGTTCAGACCACGTTGAGCCAGATGAAACATCGCCGACGAACCAAAGCCACCACAACCAATGACAATGACGTCACAAGTCTCCGTACTCAACGACACGGCCACGCGATTACTCCACTGAAACTACACCTCAACAACCTGACGCCACTCTGACATCACGCTGCTCATGGATGTTAAACCATTAATCTCCGGTCTTGTAATCTGAATTGAGTTCGGTGCTTCGATACCCAATTGCACACGATTTGTCCCCACGGAAAGCACAGTGATGCGAATATTCAAATCCGGGATGACGATCTGCTGCTGCAGTTTGCGAGAAAGAACCAACATAGCAAGACTCCATTCAAGGCTAAAAAATCAGTGACATGCCCAACGAAAACACAAAGTTGCCAGAAACTGTCAACACAGAGGCTCAGAAAAAGGCGAAGCGAGACGCTTCGCCACAATCGAGTTCAAGTCACATCACGGACGCGACAAACCAACTCAAGGACGACACCAACCCTGAGGACAACATCAAAACAGACAACATCAAAACAAGTGCTTCTGCCCGATATAAGCATCGCGCCCGGCGTAGACTTCTCGACTTCCCTCGGGAATGTAGATCACTCCCAGACGATGCAGTCGCACGGTCAGATTGGAGATCGTCACCTGAGCCTTCTCGGCCAGTTCGTAGAGCGCGGGCCATGAAGTCACATCGATATCGCGAACTGCTGACTTGATAAGCCAGTCGGGCATAAGCATCGAAGACTGATATCTGTCCACGGCGCTGCGAACTTCCGGGGAATCCTGACCAGCCGTCAACTCACGATACAGCTCAAAATAGCGTTCGTCGTAAGCCGCGCGATTCAGGACTTCGACCAGCACCTGACGATCAGCCGCGTGTCGACGAACGACACTCGTCTGCAACTCAAAACCGGGCAATCGAGGATGATGCAGGCTGGTGCGGTCGATGTCGATGTCCCAGTGCCCGGCCTCGTGACCAATGGTGCTGCGCTCCAGACCGGGCTTCTTTTGGAACAGATCGAGGTGACGACTATTCAACACGATGCGTCGCTCTTCCGGAATCAATCCCGCAAGAATCTGCTCACCCGGCTGTTCTTCAATTTCCACCCAGTCGAAATTAAGGCCCAAAATTCGCTCGACGATTTTTTCGATCGGCACAGGGAACATCACAGGCTCCCCTGTCAGTTGCTCATACTCCCGAATACGCATGGCAGTAACTGCGTCAATGGAACGCGTTCGCATATTGGTCAAATCATGGCGTCGCACAAGTCACACTCCCTGCGAGATTCGTCGCTCTTCTTGAGTTCGATACGAAGCCTCAAAATCCGGCTCCGTGCAGTGTTTCCATCGATCGCTAGTGATTCTTCGGGCGGCGAGACTGCTGCTCCAATTGACCAACGAGGCTCTCAAGGTCCGTATCAGACAGATTCAACAGCTTTCGAAAGACACCGGGGCGAGACAATATTCTGTCGCGATAGGCATCTGGAATTCGCCTTGCCAACAACAGTAGTTCATCCGGATCTGCATCTAACGCTTTGGCAATTCGCTGCAGAGTCTCCTCACGAGGAGTCTGCTCATCATCAAGCCGATCATTCTCGACGCGGCTCAAGTAAGTAAAATTAATGCCGACTCGGTCGGCTAGTTCTCTTTGAGTCAGATTGCGACTCTTGCGAATCTCCCGGATTCGCTGCCCAACCGTCGTCACTGATGTCGCTCCTTCGGCCGATTCAGACACGCTCGCGTTACCAGCGAGCCGCATGTCGACGCACAGTATAAATGTTGCCCGTGACTGTCAACTCGTGTTCGAACGAAATTGAAGAGCGGCATAAACTGTAGTTATGCCGCCGCAAAAACGAAAAAAGACGGTATGGTCAATCAGACCTACATGGCCGCCAACGGCCAAACAGGCTCGACATCGCCAACACCGTCTTATTCATCTCGCGACCGAACCTGCGACTCGTGACAAACTCCGTCGCGACAGCCCATTCAACACAATCAGTTGCTGTGCTCTTCGTTATAAGCGAAGCACATGCGGATCAAATGCGAAACGTTGTCAGCTCGCATCTTGTCGTTGATGCGAGCACGGTGAGCTTCCACTGTTTTTGTGCTCACACCAAGTTCCTGAGCGATCTCTCGGCTGGAGAGACCATCAACAACATGATCCAGAACCTGACGCTCACGTCCGGTCAAACGATTAATACTGTCTTCGGTATCTTCGAGTTCTTCTTCCAGTACTTCTGGATCTACGTCATAGAAGTAGGCATATGACCGCGCGATCGCAGCCACGAGATCTTCGATCTTCAGAGGCTTACAAAGAAAATCAAACGCACCATTCTTCATGGCTCGAACAGCCATCGGCACATCAGCATGACCCGAGATCATCACTACTGGCAATTCAAAGCCATCTTCATTCAGTTTTTCCTGCAACTCGACTCCGGACATTCCCGGGAGCCGCAAGTCGAGAATCAACACTCCTGGAACCGGTTCACGGTAATCGCGATAGAACTCCATCGCGGTCATGTAATCTCTGACCGTGATCTTGAATTCCCCAAGTGCCTCGACAAGAGACGCACGTACTGCCTGATCGTCTTCAATCAAAAAGACCGTGAACGGACGTCGCTTCTTTGGCTGTTGAAATTCCGTGAGAGGCGGAGCTTTTCGTTCCGCCCTCTTTCCTGGTCTGCGTTGGCGCTGCATCAAACTGTTCCTTCATGAGTCGGCTTCCATGCCAGAAATTAAATAATCCGCGCGACCTTCTGGTCACGCTTAAAAATAGTATCGTGGCGACTCAAATTCAACGTCCTGCGGGATATACCCATCGCACGCAACCAAAAATGAGACAAGCAACAGGCGGGCTTACCCTCGCATCAACACGCATGACACTTTCACAAGAACCCTTACGTAGACGCTTTTTTCAGACGAATTTAAGTCAAGAATCCCGACGCCATTCTGAGTCGCATCCAAGGCACCTTCAACGGATCAGTCATCATTACATTCCAGTATTCGCAAGATGCCGGGGGTGTTAACGACAGTGTCACCTTTGCACACTTCAAAATTCTGAGTGCAATAACATACGCTGGCATAAGTTTGCTGCCATTATCCAATCTGATAAAACTACGCCTGATGTGCTTCAACATTCGTTTCCGCAATTATTCGGAGTTCACTGATGCCTCAGTCAGGTCAGGTTTCTCGCCGTCATGCATTGGCTTCTGCTGCTGCCTTGGTCTCCGGTACTTCACTTTTTCTGGCGGACTCAAAAAAGGCAGCCGCAATGCAGGACGAAAAACATCCCTGGATCGATGCACATTCCCACATCTGGACAACAGATCTGGCGAAATACCCTCTCCGTGATAACCAGGCGGTAGACGTTCTGGCTCCACGAAGTTTCACGGATGACGAATTGATGGCCATCGCTCAGTCTGAAGGCGTGGGTCGCGTCGTCCTGATTCAGCACCATCCGTACCACGGCTTTGATAATTCATACCTGATTGACACATGGAAGAAACACCCGGATCGCTTTCGAATCGTCGCACAAATCGACGACAATAAAGACAACGTTGCATCTCTGATGAAGCAAATGCTCAAGACTGGCGTTACCGGCTACCGGATCGGCCCGCGTGAAGACCAGCCGAAGTGGTTAGCCACAAATGGCATGCAGCAGATGTGGAAGACCGCAGCCGAGACCCGTCAGTCTATGTGTTGCCTGATCAATGCAGACAACCTGCCTGAACTGGACGCTATGTGTCAGAAGTTCCCCGACACTCCGGTTGTGATCGACCACTTTGCTCGCATCGGAGAGAACGGCAAAATTCGAGATGAAGATGTGAATTTGCTTTGCAAACTTGCCAAATACAAAACCATTCGAATCAAGATTTCGGCTTACTACGCGTTCGGCAAGAAAACGCCACCGCATCACGAAATGATCCCCATGATCAAACGTCTGTGTGAGACTTACGGACCTGATCGCCTGATGTGGGCCAGCGATTGCCCCTATCAGATTTCTGGACTCAATACGTATGCTTCATCGATTTCGCTCATTCGTGACGACATCGATTTTGTGACGCCGGAGGAACGTCGAATGCTGCTGAGAACGACGGCCGAATCCACGTTCTTCTACGTGTAGCACAACAGCAACCATCATGCGCAAGTCGCACCTTCCCTGGCTGGTTCTTGTCTCCATCCTGCTGATGATGCTGGTTTCGTGGTGCAACGACGGAATCGTCGCCAAACTTCTGGATGCCAAACTTTCAGCCTCTGAACGAGTGCTGGTCCTTCAGCATTACTTTCAAAAGGCCGGTTACTTCGCGCCAGTGATGTACGTCATTTTTGTCGTCGCAGAGGTCATTGTCGCGCCAATTCCCGGGTTGATGCTGTACGCACCTGGAGGACTCATCTTTGGCCCGTGGCTGGGAGGTTTTCTGGCGATTATCGGGAATACAATTGGAGCCGGGATCTCTTGCGCTCTGATGCGAAGTGCGGGAAGTGGGTGGCTGGATAGAATCTCCGCGAATAATTCGATAGAAAAACTTCAGGAGCAACTCAACCGGCGCGGCTTCTGGATGATCCTGCTTCTTCGACTGAATCCACTGACGTCCACTGACCTGTTGTCCTACGCCGCAGGACTGACTCGACTTCCGACCTGGCGCGTAATGCTGGCCACCGGTCTCGGTATGGCTCCATTGTGTTTCGCACAATCGTGGCTTTCCGACGGAATCTTCAATCGGTGGCCAAATCTGATCTGGCCGCTCATGATCGCTGGCCTGCTGTACCTGGCGGCCGTCGCTGTCATTCTTTCGCGACTGTTTAGGTCCCCAACAGCCGCAGCTGCAGACACAGAAGCGGCAAGAGCCCAACGCTAACGCGTTGCGGCTAATTAAATCAAAGGTGCCGTCACCAGACAGCTTGCGTTGCTCCACTGCAAGGGACTGCCTTTGGGCGATCACGATATTCCGCCCGCTAAATCAATGCCATTACACCTTATCGCTGCGGGTCGTCCGATGTCCGCTTCAGAGCAAAGTAATGTTCCGACGGAGATGACAACGGACCGGGAATTCGCGAACATCTCAGTAAGAATCTGACATCCGTAGAGAAAGGGAATTTCGATGCTTGTCACTGCGCTCTATCGTTCGACTCCTGCCGCCGTAACCGTCCTGGCAGCTTTTCTGATAATGGATCCTGCATTCTCTGCAGAAGTGACGATTGGGGCTCGCACTCTGCGAGTCGCCGATGGCTACTCCGTTGAACTGGCTGTTGACTCTTCACTTGTCGGCCGCCCAATTGCTGTAGCCCGCGATGAACGTGGACGACTTTATGTCACAGACTCTGGTGGCATGTCAGAAAGAGCAGAAAAGCAACTGGAACTGAAGCCTCACAATATTCGACGCGTTGAAGATACAAACGGCGATGGCGTTTACGATAAGTCCGTTTTGTTTGCTGACAAAATGATGTTCCCCGAAGGCTGCCTATGGTTCGAAGGCTCGCTCTATGTGGCTGCCCCTCCGGAAATCTGGAAGCTGACAGATACCGATGACAATGGCACTGCTGACAAACGTGAAGTCTGGTTCGATGGCAAAACTCTGACAGGTTGCGGGAATGACCTCCACGGCCCGTATCTTGGCCACGATGGCAGATTTTACTGGTGCAAAGGAGCCTTTGCCGAACAGAAACACATACTGTCCGATGGCAATGAATTGGTCACTCGGTCATCTCATATCTTTCGCGCCAAACCCGATGGAACGGAAATGGAATCCGTCCTGATCGGTGGCATGGATAACCCGGTGAACGTCGCCTTCCTGAACAACGGCGAGCGGTTCCTGAGCTGCACATTCTTCCAGAATCCGGAAGCTGGTCGTCGCGATGGATTGATTCATGCCATCTACGGCGGTGTCTATGGCAAGAAACATGACTCGATCTACGCTCATCCGATGACTGGCGAAGTGATGCCGGTGTTGAATCATCAGGGTGCTGCGGCCCCTTGTGGCTTTATTGGCGGCACTGACTCTTTGCTGAATGGAGGCCACAGTCAACAATTGTTTGCGTGCTATTTCAATCTCCACAAAGTCGTCCAGCACAAACTGAAACCGAATGGCCCGACATACGACACAGAGGACGTCGACTTTCTGGCGTGCGAGCATCCCGACTTTCACCCCACCGATATCTTTGAAGACGCGGATGGCAGCTTACTGATCGTCGACACCGGCGGCTGGTACAAGGTCTGCTGTCCGACATCTCAATTGGCCAAGCCCGATGTGCTGGGTGGGATTTATCGAGTCCGCCGGAACAATGCTCCTTCTATTGCGGATCCGCTCGGGACAGAGATTGCCTGGGCCAAAGCCGATGCAAAAGAACTCACGACTCTGTTGAAAGATCCTCGTCTGTTCGTCCAACGCCGCGCAACAGCGGAATTGCGAAAGATGCAGGATACGGCTGTCGATGCCCTTTCCGCAGTCGTCATAGCGAACGAATCGTCCGAGGTACGCCGACGAGCAGTCTGGGCACTGGCCGGGATCAATACTCCCGCTGCAACGGCAGCAATCGCGCCAGCATTGAATGACAAAGAGCAAACTGTGCAACAGGCGGCAATTCATGCGACAGGCTTGGCTCGAAATCAAGCAGCCGCAGGAACGTTGATGACAATTGCAAAAACAGGAGAGCCGGGGTCAGCTCGAGCTGCCGCGGAAGCGATCGGTCGACTGCGTGCGGATGAAAGTACAATCCAGAACATGCTGGATCTCACAGCACAACTCAAGTCCACAGGTCCGGACGCTTCCGGAGCCCCCGCTGTCGCTGCCGAACGGATTCGCGAGCATGCTCTGATTTATGCTTTGATCGAAATTGGCAACGCCCAACAAACTCGCACGGGATTGAACTCAACACACCCTGCGACAATTCGTGCAGCCATGGTCGCTTTGGATCAAATGAAAAACGGAGGGCTGCAGGCAGCCGATGTGATCCATCACATGAGCAGCCCGGATGCAGCTCTGCGAGCAACCGCAGCGTGGATCGTAAATCAACATTCCGACTGGGGCCCTGAACTGAAATCCTACTTCGAACAGCGCATGGCTAAGGCTTCGGATCTGAGCGAAGCAGATCGCGCACAGGATCGTCAGTTGCTTGTCAGTCTGGCAAATGCTCCAGATATTCAGACGCTGCTCCTGACCTCGCTGACCGACACCAGCAACACCGCCGCGCGCCAACAGTCTCTCGCGGTGATGGCGTCAAGCGGTCTGACAGCCACGCCGGCCTCATGGCTGGATGCACTGGCAGAAACGCTGACCTCGGCCGATAAAGACACATTGCCACTGGCGATCGCGGCCGCTCAGAATCTTCCCCTGCCGAAAGATGGCCATCCCGGTCTTCGCAATGCATTGGCAAAGATCGCGGCCGATGCAGATCTGGAAAATGAAACTCGACTGAATGCCATCGACGCGGCAGGCAGCGGACTGAATCTTAGCGACAGTACTTTCTCGCTCCTGACGACGACATTGAGCCCTGATCTGCCCATGAACCTGCGTTCAATTGCCGCCAACCGACTCGCGTCTTCCGCGCTATCGGAACCTCAATTAACGTCGCTTGTTTCAACAGTCAAAACCGTCGGTCCGATGGAACTCCCCAAGCTATTACCAGCATTTGAGAAGGGCAGTTCGGAATCTTTGGGGCTCCAATTGGTCACCGCGCTGATGCAGGCGGAGGGTGTTCGTGGACTCCGGCCGGATTTGATTAAGCCTCTTCTGACCAAGTATCCAACCTCTGTTCAGGTGGCTGGCAAAGCTCTGCTGAAGCTTCTCAACGCGAGCGAAGAAGAACAAACAGCGACGCTGGAAAAACTACTGACAACCTTACCCGATGGTGATGTTCGCCGCGGTCACGAAGTCTTTATGAGCAAAAAAGCCGCGTGCAATGGCTGTCATAAACTGGGCTACGGTGGTGGACGACTTGGCCCCGACCTGACAAGCATCGGACGTGTTCGAAATCGTCGCGACCTGCTGGAAGCACTGGTCTTCCCAAGTTCCAGTATCGTGCGAGGTTATGAACCAGTCAGCGTCGAACTGGAGGATGGTCGAGTCATCAGCGGGATCATCAGCAGTGAGTCGGCTGATGAGATCGTGCTGTCGCCAGATGCTCAGAAGACGTTCCACCTGGCACGAACGTCGATCGTTGCAATACAACCGTCAAATGTGTCGCCGATGCCAAACGGTCTGACCACACTGTTAAGTGCTCAGGAGATGGCTGACCTGCTGGCCTTCCTGCAGAGCGATCAACGCTAACGGTGATGCCAGCCAATCACCATTGGGGTTCACCCCCAATGGCGTGGACTTAAGGGAAATTTGATAGGGGTAGTCGCGTAGACTTCCTGTGATTTGGCAGGAAAGCCGGAACTCTTGGCGAGTTCCGCTACGCTAAGTCCACGCCATTGGGGTTCACCCCGGTGGTTCAACGGCTTCTGCACCACCTTCGCCGTAATTCCAGCGTACAGTGCAATCGCCGGCAGCATCCGTTATCCCGAAAGCGGAGATCACCACCATGAAATCCAATGTGACTGCTCGATCTCCAGCCACGGCTTGAAGGACTCATTTCGACGCCGTATCCGTCGGCAATTGCAGAATCCACTCACGGATCAAATCCACCGCCGGCTTGTCAACAACATTCGTTCCCAGCGGAGGCATCTGACCATGTCCTCGTCTCTGCATTCGATGAAACAGCAACGATCGTTCCGGTGACCCCGGCGCAACCAGCCTCGCATCCTGCAGGTCAAAAGCGGTATGCACTGGTTTCACATCAATCAGCTTCGCCTGTTCGGGCTTTGCATCGATTTCAACTGAAAACTGAGCATTCCCTCCGCCAGCTTCCACATGACAGTTGGAGCAATTGGCATGCAAATAAGAGGCGGCTCGCTGCTTCAAGTCTACGGATTGGTCAAAGGGATCGCTCAGTCGAGTCAGCTCTTCGACGGGCTTGGGAAGCGGCTTCGTAAACATCCCCAACTCTGACAGCATCTGAATCTGATTGAATTTTTCTGAGCCATAGTCATGCTCTCGATTCATCTGGTTCTCAGAGAGTCCGAGGACATAGTTGACGGCTCGCGAATGACACACCATGCACTCGGCACGGCTGGGATAATGCCAGGTCTGTTTTCTGACACCATCTGCCGCTGCCGGATCCTGAATCTCAAACTCCACATCGACACTGCCGGAATCCAACAGCTCGGCATCGGTCTGATCTTCGTTCCAGCGATACGAATAGCCGACCCACTCGTTCTGCTGCCGGACCATCAGGCGAGTTTCAATCCAGCGACGTGTCTCCGGCTGGCCGGCGACTTTCTCCAGAGCAAAGCTTTTCACCAGAACCGAACCATTGGGAAAATTCCAACCGCGCGTGGAGGTGTAATCAATCTTCTCTTCCCCCGGCACGGCCAGCCAGCGTTCTTTGTGAGCCCCATCAGACCACAATTGCACGTTGACTGAATACGGAATCACAGACGGCAAAAGACGATGCTCCGCAACCGATGCAAACAGACCTGTTTCGCTAAGCTTGCGAGGAAAACGGGTCGGCTCCTGTGGAGGCATCGGTTCAATGCGATAGAAACCGCCCGCATGATCCACGACCAGCAGATCACCTGCAGCATTCATGGAGAACCCGGCAATCTGCAGAGTTGTATCTGCGATTTCGCGATGAAACGTGACCTTCGTTCCATCATGCCGAATGGCCCAGATCTTGCCCGTTGAATAATCACCGTAAATGAAACAGCCAACGAGATCAGGCAGCTTCGCGCCTCGATAAACGACTCCGCCGGTCAGACTGCGAGATTCCGAATGATGATGGTCGGCCACCGGAGCAACAATCGGCTCTCCGCCTTTCGGACGTTCCACATAAAAAGGATGACCGCCTTCCTGAACGCTCCATCCATAATTCTCACCACGTCGAATCAAATAGACCTGTTCCCAAAGATCCTGACCATTCTGTCCCAGCCACAACTGATTCGACTCATGGTCATAATCCATACGCCACGGATTTCGAAAACCGTAGGCCCAGATCTCCGGTCGGGCATCGGGAACATTGACAAACGGATTGTCGGGTGGGATCGAGTAAGGCTTATCGGCGGTCGGCTTATCAACATCCAGTCGCAGCATCACGGCCAACAAATCATTCAGTCCCTGGCCAGTCGCCAGAGTATCACTATCGCTGGTTCCATCGCCTGTTGGACAGTACAGATAACCGTCGGGACCGAATGCCAGATCGCCACCGTTGTGGCCGTTTGAATCCCACTCGAGAATGACCAGTTCATTGTCCGCTTTAAGTTCTCCTGGGACATCAGCAGACTCCGTAACTGTAAAACGTGAAATTCGATTCTGCTTATTCGATTCCGGCATCGGACCATTGGTGATCAGATACAGAAACTTGTTCTCACGATACTTCGGATGACAACAAAATCCATAAACCAGTCGATCCAGAGCAATCAACGGTTTGCTGCTGTCCGCTTCTGCCTTGTCCGTGAAATAACGCAGGCCACCGGGTTCCTTCCAGTCGCCTTTGTGATCCAGAAAGAAGATCCGATCCGTGCCTGGCTCGGGGCGCAAGTACACCGGCGCAAACAATGGCAGTTTCTCGTACGCTCGAACGGCTCGATAAGGCAGAGGCGGGTCTGGTGACCCCACAAGCTTCGACTCAGTCCACGGAATTCGTTGGCGTTCAGCCGACTCAACGGCGTCCAGAACGCTGAAGACCAGCGTGAGAGCACTGAGCGTGAAAAGAACAGCTTGGTTTCTCGTCTTCGACTGAATCATTCGTTCAGGCATTACCAACTCTCCATTGTCTATGACTTGCGAACCAGTTTTGTCACGCGTCCCGTCTTCACCCATTCAGTCACATAAATATTTCCGTCGGCGTCGAAGCAGGCATCATGCGGATGCACAAAACGCCCCGGCTTCCACTCGGCTGACTTCGCACGCATCGCAAAATTGTCCGCCAGAACTTCGATTCTCCAGGCTTCATCGTCTCCCAACTGTGCAACGATCTCATTCTTGCCGTTCAGGATCGTAATGCGAGCATGCAGGTCCGGAACCAGCATGAATTCCCCCTGCACGTCGATGTCGGCCGGGAACAAAAAACCGTCCATTGTCTTCAGGTGCTGACCATCCATCCCAAACCATTGCAGTCGCTTATTCGCGCGGTCGGCCACGACCAACTTGGGCACTCCATCACGAGCATCCAGCCATTGTCCGTGCGGCGTGCTGAACTTTCCGGTATCACTACCTTGCCCGCCGAGTGCTCTGACAAACTTGTCGTTCCGATCGTACTCGAAGACGTAGTGACTGCCGTAACCGTCTCCCAGATAATAGCCACCATCCGGTCGGAAGCTGATATTCGTGGGACGAAATCCGGTCTTCGGATCTGCCAACACTCCGTCGCTTTCCGTGTTGATGGTGGCTCGATCTTTACTCCAGACAACTTCACCGCTCATGGTCATCTTCGTAAACGCCATGGTAGTATCAGACGGAGCAAGATACACGAACTCTTCCGAGCCATCCTTTCGAATCGAAATCCCATGTCCCTTGGCGGCCGGTCCGGCGTTGTGAACTTCTCCCATCGCCTTCACGAACTTGCCGTCACCGTCGAACACAAAAATCGAGCCCGGGTTCCCAGCGTGAGTGATGTAGATCAGACCTTGTGAATCGATTGCGACTCCATGAGATGCGTTGCCGTACTCATGTCCGGCTGGTAGACCCGCGCGATCCCAGTTGTGCTGGCACTCGTAAGTGAATTCACCGGAACCAACAATCGGATTGTCAGAGAACGGCATCGCCGAAGCTCGCACAAAAAAAGGCATGATGGTTGCCGAAGCCGCTGCTGCAGACTGAAGAAATCGTCGACGCGTGGAACGAGACATAGAACAACTTTCCGCTGGAAACTGACTCTGAGATGCAAAGGTCTCCGGTCAGGCAGTCCCTGTCTTGTCAGTGATGACTTGAGGGTTGTGTCTCGTAGATCATGCCGAGAACCTGCCGACGAGTTGGAGTATGTCGGCACCGAACCTGGACGTCAAAGATGAGCGGTGGGACAATAATCAATCGGTTCCGTTGTTTTTCGGTATCTCCCGTCTTTGGACAGCCAGTATTGCACCGACGTTCAAAATCCCTCGGCACCAGAATGTTCCCGATCGGGACATAAAAACTTGACACGTCCGAAACCCGAGCTAATATTCCCGTTCGGGAACATTTAACACAAATCGCCTGATGCCGCCTCAGAAAACTACCGATCGGGAAAAAATGGTCGTCGTCAATACTCCACTCCAAATCGGACAGCTCGTGCGACAACGCCGCAAAGAAGCGGGGCTGACACTCAAAGACGCAGCCGCTATGGCCGGTGTCGGAGTCCGTTTTTTGTCTGAACTGGAACGCGGCAAATCGACTTTGCAACTCGGACTTGCGATTCACATCCTGCAGCTTTTTGGATTTGAACTGCGAATCGAACAGCGAGGATCGAATGTCTGAGATCCTGTATGTTCATTACGAGAACCAGACAATTGGCGAACTGCAACTGAGTGAATCGGGGCAGATGCAGTTTCGCTATCGAACAAGCTGGCAGCAACATGAGTCTGCCTTTCCGATCTCGATTTCATTACCGCTGAACGGCGAATATGACCTGATCACAAGCCATCGATTCTTTGCCAATCTGTTACCCGAAGCAAATGTCAGACAACAGATCTGCCAGTCACTGAAAATCTCTCTGGGCAACGATTTTGAATTGCTCAAAGCGATTGGTGGCGACTGCGCCGGAGCACTCGCCATCACACGCAGTGAGCAACCAAGACCAACAGATCAACGATATAGACTGCTCAGCGAGAAACAGTTGGCTGACTGGTCTATTGGTACTCCCCATGCCTTCTCGGCAGTGACAGGCCAGAATGAAGTCCGATTATCGCTCGCTGGTGCACAGGACAAACTTCCCGTTCATATTCAGGATGGTCAGATCTTCGTCCCGATTGGAAATACACCGAGCACCTACCTGCTGAAGTTCGCCTCGCCGTTTTACAAACATCTCCCCGAGAACGAGACCTTTCTTTCAATGCT
>CAMAXD010000022.1 GCA_945861975.1 Candidatus Kuenenia stuttgartensis | reverse complement strand
AAGACCGTGTCTGGAACTATCGCTCAGCGAAAGTCGATTTTGGTTGTTGAAGATGAACCCATCATTCGGGAAACTCTGGCTGAGTTCCTGATGGGTGAAGGTTTTGAAGTCCGTACCGCCGGAACTGCGGCCGAAGCCATCCGTGTGGCGCAGGAACGAGATTACGATGTCGGGATCTGTGACATTCAGCTTCCCGACGGCGATGGCGTAAAAGTCCTGCGCCAACTTCATCGCATCAATCCAGCGATGTTCGTGCTGATTATCTCCGCGTACGCGACCGTCGAAAATGCGGTTGAAGCCTTCACAGCCGGAGCCTTCGACTATCTGGTGAAGCCTGTTCGCTTTGAAGAGCTGGTAAAGCGTCTGCAACGACTCTTCAAGTTCCAGGATCTCTATCGTGAAAATCAACGACTCCGCAACGACCTGGCTCGTAGCGCGGGCTTCGATCAGGTTGTGGGATCCAGCCATGCTCTTCAGGAACTCCTGAAGACCATCCGCAAAGTAGCCGCAACAAATTCTAACGTCCTGCTGGTTGGCGAAACCGGCACGGGCAAGGAACTGTTCGCTCGCGAAATCCATGTGGCCGGTCCAAACAAGGACGAAAAATTCCTGGCGGTGAGCTGTGGAACTCGACCTGTCGAATTGCTGGAGACTCAGCTCTTCGGAAATAAAGACGGCCAGGAAGGTGCATTGGTCACCGCTGGAACGGGAACCGTGTTCCTCGACGAGATCGCTCAACTGCCGCCGGGAACTCAGTCAGAAATCCTGCGAGCAATCGAGTATCAGGAAGTGACTCCGGTTGGTGGTGCCAAACCTGTTAAGGTTCAGGCTCGCATCATCGCAGCAACATCTCGTGATCTCAGCCAGGAAGTCACCGACGGCAACTTCCAGGAGGATCTGTTCTATCGTCTGGATGGCGTCAAGATTCGTATTCCCGCACTCCGAGAACGTCTCGACGACATTCCTGAGCTGGTCGAATACTTTATCGTTCGCCATCGCGAAGCCATGGGCAAACGCGTCTCTGGTGCGACAAGTGAGTCAATTCGTACTTTGATGGCCGCTCATTGGAAGGGCAACGTTCGCCAACTGGATAACGCGATCGAACGAGCCGTCATGATGTGCGAAGGCGAAGAGATTACTCCGAACGATCTGCCGCCGGATCTCCTGGGCGGAGGATCTTCACTGCCTGACACCGACGATCTGCGTTCGGCTCTGCGACACTACGAACGCCTGCACATCACGCGAGTTCTTCGTCAGTGCCCGGATAAAAAAGAGGCGGCTCGCCGCTTGAAACTGGGCTTGTCGAGTCTATATCGCAAGATCGAAGAACTGAAGATCGAGCTGTAAGGCGGTCCGCAGCGCAATCTCTCTGTTTGCCTGACACAGGCCGGGACGAATTTGTCCCGGCTTGTCTCTTTGGTACTCACTTTACTCCCTGGACTTTTTCTGGCTTCGCCCGTGAACACCGACGAAATCAAAGCCTGCATTCCTCATCGCGATCCGTTTTTGTGGCTGGATGAAGTCACCGAGATCAGCGAAACACATATCGTGGCCCGTAAAGTCCTGAAAGAATCGTTGCCCGTCTTTCAGGGCCACTATCCGGCTTTTCCGGTCTTCCCGGGAGTGTTGCAATGTGAAGCCTGCTTTCAGGCCGGAGCGGTACTGATTTCAAAGTTAGTCCCGACTGGATCAAATGAAGTTCCCGTCGTCACTCGACTCAACAATGTCCAGTTCCGCAAGATGATTCGGCCGGGAGAAACCATCGAGCTGAACGTTGAACTCACAGAACGAGTGGCCAACGCCTTCTATTTGAAGGGCAAATGCTCCGTCGACGGCAAAGTCACCGCTCGCCTGGAATTCGTCTGCACCGCCGCGGCGATGGATGCATAGTCAATCCCTCGGGATTTGCATCGCATCAACGTCGACAAGTCTTGTGAGATAGTCTTTGTGTGCTGCAATACCGCGAATCTCGCTTTTGAGTTGCGGCACTCGGATTTACATTGCGTTCATGCCACTTGACCTTGATGACACCATCGTTGCACTCGCTTCACCTCCTGGCTCCGCCCTGCGCGGGATTGTGCGGGTCAGTGGAATAGCAACCGCAGATGTCGTAGCCGCGTTGTTTCGCCCGGATGTGGATTCGGCCAATTGGCGATCGTCCAAATTGCCGCGACGATTTACGGGCCACCTGGAACTTTCCTCGATCATTGTTCCCGTGCCGTTGTCGTTGATGTACTGGCCGACAAAACGAAGTTACACGGGCCAGCCGATGGCCGAGTTTCATCTGATTGGCTCGCCTCCGGTGCTGGAAGCAACGATTGAACACCTGTGCGAAAAGGGTGCTCGCCTGGCAAGGCGAGGAGAATTCACGATGCGAGCATTTCTCTCGGGCCGCATCGACCTGCTGCAGGCGGAAGCGGTTCTGGGTGTGATCGAAGCGACGGATCATGAAGAACTCCAGAAGGCATTGTCTCAGCTTGGTGGCCGAATGACGTCCAGGCTGGGTCAGGTGCGAGCGGATCTGATTGCACTTCTGGGAGACCTCGAAGCCGGCCTCGATTTCGTCGAAGAAGATATCGAGTTCATTACGAAGCACGAGATTGCTCGTCGACTGGAAGAAGCGTTGCTCGTGGTGAGACAACTGGCCGAAGATTCCGCCAGCCGATTGCCAGCCGGGTATCGTCGCCGAGTTGTTTTGGCGGGGCTGCCAAATGCCGGCAAGAGCACTCTGTTTAATCGACTGATCGGGCAGCAAAAAGCGATCGTCTCACCAATCGCCGGGACGACCAGAGATTATCTCACAGCTACGCTGCCGCTGGATTCGATGGACGTAGAATTGATCGATACCGCTGGCTGGGAAGACGCCGCGGATTTGATCATGGAACGTGCTCAGGAGCTACGCGGCGAACAGGTCTCGGCCTCGGATTTGGTCGTCTGGTGTACTGCCGCTGACCTTTCTGATCAGGACAAGGCGGAAGACAAGCATCTTTGCAGGCTCGCGGCAAAGCAGTCGTCGGCCATGATTCATGTTCTGACTCGTATAGATTTGATGACGGGAGGTCCGTCGGATAAATCCGACTCCCCAATTCCGTCGGATAAATCCGGCGCTACGATTCAGGCGGATGAATCCCGCTTCACGGTCAACAGCTTATTGCCGGTAAGCGCGGAAACGGGGCACAACATCGAAGCTTTATGCGAGACGATTCAGGCCTGTCTGAACACCGCAAATGCCTCTCGCAGCGAGCTACTGGGAACGACGGCGGTGCGTTGTCGAGACAGTCTGCAGCGAGCCACGCAATCACTGGACCACGCTCTCATCGCGACCCGAGCAAACCACGGCGACGAACTGATTTCTCTGGAAATCCGTTCCGTATTACACGAACTGGGTACAATCCTTGGTGATGTCTACACTGACGACATTCTGGACCACATCTTCAGCAATTTTTGTATCGGGAAGTAGAGATCTTCCGCCGCAGCAACAGCACGACACGGACGGCTGGCGTCCAACCGCTCGCAGGGGTTAATTCAGACCGCAGCGATTTTAATGAAATCCTGCTCGCCGATCACTGTGCGATCGAAGACGATCATCGTAGTCACGGAAACAGGCTTTGGTGAACGCGAGCCCATGGTCTATCCTGAATCCGTTAACTAGTGCTCTGTCAACCTTTAAAGTTGGGGTTGAATTGTATTTGTACGACGGACTTCCAGTCCGTCGGCGGTAACCTTTGTCGACGGACTGGAAGTCCATCGTACCCGAAAATTGAGCCTTGACAGAGCACTAGCCTGCGGGCTTAAAACCTCACCTGCTGGAGCAACTCCCTGTGCAGTCTCACTCAAAAAGATGGATCCTGCTGATCGGAGCCGTGCTGCTGGTTGTGGTTGTCGTGCTTCAGCTGCAGAGGCCGGAAGAAGTGCAGGCCTACCCGGCAGAAAGAGTTTTACGGACAACAACTATCGAAGGAGTTCCGTACGTCTTAGCTGATGACGGAAACGTGTTTCGAGTCATCAGCGAACGAGGAACCTGGACATGGGTCGATCGCGTTTTTGATCCCGAGAGTATCGCTCGCCTTATCGTGAAAGAAGGAGATGCTGTCTTCCGCGTTGATCCTGATTCGGGCAAACGTTATCAGCTTCTGAAAGAGTTTGCCGATGGATTCGAGGATGTGGCAGAGGACGTCGACGGCCTGCGATCACTGATTGGGGAAGAACGCAAGTGGACCGAGTTCACTCTGCAAACACCTCAGACACCAGCCGTTTCCGATTACGTTGATCTCCGCAATCAGATCCTGACGGCCAAGGCAGAATTCCTTGATGCTTCCGTCGGTCCATCACAGCTTCATGCTCACAGCGGCCAGCAGTCTTTGCGCTGTATTTGCCCAGCGAAATCATCCCGCATGATCTGCGCAAAGGCATCGCTCGGTACAGGATTTGTCTGCTTCGAACAGAATGAACACTTCTGGTTTCAGGCCTGGTTTCGTATCGATGGGCCGACTCGACCATTCACACTGGCCGATCTTGAAGGGCGCGAAGTGAAGGAATCGCCGGGGATCAGACTCATGCTGTTTGATGGTCAGGAATTGGGTGTCGAACTGAAAGCACTGGAGAAGCCCAAATACCGTCAGGCTTCTGAAGAAAAGGTTGTTTTTCCAACCGACCAATGGGTTCAGGTGACATGGCACGTGTTCCTGCATCCTGATGAAGGACATGTTCAGGTCTGGCAGGACGAACAGTTAGTCGTCGACAGTCACGGGCCGACATTGCCGTTCCGAGGCATGATGTATGACAGCCTGGAAGTCGGCATCTCCGCCCACTCATTTGGAGATCAGTCGGCCACGTTGTTTGTCGACGATGTCAGAATCACCACAGAGCCACTGATGGAAATTCGTCCTTAGTCAAACACGCGACTCCTGTGATGTAAGCGACTCCTCCGTCGCGTGAGCAGACAAGCGACGGAAACCACATTACACTTCGCCATCGCTGATTGGCCGATTTCTGAGATTCGGCACTCTTCATCAACGGGAAACACGCTATGACCTCTGACACGTTTCGAAACGCACTGTTCTCGCTGCAATCCCGACAGAATCTTGCCGCCGCTTCGGCACTGGCGGCAGCCATGGTCGTCGGGGCTGTGTCTGCAGCCGCTGAGCCATTCCCTGCTAATCAACCATTTTCCACGAGCCAACCTGCTGTGAATACCTCTTTCGATCTGTCTGCTGACAATCCGTTTTCTTCGCCAAGTTCTTTGCTGTTTCATACGCCGGCATTCGATGTCATCAAAGTCGAACACTTTCAGCCAGCCTTCATGGCAGGAATGAAGCAGCAACTGACCGAGATGGAAGCGATCGCATCTCAGAAAGACGCTCCGACATTCGACAACACAATCGTCGCCATCGAAAAGTCAGGGGCCTTGCTGACACGCGTCCGCAACGTCTTTTCGAATCTTACTTCTGCTCACAAGAATGACGCATTGCAGAATATTGAAACGGAGCTGGCTCCTCTGCAGGCGGCGCATTCCGACAATATTTTGCTGAACCGACGACTGTATGAGCGAGTTGCCAAACTTTGGGACTCACGCGAGTCTCTGAAGCTTAATGGCGAGCAGGCCGAGGTGCTGAAGCAGCATTACGAAAGCTTCGTCCGCGCAGGGGCAAAACTGAATGATGAGCAGCAGGCTCGCATTCGATCGCTGAATGAGCAACTGTCGAAGCTCGAGACCAAGTTCGAAGAGAACCTGCTGGCGATCAGCAAGGAACGAGCGGTCGTCGTTGAGGATGTTAAAGAACTGGACGGTATGGACGCCGCTGACATCGCTGCAGCCGCCGAAGGAGCAAAAGAACGAGGACTCGAAGGCAAGTATCTGCTGGAGATCACCAACACCACGCGTGTGCCGGTTCTTTCGTCGCTCAACAATCGATCACTCCGAAAACGCGTCTGGGAGGCGTCGGCTTTTCGAGGTCTGGGCCGCGATGGCGGAATTGATAATCGGCCGTTGATTCTGGAGATCGCTCAACTGCGAGCCGAACGAGCGAAACTGCTGGGGTTCGAGGACCATGCGTCCTACAAACTTCAAAATCAGATGGCAGAGAATCCGACTGCCGCTCGCAAGATGCTGACAGATCTGGTCCCCGGCGTGCTGGCTCGAGTCCAAGTCGAAGCGGCTGATCTGGAGAAGATGATCAAGCAATCAGGAGCCGATCATGAGCTGGCTCCATGGGATTGGGAATACTATGCTGAAAAGGTCCGTAAAGCACGATTTGAAGTTGATGAAGCTGCCGTAAAGCCCTACTTCGAACTCGACAGCGTGCTGAAGAATGGCGTGTTCTTCACGATGAACAAGCTGTACGGAATTTCCTTCCGCGAGCGCAAAGACCTGCCGGTCTATCATCCTGACGTTCGTGTGTTTGATGTGCTCGACAGCCACGGTTCTCAGATCGGGCTGTTCTACGGAGACTTCTTCAAACGCGACACCAAACGCGGTGGTGCGTGGATGAGTTCTTTTGTGGATCAGTCGGCTCTGCTGAACGAAAAGCCGGTGATCGTCAACTGCCTGAACATTCCTCGTCCGGCCGATGGTGAGCCGGCTTTGATCAGTTTTGATAATGTGACCACGCTGTTCCATGAGATGGGACATGCATTACACGGCATGTTTTCGGACGTGACTTACCCATCGGTTTCGGGCACTGCGACACCTCGCGACTTTGTGGAGTTCCCGTCGACCTTCGAAGAAGACTGGGCCATCCAGCCAGCCATTCTTGCGAACTACGCGAAGCACTATAAAACCGGGGAACAGATTCCAAAGGAACTGTTGGACAAGGTCATCAAGGCCAGCAAATTTAACCAGGGATTTGACACTCTGGAGTATCTCTCTGCGGCGTTGTTGGATCTGGAATGGCACTCATTGACAAGCGAAGAGATTCCTGCGGATGTGGAAACCTTCGAAGCCGATTCCCTGAAGAAACTCGGCATCGATTACGCTCCGGTTCCGCCGCGGTATCGCACCGCATACTTCGCTCACATCTGGTCGGGCGGTTATTCGTCGAGCTACTATGCTTACCTGTGGAGCGAGGTCCTGGCGGCCGACGCGTTTGCACGCATGATGTCTCAGGGCGGATGTACTCGCGAGAACGGCGATCTCTTCCGCAAAGAAATTCTCAGCCGAGGCGGCAGCCGTGAACCGATGGAATCCTACAAAGCCTTCCGAGGCAGTGAACCGACTGTGGAAGCGTTGCTGATTCGCAGAGGTTTGAAGTAGGAACGCTCAGGAAGACCCCTTTTGCCACACGATGGGATTCTCGTCTGTCAATCGGCCGACTATGGGATAACATGGTTAAAGGCATTGAGTAACGGACCTTCGAAATAACCGGTTTCATGGGATTTGCCGAATGTCGTGCCCGTTTCCGGGGATGGATCCCTATTTGGAACGTCGGGCTCTTTGGCCCGATTTTCATGACAGCTTCATCGCTTACCTGAGGGAAGCACTGCAGCCGTTCCTGCGCCCGCGCTATGCCGCGCTGACTCAGGATCGCCTGTTCGTCGTCCAACACGAACGGCCCATTCGCCCAGACGTTTCGATTATCGAAACTCGCAGCAACAAGCCTTTTGTCGATTCAACGGCGGGGGCCATGGTTGCCGATAAACCTGTTGTGGTGGAACTGCTGCGAGAAGAATTTCGACAACCATATTTGTCGATTATTGAGCCAGCAGAAGGTAACCGTGTCGTGACGGCCATTGAGGTGCTCAGTCCCGACAATAAACACCCCGGCACCGGCCGCACAAACTATCTGGCTAAGCAGGAAGAACTCTGGCTGGGACATACAAACATCGTCGAGATCGATCTGTTGCGAAAAGGTGAAACTGTGGTTCGGATCCCAGCCGAACAACTACAGGCGCTGCCTGAGCGGCGATACCTTGTGTCCGTGACACGTAACCTTCCAACACGATGCGAGTTGTATGGCTTTTCTATGATGCAGCGGCTACCTCGAATTTCGTTGCCGCTAGCCAGCGACGACAATGACATCCCTCTTGATCTGCAACAGGTCTTCACGAAATGCTGGAACTCAGGACCTTATCCTGAGCTGCTGCATTATGAAGAACAACCGCCGGGCGAACTGACCGACGAAGAGATCCTGTTTTGCCGAGAGATCGTGGCGACTAAGTGAACATCGCCGGCCCGAAACAGAATTCCGTATTGAGGAATTCCTACTTGTCGGTTTCCAGCCCGCTGGCCAGCAGCAGAGAACTCTGCACCGCAAGGTCATGATCCGGGCCGAAGTCGCTGGGCTTTTCACCGCGGATGATCCTGGCCATGTCGGCGGCGTCATCGACGTACCGAACATACTTCGGAAACGTCACATCCTGAGTTCCCCTGGTATAGCCGTCGCGATCCTTCGAAAGCGTGATTCGGGCGGTGGGATTATCCAGCGGCTGGATGTGGAACGTCCCTTCCGTACCACACACAACGAAGTGTCGCCGGCTGCCGCCATCGATCTCAACAGCGCTGGACCGAACTGTGGCTGTTGCTCGTTCATACTCAAAAACCGCCAGCATGTTGTCCATCAGACTGTCATCGTGACCTGATGTACGTCGCGGAAACGCACGCACGTGTTCCGGTTTTCCAAGAACTCCGATGACCTGATCAATGATGTGACATCCCAGTTCAAACATAATCCCACCGGGGTACTCAGCCAGTTCACGGCGACTTGCGGGATCAACAACTTTGCTCATCACCGTGTGAACTTCAAAGATGTCCCCCAGCCAGCCGTTCTTCAGAAACTCCCGCAGCAGAACAACGCCGGGGTTATAGCGATACATGTATCCCATCTGCAGAAGGAGCTTCTGCTTCGCGGCAGAGTCCAGAATCTTTGCAAACTGAGGAAGGGATTCTCCGGCAGGCTTATCAACATGCACATGCTTACCAGCAGAGACACAGACTTCCGCAACATCCAGTAGTCTGCTTACTTCTGTTTCCACAAGCACGGCCTGCAGCCCCGGGACGTTCAGAAGTTCTTCCTGAGTCATCCACGGCAGATCTTTGAACGGCTCCTGCGTTTCCGCCCGCTTCCGCAACTGCTCATCGGGCTCGCAGATTCCGACAACTTCATAGTCCGACGAATTGCGATAAACAGCCAGCTTGTTTGCATGCGCATGAGCCACGCCAATCTGACCGATCTTGATCTTGATCTTTGGTGGAGCATTTACCGCAGCTCGAGAATGGCTGGTCAGCGGATTGCTCAAAAGTGTCAGCGCCGTTGCGCCCAGCGTAGCCTGAGCAAACTGCCTGCGTGATGATCTCATGATTGCAACCTTTTCCTGAGCCCGGCAAAGTTTGAAATGACGGCCGTTTTGAGCGAAAGCGAAGTATACCAGCATTCACCGGGAACAACTCGGCCGCCTGTTGAATCCCGGCGAAACGCAGCGTAACCTGAGTGTCCAGCATCAACCAGTTTTCGTGACATCCTGCGGATGGACTGACAAAGACGTCTTCATCCAGACGGGCTTTACGTCAATCACACCTTCCCGCCACTGATTCCTCTCTGCCTGACAATGGTCCCGATATGTTCCGCCTCTTTTCAAGTCCAGCATTGCTGATAGGGTCTGTTTTACTCTGCAGCGCTGGCTGCAATCGCACGGAGAAGAAGCCCGAACCTCCTCCGCCGATGTCAGTGATGTTCGTATCGCCAGTGACGGAAGAGGTCACAGAATATGAGGAATTCACCGGACGCACAGCAGCGACAGAAGTCGTTGAACTGCGTGCCCGAGTGAGCGGCTATCTGGATGCTGTCAAATTCGAGGATGGTGCTCTGGTCTCAAAGGGCGACGTGCTCTTTAAGATTGATGATCGCCAGTTCGTGGCTGAAGAAGAACGAGCAGCCGCAGCGGTTCTGCAGATTGAAGCTCGCATCAAGAAACTCACCAGTCAGCTTCGTCGAGCCGAAGAGCTGATGGCAAAGAAGGCTCTTTCAGAAAATGAACTGGAGACGGCTCAATATGATCTCGACGAGGCCAATGCCGCTCTCCAGGAAGCCAAGGCAGCACTGAATGTGGCTCACCTGAATGTTCAGTTCTCGACCATCTCAGCTCCACTCTCGGGGCAAATCGGTCGCAGTATGGTGGATGTCGGCAACATCGTCACCACCGATCAGACTGCTCTGGCCACAATCGTCCCTTTGGACCAGGTCCATGTCTACTTTGATATCGACGAACGCACGGTCCTTCGCCTGCGACGGCTTGAGAAAACCGGCACGATCGTGAATGCGATGAAGGAACCCGTCGTCGTCCGTATTTCCCTTGCAGACTCGGATGAGTTCGCAATCGAAGGGAAAGTGGACTTCCTCGATAACCAGATCGATCCTGCTACGGGGACGCTTCGAGCACGAGCGACGATTTCGAATACCGACGGGTTGCTGACTCCCGGACTATTCGTACGACTCAAATTTCCGATCGGAAAACCTGAGGCCGCACTGCTGATCCCGGAAGAAGCCATGGCCTCCGACCAGGGACGACCATTCGTCTACGTCGTTGGCAAAGACGAAGAAAAATCGATTGCTGAAGCCCGCTCCGTCGAACTGGGCCCTCTGGTCGGACAGCGTCGAGTCATCCGGACTGGCCTGACGATGTCCGATCAGATCATCGTGACAGGCCTGCAGCGACTCCGCCGTAAAATGGAAATCAAAGCCAAACCGGCTCAAGAAACCCCCTGATCGACCTTCTGACACCATTGTAATGTGCCTAAATCAGAGCTCGATTTCGAAATAACGGCTTGACGAATTCCTCAAATCAGGCGTACGATCGAATAAGCTCATGGAGCTGGGTTGTGCCAAACATCCCTGACGACCACAAAACCCCCAACAGCCGCCGAGACACGTGTGTCACTGAACGCGATTTCACAAAGAGGTGCCATCCAGCGATTGCTGATTGCAATCGCCGTTGTCCTGGCTCCTGTTTGTTCAAATCTGCCATGCTGCTGTAAGCGAGCCGCCGCTTCTGAGACAAGCTGCTGCCAGAAGAGCGAGACAACAGCGTCCTGCTGTCAGAGGAAATCCCAAAAAGCGTCCAAATCGGTAAGCTCGTGTTGCGATAAGAAGACGATCAGCCCTGAAAGATCCACCGGGAGTTCCTTCAAACTTCCGTCCTGTGAATGCTGCGTTCAGGCAACGACTCCGGAACCCGTCATCACGGTGGTTCCTCGCTCGGCGGATAAATCGAAACACAGCAGCCTTCTTGCAGCGATTCAAAACAAGCCGTTTGAAGCATTTGCATCGCTTCAGATCACGGCAGAAAAGAACTCACCAGAGTTCCCGCCAGGCAAACATAACCGCCAGCAGGCTATGCTGTGTGTGTGGAGGAATTAGCCAGATCAGAACACTCTTGAGATCCGTTTTGACTCAATTCTGTTTCTGAATTCTTTCTGGAGTACTCCGATGAAAAAGTTTTCACTGTTCGCGATCGCGTTGCTATTGGCATCACCGTTTGCGATTTCTGCAGCCCGGCCAACAGCGCAACCCAATACTTCTCCGTGCAGTTGCTGCAAGGTTTGCACTTGCGACAACTGTGTCTGTGAAGAAACTGGTTGCGCCTGTGACACCGGTGGCGACTGCGCCTGTTCAGTATCATGCTGTGCGACAGGTCAATGCTGTCCAACTGGTGACTGTTGTGCCAAGTAGCTTTTGAGCTGCCTGCCAAACCTTGAACCGGAGCCTACGAGGAACCTTTGGATCTTCGTGGGCTCTTTGTATTTCAACAATCAACAATCAACAATCAACGGACCACGCTCACGAGAAACGAGGCCACAACGAGCGTCAACACAAACGTATCGCGGCGATTCCAAGTCTTGCCGCCGCCTCCTATGTAATCCAGCACAGCTCCCGTCGGACAACCGAAACGGCAATAGGCCATCGGAACAACCAACGATGCACACAGCCCCACCACAGCAATCGCAACTGTGGCCACGCCGGCAATACTCCACAACCATGCATCAAACGGTTCAATATCAACGGGGCTAAACGGCAAGTGCAACAGGCCGATGGCGATCACCCAAACAATCAGCAACAGTGGCAGGGATCGCAACCACCTGACAATTCTCGGCGACAACTTCGCTTGCCACGGCAGGCGTCGACGCACCAGTTGTTGCAAGGCTCCGTGAGGACATATCTGAGCACAGTAAACGTTACGACCTGTCGAAATCGGCACCAGCATAGCAGCGACCGTCAGCAGACTGAGACCCAACGCGCTCTGCCACGGAATACCGCTTTGAGCCCATCCCAGCAGAAGAGCCTGCGAAACCATGTCACCGTTCATCAGGCCCAGCCAGCAGATTACCACGACCTGATAACCAATCCGCAGCCACTTTCGACCGCGCAAATGCGTCAGCCCCAGAATGACTCCGCAGAGTGTGATCCCGATCGTGGACACATCTCGCAGCGAAATCACATCTCGCCCATTCAATATTCTGTTTGATGATTCCACAGGAATTGACTGCTGTTTTCGCTCCGCCGCTTCTCGCATTTTTTTCTCGTCGACGAAGACCTGAGCAGTGAGCTGCAACGACCGAGCCACAGACTGACTGGTCATCGTCGCGCCTGACACTCCTTCGACCCTATTCCCGTCAATCGCGGCTAACAACGATTGATCTCGTCCATTGAACAACTTTCGGAAGTACTCGTCTTCCCTGACGTAACCGACATAAGGCTCATTGTCGTAACTGACACCGACAGCAATGCCCGTGACAACCATTTGTTTGTCCACAGCGATCAGCACGTCCGTCGGCCCCTGATACCCAACATTGTTGTCCGCTGCAGGTGATGCACGCAGCAGTTTTCCTATTTCGGCGGCGTCGGGGCCAAGAACTTTCCAGGCCACCGTGCTGTCTACATCCGGCTCAACTTTAGCCGCATCGCTGTAAAGCAATCTGACATCTTCCAGCCGAGGCGGCTCAGGAAACTTCAACGACCTCAACCGCGATGGAATTGCCCCATCATCATTCAGCTTCGCTACTCGAAAACGTATCGATTCCAGAATCGCATAACTGGTCAAAGTCGCCCCCGACACGGCGTCAATATTTTGCAGGTGGAGCAAATCCTGCTGAGAGCGGCCGACGAGCGACTGCAGAAACTGTTCATCGTCGAGCACTTTCTGAACATGATCTCGAGTATCCCGGCTGGACAAGATCCTTCCGGCGATCACTTTCGATTCCGGATTCATGACCAGCAGAACATCCGTAGGTCCGGAGAAGCCCAGAATATGATTAGCGGCAGGCGATGTTCGGAGAACCCAAGCAATCGTGTGGCCATTAACATCTCGAACTTCAGCGGCCTTGTCCACGTCCAACTGTTCGATTGGGCTGCCCAAAACCACTTCAGCCTCAGGCAACACGTCCTGAATGACCGGCAGCACGTCCGACCAGTTCTCAACACGCACTTGGCGCTGGAGATACTCACGATGCTGCCAATGAATGCACAGCAAAATGCTGGCAAACATCAGCACACGGAGAATATGAACGGTCCGTGGCTTCAATCCTGATGTGATCCTTCGAAGAGCCTGCGTACAAAAACAGGAAGACCCCGGGACACCCGAAATCTTCCTGTCATCATCATCAACACGAATGACGAACGCGATTACTTGCGAGCCCCCGCATATTTCATCGGTACCCAGGCACCGTCCTGCTTGCTGCTGGCGACGCACTGCTGAATAAAGTACATCCCTTCAGCGCCGTCATGCACGTTCGGATAAATCGTATCCTTCTTTTCGAATTTCTCTCCCGTTGCTCGAGCGACCATTGAGTCGTAAGCAAAGCGATAGACGTTGGCAAAGGCTTCAAAGAACGCTTCCGGATGACCGGATGGCAGACGACATGCCGCTTTGCCCATGCTGTTCATGAACGGAGCATTCGGATCGCGAGTGTACATCTGATGCGGTGAACCGTTGCGACGTACGATCATCACGTTTGGTTCTTCCTGTCGCCATGACAACGCACCATTCGTTCCGTCCACTTCGATAAACAGATCGTTCTCACGACCGTGTGAAATCTGGCTGGCAGTGACCGTACCAACCGCTCCATTCTCGTAGCGAATCACAGCGTGACCATAATCGTCCAGTGCGCGACCTTCGGCGAAGATCGACAGGTTGCAGGAGATCTTTGATGGTATCAGGCCGGTCATGTAGCGGCCAAGGTTGTACGCATGAGTTCCGATGTCACCGAAGCAACCGGCCGCTCCGGACTTCGTGGGGTCTGTTCGCCACGCCGCCTGCTTCTGGTCAGAAGTTTCCAGGCGAGTTCTCAACCAGCCCTGAATATAGTTGGAGCGGATCGCGTTGATCTCACCCAGCTCACCGCTCAGAATCATTTCGCGAGCCTGTCGGACCAGCGGATAGCCCGTGTAGTTGTGACTCACGGCGAAAACCACGCCGCTCTTATCGACGACATTCACCAGCTCTTCGGCCTGAGCAAAATCGAATGTCATCGGCTTGTCGCAAATCACGTTGAAACCCGCTTCCGCAGCCGCCTTTGCGATCTGGAAGTGAGTATGGTTTGGTGTCGCCACGCTCACAAAGTCGATTCGCTGATCAGCAGGCAGAGCTTTTTCCTTTTCGATCATTTCGTCGACCGAACCGTACGCTCGTGACTCTGCAATGTCATAAGCGGCCGCACTGGCTTTGGCTCGAGCTGCATCCGACGACAGAGCACCAGCGACCAATGCCGCTCGATTGTCCAGAACCGCCGCCGTCGCATGAACTCGACCAATAAATGATCCCTGCCCACCGCCTACCAGTGCCATCCGGAGCTTGCGATTGAGTTTGCCGTTCGTTGTGTCTGACATCGTCGATAAAACCTTTATGGAAACTTACGTGGAATTGGCCGGTGGTTCGCTGACTCTCACAGTCGACGCAGCAATTTACAGCGACCGAATTCGAGGTACAACCGAGGCCCCGCAAGTGCACAAGGGCAGGGCCCTTGACCCGGTTGGCCTGACGGCCCGATACCAAGGAAGTTGTTCGCTTTCATCGCGATAAACACCAAACTGCTCGCAACAGTTCGATCTAAGGATCAGCAACTTGACGACGCAGGTCGACTGACACCGTAATCGGGGATCTGAGATTTCAACTTTGAGATCTCAAATCTGCCCCTGAAGGATGTCTCGGCCACGAAAGCAACTCACGCCTCCCCTATCCAAGGCTCCATAATCTCCTGCAGCATTTCCTCGTCCAGCGTTTCATGGGCCAGAAGGCTGTCCGCAATGGCTCCGATCGCCGCCCAGTGATTGTCATCCTGAAACGCCTGATACAATTCGATCGTATAACGCTCCAACTGAGCCAACCGATGCTGAACGTTGCGAACGTGTTCGAGCGACTCAAAGGCTGTTTCCCAGTCCTGACTCCACTCCGCAACGGTTGCCGGATGAAACGGCTTCTGAGTGTAAACCATTTCGGCCACCGGCCCGGCCAGAGCGACCCAAGCGGCCTTTTCGGCCATGTCCTTCTGTGAGAATCGACGTCGGCTCCAGAGCACAACCGTATCACCAAATCGATTCGGCCCGTCATCATTGTCCGGATCAATCGTCACCGACTGGACTCGCGCACCAACATAAATCGCGGCATAAGCGTGCCCGGCTTCGTGAAAGGCGGTGAGTTCTTCGGTCATGATTCCTCCGGATGATTCGATTCCCGCAGGTCGCTCGGGATCCTCTCACTATGTTACACTTCGCACCGAGATACAAAATCGCTCACACGATCGTTTGCAGACTTTTCCATGATCACGACCGTTCCCACAGACTATTTCATCCCCAACTCACCTCGCGTGATCCTTGGCTCCCGTTCTCCTCGAAGAAAAGAGCTGCTGGGATCCGTCGTCGGCTCCGACCAACTTGTGATTAAGCCACCATTGTCACCCGACGAACCCGGCTTTGCAGATTTGAGATTTGAGACAGAGATCGAACATCGCCTCCTTGATGTGGTTCAGCTCAAACATGACGACATTTGTCGACAGATTTCCTCAGAGGCCCTGACAGAGGCACAATCCGATTCCGAGTCGTCTGCGCCGTTTCTCATTGTCGCCGACACCATCGTTGTCTCGGGCATGGGGAACGGCCAGAGAATGGTCCTTGGCCAACCCGAACCCCATCGATGGCAGGATGATGTCAGAGACTGGCTGCGTTATCGCTTGTCGGATCAGACTCACGAAGTCTGGACAGGAGTTCGTGTCTCGCAACTGGATCAGAATGTCACGTGTATCGTGAAGTCCGCCGTCACATTCTGCGAGCTCAATAATGAACTCATCGAGTGGTACATCTCCACCCGAGAGTCTCTCGGCAAAGCGGGCGGATATGCCATCCAGGGATTTGCCGCCGCGTTCGTGACTCAACTCCGTGGCAGCCTGACGAATGTCATTGGTTTGCCAGTCCTGGAAACTCGGCAGGCCCTGCTTGATCTCGGCTGGAAGAGCGAGTGATGAGTTTGCGCCCGACCCAACCTTCAGATGCGGCCGACAAGAGAATTTCAATCGAACAGATAGCAGCAACGCCCATCACGATTGGCGGACGACTTCTCTCTACTCGATTTTTCCTGGCTCCTCTGGCTGGCTACACGCAACTGGCTTTTCGATTAGTGTTGCGTCGCACGGGTGGTCTTGGCTTGGCAACAACGGACCTCGTGCTGGCATCCATGTTGTGGTCCGAACGACCGAAGTCCATGGACCTTGTCCAGACGTGTCCGGAAGATCGTCCCTTGTCGGTACAGATCTTCGGCGGCGAAACGATTCATCTGGTAAAGGCCGCTCGCTGGCTGAAAGAACACGGCTACGAGGCTATCGATATTAACATGGGATGCCCCATGGCCAAAGTAAACAGCTCCGGCGGTGGGGCTCGCCTGATGTGCAACGTCGACGGCGCGGTGACGATGGTGAGCCGAGTACTTGAAGCGGTTGATCTGCCAGTTACGGTGAAGATGCGACTTGGCTGGGATTCATCTGCGATCACAGCTCCTGAGCTGGCCGCGGCCTTTGAGAACATTGGCGTCGCTGCGGTCACTATTCATGGACGCACTCGAAGTCAGGGGTTTCATGGCACGGTCAATCGCGATGCCATCCGAGACACTGTTCGTGCCGTCCAGTCGATGCCGATTATCGCCAACGGAGACGTGCGAACTCCAGCCGATGCAATTTCAATGATGAAGGAAACCGGCTGCGCAGCCGTGGCGATTGGGCGAGGAGCGATGCTGGATCCCTGGATCTTTCGCCGCATTCAGAGCCATCTCAACGGCGACACGATCCCTTTTGAACCTTCACGCGATGAACAAATTGATTTCCTGGTGACTCATTTCACGCTGATGGCTCAACAGCACGATGATTTCGCCTGCCTGATGTTCCGTAAATTTGCCGCATGGTACGGTGCTCGACTGGGGATTCCCGAAGATCTTGAGAATCGTCTGCGACGCTTTGAATCTTTTGCGGAATTCGATCAAATCGTCGAACAGATTCGCCGACGCCACGGCGAACGCCAATGCGAAATTCCCACCGCATTAATCAAAGTGCCCAACGGCCCTGTTGAGCACTGGTAATTCTCCTGATCCCCCACCTGGCCCGCCCAGGTGGTCCACGGGCTTCCTGCACCACTCGTTAAAGCCTGTATCCTTAGAAATAGAATTCGTGCAGAAGCCATTAGATCAACCGGGGCAGACCCGGTGGCGGATGATTCAAACTCATAAAGTGAGCAACCATGTCCAGCATTCAACGGATTGGCGATTCTCCACGATGGTCAGACATCGTGATCCATAATGGCGTGGCCCAATGGGTCGAGGTCGCCAATGACATGACCACCGATACTCGCAGCCAGATCGCTCAGGTGTTGTCGCAGATCGACGACACTCTTACACAGATCGGAAGTTCTCGTGAGCGCCTGCTGCAGATTCTGATCTACCTCGCAGATCTTGAACACGGCTCCACGCTGAACGAACTCTGGGACGCCTGGGTTCCTCGAGGTCACGCACCGATTCGAGCCTGTGTGCAGGTTGGGCTCGGCAAGAGCTGCCTCGTCGAAATGATCATCACCGCGGCGGCACCGTGAGATGGCTTGTAGATTTAGTAGGGTGGGACCAGCTCGCGTCGCGAGCGCCGGCCCACCAATTTTCCGCTTTCACAATGGTGGCCCGGCGCTGCGCTGGTCCCACCCTACATCAATTCCTAGACCCTCTGTCATCACTTCACCGACGACTTTGAAATCTCATCCTGCATGAGAAGGAAGAGACGATCAACCTCGGCCGCCGTTTCAGCATCCAGCTCCCATGAGTACGGCTGACGGCGTTGCACTGAGGGAAACACGCCTCTCCTGGCCATCAAGTATTTCTCGACCGCAAGGAATCCATCCAGCCCTGCCTGAAGCTGCAAAGCAACAATGCCACAGATCGGGAAGTAAACTCGATACGCAGCCGCATCGTCGCCCCGTTGCAGAGCTTTCCAAAGCTGAATAATTCCATCCAGCAGATCCATCCCCGGCATTGTCCCGGAGATGCCTCGACGATAACTGTCGATTAACAGAATCCCGCCGGAACCTTCAAAGATACGGGCTCCACCGCCGGTCGCATCTCGCAATGCGGATAGATTGGGACCAATCGGTGATGCCTCCGGCTTGAAAACAATCTTGTCGCTGCCGTACGTTTCAAGCAGAGAAACACAAACCGAAATCGGAATCGGCTGCCCCACATAACCAGACGCATCCTGCACAATCACAGGCAACGAAATCCCGTCAGCGATCTGTCGAAAGTAGTCCAACATGCCGTTCGCACTCAGTCGAGTTGTCTGAGGTGGCACGGCCATCACGGCGTCGCACCCCGCCTGTTCCGCCACAACTGAATATGCCAGGGCCTGCTTTCCGCTTTCCGCACCCACGGCCGCAAACACCACTCCACGCCCCGCGCTGTATTCCGCAATTAACTGAGTCAGCTCGATCCGTTCTTCGTAAGTCAGCCGCAGGATCTCGGACACCATTCCAGTCCCAAGCCCATCGGCCCCCAGATCGAAAGCCCAGTCAATCTCACGCTTCAACGTCGCGCGATCAATTTGGTCATCAGCGGTAAACGGCGTATGAACGATCGGCAATACGCCGTGCAGAGTCTTTGGCATAACAGTGTGTTTCCGCTAAACAATGAATTTCAGGGCATTCAGCAAAATACCATTTCAGACGAATTCGGATTGTCTATTTTCGATTAGCATTGCAAAGTCTGCCAGCCTGATTGTTTTCAAGACTGACGGGGATGAACTTGGATGCTCACGGACAGCCCAACAGAGATGACAACTGCCATCACCGACGTCATCCTGGCCACTCAGTCGGCAGCGGCGATCTATGTCATCAGACGAAAAACAGTCGCTCGTCCGATGTGGACTCACGTCTGGACCTGGCTGTTTGCCTTGCTCAGTATTGCCAGTTTGATTGGAGCAGCCGCCCATGGACTGGAAATGGCAACTTCCATTGAAACGGCCATCTGGACTCCGGCTTATCTGGCTCTGGGACTGACGATGGCTCTGTTTGTTGTCGCTGCGATTACAATGTCAGCCGGACACGAACGATCACGCCGACTTCTGCTTCCCGCCGTTGTAATCGCTTTCATGTTCTTCACGATCACACAGATCTGGAGCGACTCCTTTTTGCTGTTTGTGATTTACGAGTGCATGGCCATGTTTCTGTCACTGACTCTTTACACAAGGTGCTTCTGGAAACGAAAAGCAGAGGGATCAGGCTTCCTCGCCGCAGGAGTTCTGGTCGGAATTCTCGCTGCGGTCATCGATACCCGGAAAACACTCTATCTGACCTTTATCTGGGAGTTCAACAATCACGGCGTTTTTCATCTGGTGCAGATGATCAGTCTCTTACTGCTGACGATCGGCCTTTATCGATCACATCGGAAAGAACTTTCCAGCGAAGAGCAGGGCGGTGTCGTCGAATAGTCGCTTCAAAGCGGCATCTCGCTGATTCGCTCTCCTGCCTGTCTCTGCGCATTCGCCTGCAACGAAATTGTCTCCCTCAAGGCAACCAGTCCCGTCACGCAAAGTATCACGATATAGACGGCACCCGTGAGCGGAACCGGTTTCTGCGCTGCCGTGGGACTCCAATTGAGCAGGAAGATGACCAGAAAAATGACCACGCTGATGACGGGTCCGGAAGCACCAATCAAAGCCCCAAAGTAGTATCGTTTCCGGACACACGCGATGGTGCCGAAGATGCCAAAAACCGAAAGGATCGGCCCTGTTGCTACGATCGTTTGGACATCGACAAACGCAGCGGCCGTGCCCACCAAAGCTACAATCATCTGCAGAATGATCCACAATCGAACCCAAAAGTACGCCCCGCGCGGCACCGACTCTCGGACCACCTCAAGCGGCACTTCGGGTGCTCGATAGGGATTGTCAAAATCATCGAATCCCATCTTTGGCCCACCTCGGATCGATCCCTGTGGATGTAACCCTACTCACGCCACCGCGCCTGCCCCCAATGGCGTGGACTTAGCGTAGCGGAACTCGCCAAGAGTTCCGGCTTTCCTGCCAAATCACAGGAAGTCTACGCGACTTCCGCTACAAATTTCCCTTAAGTCCACGCCATTGGGGCCTGCCCCGGTGGTTCAACGGCTTCTGCACCACTCCCGTTCTACCATCCGACAGCACCTGATTTCAGTACAACCGAAACAGAAAACTCGGCCAGCCGTGACTGCCATCCAAATACTCACACCGCACTC
Organism: Candidatus Kuenenia stuttgartensis; assembly: GCA_945861975.1. Classification (GTDB taxonomy): domain Bacteria; phylum Planctomycetota; class Planctomycetia; order Planctomycetales; family Planctomycetaceae; genus SXXK01. Next base: position 8,299 of record CAMAXD010000022.1, on the reverse strand, counting down.
TTCGTCACTTCATCAATGCACTCCATCGCCACATCACACAATCGACTAACCAACGCCGGAGGCATCCCCGGGGCCGGCATCAGAACGACCACATCTCCCAGCGGACGAATAATGACACCACGACGGCGAGCGGCCAGAGTCACCTGATGACCAAGTCGCAGACGATTATCGAACGGTTCCTGAGTTTCACGATCTCGCACCATCTCGATCCCGATCATCAGCCCCTGCTGACGAATCTCCAACACATGAGGATGTTGCAACAGCGGTGACAGCTTTTCGCGAACAAGCTGACTACATGCCGTGACATTCTCCAGCACTCTGTTCTTTTCAAACAGCTCCAGCGAAGCAAGGCCAGCCGCACAGCCCAGAGCATTCCCCGTGTAAGTATGGCCGTGAAAAAATGTTCGTCCCTGCCACGGCTCACCAAGAAACGCGTTGAAAATTCTCTCGGTGGTCAGAGTCGCTGCAACCGGCAGATATCCGCCCGAGATTCCTTTCGCCAAACACATGAAATCCGGGCTGACAGATTCCTGTTCGCACGCAAACATCGTCCCGGTTCGGCCAAATCCAACGGCGACCTCGTCAGCAATCAGTGGCACGTCATACTGAGTACACAACGCGCGAACGTGGCGCAGGAAGCCGTGTGGATGAACGAGAATTCCGGCCGCTCCCTGAACAATCGGCTCCATGACGAATCCCGCCAGCCGCTGATGATTTTCCTTCATCAGACGAGACACGTCATCAAAGCAGAACTGCAGCCATGTTTCCCGAGTTTGCCCCTGAGGAACTCGCGTGGCCACCGGCGACGGGCAGACAATCGTCGGAAACAACAGATGTTTGTAACTTCGATGAAACAACTCGATGCCGCCAACACTGATTGTGCCCAGAGTATCTCCGTGATACGCATTGCCCACGCAAAGAAAAGTATCTCGATCCTCCGGACCCTCGGGCTTCTGGCGATGATACTGATACGCCATCTTCAACGCGACTTCGACAGTCGTCGCGCCGCTGTCTGAATAGAAGACTTTGCTGAGTCCGCTCGGCGCTCGCTGAACAAGCCCTCGAGCCAGTCGAATCGACGGTTCGCTCGACAATCCCAACAACGTGCTATGAGCGATTTGACTCAGTTGTTCTCGAACGGCCGCGTCGATCTCAGGCACCGCGTGACCATGCACGTTGCACCACAGCGAAGAGATCCCGTCGAGATAGCGATGCCCTTCAACATCAATCAGGTCAAATCCTTCTCCCCTCACAATGATCGGCGATTGTTCCTGAACGTACGCCGACATCGGCGTGAATGGATGCCAAACATGCTCATTGTCCCATGCTCGAAGTGTCTCCGCCGAGACCGATTGAAATTCTGATGACGTCATTAAACGGGGTTCTTCTATCTTGCTCTAATGCCCAACGGTTCGACGTATGGGACTACGAGTTTTCGGTTTGACGTTTTTGGTTTTCAGATGAGGTTAAAACTCATTTTGAACACAGAGGTCGCAGGGGTCCGCAGCGTGAGTGAATGTGACAAAGACCACCGACGGAAACCGGGCCGGCTTTTGTCTTATTCTTTTCACTTGCGGCCGTTCGCCCTTCCCACCTCTGCGTTCCTTCGCGTTCAAAACCCTTCTCATAACTCTGCGATTCACCTCTGTGACCTCTGTGGTGAAGAAAAAGTCTTGACGTGATCGCCGAGCGAATCCCGAGCTGGCTAACTCAATGATGAACGACGATACCCCGGATGGGCTGGATCGAAAATTTCATTCAACCATCGAGCGCCAATACCGGGACGCTGCGGCAAAGGCAGATGTCCATTGCTGACCGTAATCGTCTCATCAATCAACGATGGATACAAAGTCGCAATGTGAGCGCGAACTGTCTCCTGAAATGCGACGCCCGAATTTGCCGCCGCGACATTCACTCCCGAGAGCAGCGTAAACGGTCCCGTACAATCGTGCATCAGCGTCGGTACGTTATACATCTGAGCCAGCTCGGCGATTCGCCGCGTCTGAGAAATCCCTCCCACCCATGTCGGATCGATCATCACATAATCGGCCGCGCGAGCTTCCAGAACCTGACGATAATGATCTGACATGACCAGCATCTCGCTGACAGCTATCGGCACACTGATCTCAGCGCGAAACGCCGCCATGGCATGAATCGAATCCGGCCGCAGCACATCTTCCATCCACAGCGGCCGAATCGGTTTCATGCCTTCCGCAATTCGACGAGCGGCAGCCAGAGAAAAGAAACCATGGCCATCCAGCATGACTTCGATCTTATCGCCAACTCGCTCACGAATCTTTTCGAACGGAGCGATCCCTTCGCGAATATCGTCCCATGACAAATACTGGCCACCCTGACGCCGATAGACCATGTCGAACGACCACAACTTCATCCCCTTATAACCAAGAGACACCAGCTCTTCTGCGAGCTCGGCCGGTGAATTCATGCTGGACCAGTTATCTTCCAGTGGCCCCGACTGACCCGGATCACCATGTCCAGGCCAGCCCGATGCCGACGGCGTGCGACGATTGGAGCGACCATAAAACGGACCGCCACAACTGTTATACACGGGCACAGCATCTCGCACGGGACCACCCAGGAGTCGCCACACCGGCTGTTGCAAAAGCTGCCCGGCGATGTCCCACAAAGCGAGGTCAACCGCAGACAGCGCTCGCAATTCGGCGCCGGTTCCTCCGAAGGCTGTGATTCGCTCGTACAGAAATCGCCAATGGCTTTCGATGGCACACGCATCGGATCCCAGAAGCCGTGGAGACATGAAGTCATGAATCACGGCCGCTGCTGAGGTCGGGATGTAATAGGTTTCCCCATGACCGATCACAGGGACTCCATTAACGGTTCCCGCATCCGTATGAATGCGCAAGGCCAACAGGCCGGGCATCACGTCATGAGGAATCGCTGTTTCCAGGGCAACAATTCGCGGCCCGCGTCGAAACGCATGCTCCTGCACAGGACTCGAGGCACGACGAAGAAAAATATCGGGGGACTCGTTAGTCATAGCTTTAGACTTGCGGAAGGAAACATTCCCATCGGCGGAGCGACGGGCCTACAATACACCCGTCGCTCCGCCGACGGGACGCTTCACACATTAGCGACGGGATTTTTTTTGCTGGCGGTAGTACTTCAAGCCCGGCGTAAAGAACGTCAGTGCCGAAATAATTCCGAACAAAGAAATACTGAAGTCCGGGAGATTACTGTGCTCGACGGCCGCCATAATCAAAGATGTGGCAAACATCATGGCCGACTGAATGTAGAAGCTTCCCGACAGCATTCCCGCCTTCACCAGAAACACCATGCCCGCGATGGCTCCCAGCACCGGCGAAAACTCCAGCACGGGCCGCTCCATGATCATCTCGATCCAGAACAACATCGACGACGCTATCATACTGCCGCCCCAGACGTGAGCGATTTGACGCTCCACAGCCGTGATGGGACCGGCGCGATGTCGAAGGTTCCAGAAGATGCCGGCCCAGAGCCCCAAACCGATCACCCACAGACTGACATACGGCCAGCGATCAGTGACTCCCCGGTACTGCATGTAGTTCGTAATCAGGCACAAGCACAAAACCACAAGGCTGTGCCACATCCACAGCAATCCCCAGTTCTGGAGAATCGCCGCATGATGTGACTCACGAAATAATCGCATCATGATCTGAGCAAACGTCGACGATCGAGCACTGACCGGTTCACCACACAGCCACGCGCGAAGATCATCAGCCAGTCCAACGGTCGACGCATACCTCAGATCCGTTGGCTTCTGCAGACATTTCATCACGACCATTTCGAGATCTGAATCGACGCCACGATTCAGCATACGAATATTGGGAGGATCCTGTTCAAGAACCATCAATATCGTGTCCAACGGTGATGCCGACTGAAACGGAGGCCGCCCGGTCAGCATCGCAAATAACACAGCTCCGAGACTATAAACATCCGTCGCGACATCTACAAAATCGGTCTGACCAGCAGCCTGCTCCGGAGACATCCACGCGGGCGTTCCGAGGATCGCTCCACTCTGAGTCAATCCCGCCAGTTCTGAAGACTGACCCATCGCCGAGTAGGACTGATCGGCAACACTAACACGTTTGGCCAGACCGAAGTCAGTGACAAACGGTGTTCCGTCTGAAGCTATCATGATGTTGCTGGGCTTCACATCGCGATGCAGCACGCCTGCTCGATGAGCAGCACCAATCGCCTCCACAATCGGCAACAACATGGCCACAGCTTCGCGAGGAGCCATCGGCCCATCCATCAGTCGCTTTGAAAGCGTGCTGCCTTCGATGAACTTCATGCTGAACCACGGTTGCCCGTGATGCTCGCCGACTTCATAAACCGGAACAATATTCGGATGACTTAACCGCGCCGCCGCCAGCGCTTCGGCACGCAGTCGTGCAAGATCCTGAGTCGATGCAAATGCCGCATTCGGAATCATCTTCAGGGCGACCGTTCGCTGCAGACTGATCTGCGTCGCGCGATAGACGACTCCCATGCCACCTCGGCCGATTTCCTCCTGTAACTCGTAATCTCCTATTACGCTGCCGATGGCCGATCCTGAACTTCGGTCATTCTGACCTGAAGTCAGGAGTGTTGAGCCGCCGGTGAGATGATTGAGGTCCGACGACTGTAGCATGGCGACGTCGTCAGCAAACTGAGCCGTGGCAAACAGCTCACGAAGGTCTCTTTCCAGATCCGGATTTTTTCGTATCGCCTCTTCCAGTCGCTGCTGCGAAGACCCACTGCGGGAATCCTGGATCAGCTCGTCAAAGGCGATGGACAGACGTTCGTCGGCGTCATCCGGAGACATATTCATTCGTGCATTATTCCGTCAGTTCACCCAGAGGATTCGCTTTGCATTTCAGAGGCATGCTGATCGGTCCGCCGGTTCGATGAGATTCGAAGACCGCAAGAACCATTTCAATTGTTCCGCGGGCTTCATACATCGAACATTTTGGCTGACGATTCTCTTCAATGGCAGCGATCAGATCCCTCGCAGCAGCCGGATTCCCACCTTCGTAGCCGGTCGCAGTGATCGTTTCGGGTTGATCGATTCCATTCGACGAAATCGTTCGCCAGGTTTTCCCGGCTGCGGATGATCCCCAGGTCGCATCGTTCAACAGAAATGCCGGATTCGCATAGCCAGACGTATGATCGATCACGCCCTTACTACCCATGATGCGAAGACCAAAACGATTTGGACTTCCACCCGCCCCTTTCTTCGATGAAAAGTATCCCGTCACTCCGCTCTTGAATCGCCACATCGCGTCGACTCTGTTTCCGGCCAGCGGACCCACACCTTCATTGCCCGGCTTGATGTGTTCGCGCGTGATACGTTTTCCATCCTGAGACAGTGACGCATAACATGATTCCGGCTCACCGGCGAAAGCTCGCATCAGATCCAGAACATGCGTGCCCAGAACCCAAAGATCTTCCGCACCGCCACGCGCGTCTTCTTTGCCTCGCGCGCGAATCTCCAGCACGTCGCCGATCTCACCGGCCTGAATCAGTTTGCGGATCACATCCAGTTGCGGCGAGTATCGACTGATGTGGGCCACGGCGAGTTTCAGGTGTCGCATTTCACACGCCTGAATCATCTCATCCGCTTCACTCAATGTTCGACAGAACGGCTTCTCCATGTACATGTGACAGCCATGTTCCGCGCAGGCCAGAACCATGTCGCGATGCTGATCAATCCATCGAGGACAAATCGCCACGATGTTCGGCTGTTCTTTATCGAGCATTTCACGGTAGTCGGCATAACTCCGAGCGGCCCCTGTTCGAGGCACAGCCTTGGTGCGGCCTGCTTCATCCTGATCGGCGACGGCCACAACTTCGCACTGTTCAATGGACTGCCAGACAGCATCCAGCCCGTGCCCGTAGTCGCCTCGTCCCGTGCTGCCGATGATCGCGATCTTGTATTTGGCCATGACTTGTTCCGATATTGCTGGAGGCGGGACAGAATGCGAGAAACAAGATCCCGTCGACGGAGCGATGGGCGTAGGGTAGACCTGTCACTCCGTCGACGGGATTTCTGCTACTCAAACGCCCTTCGGCACAGCCCAATGACCATCACGGTATTGACGCCGCACAAGAGCATTCGCCGTCTCACCGTTCGTGATGACTTCCTTGTCAGGATCAAAGTGCAGCACCTGACCGGTTCGAGCAGCAATGTTGGCAAGGTGCACAATTGTGGCGGATAACCGTCCCGCATCGACGGACGCGTTCAAGGATTTTGAAGGATCACGAATCGCATCGAAGAAGTTCTGATGATGAGCCGGCAAATCACCTCCGCCGGTTCGTTCGGCCAGCAGCTTGCCACGCGGACCGTACAGCTTCCAGCCAATGCTGTGGCCCATGATCAGCACACCTTCTTTGCCATAGAAAGCGGCCCCATTTTCATAGCCTTCCTGAACGTATGGGCTCCAGATTCGCTGCTCAAAAATCAACTGCTTGCAGCGACCCGCAGGCGAACCATCAACTGGATACTCACAGACCGCATACTGCGTGTCCGGGAACTGCTGATCATCGTCGAAAAAGTTCTTCTGACCAAAACACGTGACTCGACTGGGATGAGTTTCCACGCCCAAACCCCACAGTGCGACATCAATGTCGTGGACACCGTCGTTACCAATATCACCGCAGCCAAAGTCATACCACCATCGCCAGATGCCATGTAACAGATTCGGACGCCACTGAACTTCCGGGGCCGGCCCAAGCCAATTATCGAAATCCAGATGTGGCGGTGGAGATCCTGGCTGAGCTTTCCCGATCGTTCCACGTCGCTGGCTGTTCCAGGCCTTGGCGATAAGAATCTCACCGATTTCTCCGTTGCGAACTCGCTCTATCCCTTCCGCCACGCACGGAGTACTGCGGCTCTGCGTACCGACCTGCAATCGCTTCCCGCTGCGTTTGACCGCTTCGGCCAATAAGCGTCCTTCGCGAACGTTGTGACAACAGGGTTTTTCGACATAAACATGCTTGTCAGCATCGAGGGCGAGAATTGCGGCAGGTGCATGCCAATGGTCTGGCGTGGCGATGAATACCGCGTCGATCGACTTGTCATCCAGAATCGTGCGGAGATCTCCGGTTGACTTCGGCGCCTTGCCTGATCCCTCCTGAACCATCCTTGCGGCATCTGCGAGTCGCTGCTGGTCAACATCGCAGACGATGGCGACTTCGATGTCCTTCCGCTGCGACAGAAGCTTCAGATGGTTCGAGCCCATCCCTCCGCAGCCAATGAACCCGATCTGGATCCGTTCAGAAGTGGCTTCGTCGGCCGGACTCTCACCAGCATTCGCCAAAACGGTCACAGCTGCGGTCGCCGCAGCTGTCTTCAGGAACTCTCGTCGAGGCGGGGTCATCGCAACGCTCCATGAAATTGATTCGTCGAGCAGACGCACGTTTTGATTCAATACACTCAACCAAAACCTGGCGGCATCGCTTTCCGCACGCAGCTCTCTCCAGCAGAATACCGGGGTCTGTCGCGCGAAGCAACGCACACGCAACAGTCAAGAGAGTCGGAAAAGTTGACAGGAATCACTTCCTGAAGGCTATTCCTTTTGCAATCATGCGGTGCTACGGGACTGGTGCCCTGGAAAGGTCGTATTCGTGATTTCACAAACTGTCGAGTACGCACTCCGCGCGGTTGTAACGATCGCTCAACACGGAGGACGTCCATGCACGGCGAAAGAGATTGCCGTGAAAACTCAGGTACCCGCGCCGTACCTGTCGAAACTCATGCAGGGTCTCGCCAAAGGAGGCATCGTGTCTTCTCAGCGAGGACTCCATGGCGGCTTTGTACTGAGCAAGAGTCCCGACGACCTGACTCTCTGGGAGGTCATCGAGTCCGTCGAACCGTTCCAACGCATTCGCAAATGCCCGCTGGGTATCGTGTCACATACCGGGACACTGTGCCCATTGCACCAGAATCTCGACGATGTGATGGCCCGCGCAGAGAAGAGCCTTCGGGAAACGACGGTCACTTCGATCCTGCAACAGCCCGGCGCTGTTTCACCGCTCTGTGAACAGAACCAGTCGCCTCTTGTGACGCTTGGACTTGGGCGATAATTGCAGGAACGGCAATGCTATTCGCCTTGCAGGGTGTTGACCTCGTTTCGTTTCAAGCCTCGATTCAGTGGATAGGGGTAGGGAAATCGCATTGAGTTGCGACTCCCCTCCCTCAGAACCGTACAGGCGGTTCTCCCGCATACGGCTCGCCAGTCAGTAGTTGCCCAGAAGGGATTGAACGAAACGAGCATGGGCGTCACCAAGGCTGTATAACCCC
>CAMAXD010000021.1 GCA_945861975.1 Candidatus Kuenenia stuttgartensis | reverse complement strand
CTGGCCAAGTTTGATCATGCAGGAAAAAGGCTCCCAGGGTCAAGACGAGCATTCTTCGGAAGAGCACCAAAAGAGCCTAAAAACAGTGGTAAACAGGCCGCAAACCCGGAGGATTCGCACATTCGTCGCATACGATACGCAGGCTGCTGGACTTCAAATCGTGAAGAAGCCAGTAGTTCAAGTAAGAGGAGCAGGTTTTGAACCTGCTTTTCATCGCACAGGCAGGTTAAAAACCTGCCCCACGAAACAGCGTTCGGAAACATCCAGACACACATTGACCGGATTCCCGAATCGTTCAAAACACTACCCGAAAGTCTCTGCGTGCCGTTTTTGATTCGTGAACTCCAACTGGAAGCTGATTCGCCGTTCATTGATGCGCGAGCCGATCGCTGCGTGCAGGAGCTGGCCGGAGGATCTCGGTCGCATGTGACGGGATTGTTTGATCACGATTGCGTCACGCTCAACGGCGCTCTGGAGATTGATCCGGGGCGAAAGCTGGCGGCCGGTGACCAGGTGCGAATTCGCTTTGAAGAAAACCGTCGCTACTCTCCTAAGCGTCGACCTCAGGTAACACGACACCGAGGTTTTACGATCGTCTATGAGGATCGTGAGATCATCATCGTCGATAAGTCAGCCGATCTGCTGACCGTTCCCACTGATGGACGTGAGCCCCATACGTTGATCTATCGAGTCAACGAACATATTCGCCACGAAGGTCGAGGCCGCGGCGCATTTCTGGTGCATCGGCTGGATCGAGGCGTTTCAGGTCTGCTGGTGTTCGGCAAGACGAAAGAAATGGCGGATGCAGTGCAGTCCCAGTTTTCCCAGCGAAAACCGGAACGCCAGTACGACGCGATCGTGACCGGTCATGTTGTGAAGCAGCAGGGCGAGTTTCGAACTTATCTGGCCACATCAAAGAATTTGAATCGGTTTTCAACTGAGGATGAAGAAGACGGTGAACTGGCCGTTACTCATTATCAGGTCGTCCGCAACTATCCTCGCACGGCGCAGTCGCCAGCGGTGACTCACGTGACGGTTCAGCTGGAAACTGGACGCAGAAATCAGATCCGCGTGCATTTTGCTGAGGAAGGCCATACGGTTCTCGGTGACTCCCGCTATCGGGCTCACTTGTGGAAAGAAATCCCGTGGCCGCACAAACGTCTGGCTTTGCACGCGTCGACGCTGGCTTTCGTGCATCCGATCTCGTGCGAAATGTTGCGATTCAATTCGCCACTTCCTAAAGAAATCACCGGCTTCCTGCGTTACATTCAGCAGCCGCCCGAGAAGCGGCGAGAGCGCTGATGATCTGATCGTCCGACGGCAAAGCATCTCGGTGAAGTAGGTTTTGAAGGAGTTGAACTTTCGCAAACATCATCTTCCCTTTGCGGCTTCGCGGCTTCGCGTGACACCATCTTTTTCACGCAAAGACGCCAAGACGCAAAGAGAATTGCCGAGAGTTCAGCTACCCGGTCAGGACTCAACGAAAAGGGAACAAGGTGCCTCATGGGCTCACGATCTGTACGTTGTTTTCTTGCTGCAGCCGTGATGATGATGGGCCTCAGCCTTGGTGCTGGTTCCGCTTCGTCGGCCGATACGGTAGCGGATTGCCAGGCCATGATGGCGTCCGGAAAATACGCCGAATGCCTCGCCGCGACGACAAAGGCGATTGAAGAGAAAAGCTACGGCGAGGAATGGCCAATCCTGAAAGCTCAGAGTGAGCTGGCCCTTGGCAAGTATCCTGAAGCACTCGCCACAATCGTCGCTGGCATTGAAAGATACGCCTGGAGTGCGCGCCTGCGGCATCTGGAGTACGAAAGTGCGCTGGCCAACGGCAAGAAGGAACAAGCCGCCGCCGCATTGATGGAAGTTGAAAAGCAGGTCGCAACGGCGTCCTGGAGATACACCGACGCGGACGATCTGGCCGCGATCGGTTGGGTAGCAATCGCCCTCGGAGCTGACGCAAAAGCGGTTCAGGAAGGCTTCTTCGAACGGGCCAGAAAGAACTACTCCAATCGACCGGATGGATTTCTGGCAGCCGGACGACTGGCACTCGACAAAGGCGATGTGGCCTTCGCCGCAGAACTGCTGACGCCCGCCGCAAAGGAGTTCGAAACGAACGCCGAGATTCAGTTTCTGCTCTCCGAAGCGATCAGTTCAGCAGACCGCGAGCAGTCGGCGCAGTTACTCCAGAAAACGTTCGAACTGAATCCTCATCATGTGGGAGCCATGCAACGTGTGGCTGAGCGACAGATCGATTTGGAAGACTACTCCGGGGCAGAAGAGACAATTCGTCAGATGCTGTCGGTGAATCCTCATTTGCCCGAAGCCCATGCCTTGCAGACCGTAATCCATCAGCTGAGTAACAAAGCCGACGCTGCCGCACAAAGTCGGGCTGCGGCATTAAAGTACTCTGTCGTGAATCCCAAAGTCGACCATTTGATCGGTCGCAAGTTGTCACAGAAGTATCGATTCGCCGAAGCCGCGGCAGCGCAGCGGAGTGCTCTGGAGCTGGATCCGGAATTCAATCCGGCCCGAGTCCAACTGGCTCAGGATCTGCTTCGACTGGGTCAGGAAGCGGAAGGGTGGCAACTGGCCGAGTTGGCTCATGACAAGGATGGGTACGACACGACGCTCTTTAATATGTTGCAATTGAAGGATAGTCTGGGCCGCTTTACGACACTCAGCAGTCCGCATTTTCAGGTGAGAATGGAGAAGCAGGAAGCTGCCGTTTATGGCCATAGAGTTCTCGCCTTGCTTGAGGATTCGTGGACAGAACTGACTCCGCGTTATGAGTTTTTGCCGGAGTTACCGGTGATGGTGGAGATTTATCCGCGAGCTGATGACTTTGCGGTGCGAACGTTCGGAATCCCGGATGTTTCAGGGTTCCTCGGAGTTTGCTTCGGCAAGGTGATAACGGCCAACAGTCCGGCTTCACGACGTGATCATCCCACGAGCTGGGAATCTGTTTTGTGGCATGAATTCTGTCACGTGATCACTCTGCAGAAGACCGGCAACAAGATCCCCCGGTGGTTGAGCGAAGGCATCTCGGTTTTCGAAGAACGTCGCGCAGACGTCCGCTGGGGCCAGCATATGAATCACGATTTTCGTGATCGTATTCTGGGCGATAAGATTACTCCCATCGGCCAGCTCAGCAGTGCGTTCCTGACCGCGAAGAGTGGCGAAGACATGAACTTTGCGTACTACGAATCGTCGATGGTTGTCGAGCACATTGTTTCGGTACACGGCCTGCCGGCTTTGAAAGCTGTGCTGAACGATCTCAGCACGGGAATCCAGATCAACGATGCTCTCGATCGACATACGGGCGGACTCGAAGCTCTGGAGACATCGTTTCGAAGCTTTCTGAAGGAGCAGGCTAAAGGCTGGGCTGCGGGCGTCGATTTTTCAAAGGAAGCGTTTGCAGAGGCCAAGCCGACGGATCTGGAAAGTGTGAAATTGTTTCTGGAAACGCATCCCGCGAATTTTCCGGCGTTGATGACTCAGGCTTCGCTGCTCTTGCAGGAGAACAGGCAGGAAGAAGCAGAAGCAGCACTGAGAAAGCTGATTGAACAAGTGCCCGGTGATGCGAGCACCAATGGTCCGCGAAGACTTTTGGCGGATGTCTATCGCAAACGACGAGAGACCGAGCAGGAAGCCGCGATACTGACCGAACATCTGGCCCGGACAGCTGATGATCTGGAAGCCGCCATGCGATTGCAGGATCTCTGTATCGAAGCAAAGCAATTGGAACGTGTCATTGAGCAGGGACAGACGATCTTTGGGATTGATCCGTTCCAGATCGCAGCGATTCAGAAGACTCTGGCCGCCGCCGAAACTCTGAAGCAGAACGAAGTCGCCGTTGCTCAGCTTTCGACTTTGCTGGAACTGCAGTCCGACGACGCCCCACGGCTGCATTATCGAATTGCCCGGATACAGCAGGAAATAGATTCAATCCAATCTCGCCGCCACGTCCTGCGCGCATTGGAACAAGCTCCCAGATTCCGCGAAGCGCATGCTTTGTTGCTGGAGCTGAAACGGGCGGAGACAGCCACCGAGCCGGCAGAATAATCCCGCCGACGGGACGGTGTGTTGATCTAATCCCCCCCCCCCTGAGCCTGCCTCAGAGGCCAGCGGGCTTTTGCACCAGTGAAAATCAGCCGTTCTTTGCTGGAGCAAAAGCGATTAAACCCCTGACGCAGGGTCGGGGGCCATGAAATCACCACGCCCGGGAATTGACGGCCGTGAGTACGGAGTCTCATCACTCAGGAAAAAAGGTGGTCAGTCAGGAGTTCTGACTGGAAAAAAGTGGCGATCCTTTGGATAGTGCGGGCTCGGGTGGAAACGTTCGTCTCAAGCTGCAGGATGCAATCTCGCAGACGTACTCCCAGTTTCAGGTTACTTGAATGATGGTTGCTCTGGTCGAAAAACAGTATCAGTTGCTGATTACGGACGACAATCCGTCATTTCGCTCGGTCCTCAGAGAAGTCCTGGAAGACCGTCCGTTTCTCGTCCTTCACGAAGCGGAATCCGGGGAAGAAGCCCTGGAAGTCGTGCAAAGTCGTCGGATCGACATCGTGCTGCTCGACATGCACATGCGGTTATTGACCGGGATCGAAACGCTGCGAGCCATGAAGCGGCTGGATATTGTTCGACCCTGTATCCTGATAACGTCCGACACCAGTGAAGATGTTTGCCGCGATGCTCAGGATGCACAGGCATTTACAGTACTGAAGAAGCCCGTCCCTCGTCGCCAACTTGTCGAGACCGTTTCCACAGCGCTGATGGCTGCTTATAGCTTGGCATCGAATTGATCGCACAGCGGGACGCTGGGATTCGAATCCTGCAGCAGTTCAGCCAGTGTTGTTGAGCGGAAGGCCGTCTCCATCGACTTCAGCGCCTGATCCATGCGGAAATGCAGCGCGCAAAGTCGGGTGCCGTGAGACTTCAGATCGAGGGGACAAGTCGTAATCCTTTTGATCGGATCGACAGCGTTGACGATGTCCAGGATTGTGAGCTGGTCCGGTAGATGAGCGAGTGCGACGCCGCCTCCGATCCCGCGCTGCAGACGTACGATGCCTTTTTCCTTCAGGCCTTGCAGAACTTTCGACAGATAAGCCGACGGCACCTGCGTCGCTTCAGCGATCTCGGCTGTCTTTTGTGGTTGCGGAGATTTCATCGCCAGATGCACGACGGCTCGTAATGCATACTCGACAGTCTGAGAAAACATGGAATCCGCCTGTGAAGAAGCTTTGACCCCAGGAACAGGGTCGCTCAAGTACCAACGTAGCGAGAATAGAGCGTTCGAGCGACCGCTGGGTCGCTTGTTCCCCGGATGATCGCTCGCCCGTCCGGGAAAATCGTCAGTTCAAACGGCGTCGCGTCACTCGTTGCGACAGCGTCAGCGGCGGAAGATTCGACCTCTGGCTGCTGTGCTGAGCGGATAATTGTAACACGAACAAGGAACGGATTGGACGTTACACTCCCGGAGGAAGCCAGCCGAATAGCGAGATCGCTGAGGGAGAGGGCCAGTTTTTCAGGCGGAGTGATCTGCACCGCGTTTCGACCGCAGAGCACCGTGGACGCAGAACGTTGACTGCCGGTCAGCCACAAGCGTTCACCGTTCTGGCAGGCCGGGCACTGTTGAGATTCACGGAGATTGCTCACATCGACCGACCGAAAAGATCCACTCCAGACGTCAATAATGTGCAGTTTGCGATCAATTTGCGGGCTCTGTCCCACCAGAATTCGCAGAGCGATCGCGGCCTGCAGCGAAGCGACGACATTGACAGCCGGTCCCAGAACTCCCGCCGTATCGCACGTTTCCGTAGCTCCCGGCGGAGGTGGTAGTGGCATCAAACATCGCAGACAGGCTGATTCGTAAGGAAACACGGGCATGACCTGACCGACTGCTCCAGTGCAACCCGTGAAGATCCAGGGAATGTTCTTTTCGAGCGACAGGTCGTTGATCAGATAGCGGACCTCAAAATTGTCCGTGCCATCCAGAATCAGGGAGACGCCATCCGCAAGTTCAGCGATGTTGGCATAGTCCACATCGGCCACGATTGGTTCGATCGTCACTTCGGAGTTGACTCGACGAAGTCGTCGAGCGGCGGCGATGACTTTGGGCAGATGGTCGGCCACGTCCTGTTCATCGAACAGAACCTGACGTTGCAGGTTGCTGAGTTCCACGAAGTCACGATCGACAATCCGAACATGCCCCACGCCGGCTCGGACCATAGCGTCGGCCAGAACGCAGCCCAGTGCTCCGCAGCCCACCAACAAGATTCGACTGTCGGAGAGTTTCTGCTGTCCCTCTTTGCCGATTCCGGCGAACAGCATCTGCTTGTGGTATCGGGAAATTGTCACGAGTCTTGGTTACCTGGCCCGATGGTCGGGTGCCCCTTGTGCATAGTCAAACCCAAATAGGTAGGTTGGACATTCTTGTCCGACAGGGTTTTGACAGGCGAGAAAGCCCATACCGCCCCAAAATAGAGTATCGACAAGACACAGATTCCTGTGTGGCGGCTTGCTCAGTCTATCGATTTCGCCGAGAGCATTCTTCTGGAAACCGTCATCACCTGGTTTGATTTGTTGGTCAGGAAAAGGAGAGTGACCATGAAACATGGACGATTATCTCCCGATGGACACGAAGCTGGCTGACGGCGATCTTAGATTCAGCCACTCGGTACGAAAGTTCCCCACGGTCCTCTCGAAAGCCTTGTCGATCATCGCCAACTGACACAGAGCAGAGAGGTTTGTCTCTGGAGCGTCGCTGGATTTCGCCAGAATCAATCGGTCAGCCGTCCAGTTTCGGGCGGTCCAGGCAGCGATCGAATCACTGGTGATGTCCCAGGACGCTGGCAGAGTCTCTTTGCTGGACATGTCGTTTTGCTCGAACAGGAACGCAGTGGCATCAAGAACGGCCGAGTGCCCCTCGCACCAGATCCGGTTGGCTTCGTCACGGTTCTGCACGAGTTTCAAAGTTCGGTTCAGTCGGCAGAGCAGAGCGGCGTTGTGCGACATCGCGGCAATGGCTTCGCGATGAGCTTTCTCCGGGGACAGTTGCAGTTTTCGATCGAGATCTCGAATGACATCCGCTGCCGCCCCACCTCCAGGAACGATGAGGACAGGCTGGGGACGCAGGAGTTGAAGGACAGCATCCAGACGATTCATCAGGTCGGGAATCGTCAGTAGACTGCCGCCCAACTTTAAAACGACGGGGGCGGTCATCCGAGTTTCACGCGGCAGTATTTCTTCTTCCCGGCCCAAACCAAAAGCCCATCGGTGACAGCAATCTGCTGATCGTGAGATTCGATCGTCGTTTTCTTTTCACCCAGCTTCGCTCCGCCACCCTGAATCAGGCGACGAGCTTCCCCGTTGCTGGGGCACAGATTGAGGGCCGTCAGAAGTTTGACAGCGGTGATGGCGCCGTCGGTCAGATTCGACGCGGCCAGCACAACGTCCGGAATATCCGTCGGCAATGCTTCGCCGCCAATTTCCGCCTGCCATCGAGCGGCAGCGGCATCAGCATCGGCGGCCGAGTGATACTGTCCAATCACCAGCTTGGCGAGCGTGACTTTGGCTTCTTTCAAATGGCCGGCCAGTAATCGGTCCACTTCATCCAGTGGAACCTCTGTCAGAAGCTCGAAATACATCTTCATGACACCGTCAGGAAGCTGCATGAACTTCTTCATCATGTCGTAAGACGATTCGCTGATCCCGATATAGTTGCCGAGGCTTTTACCCATGCGACGGACGCCATCCAGACCCACCAGAATCGGTGACATAACGGCGATCTGCTGATTCAGGTTCTCCTGAGCCTGCAGGTCACGGGCAAGCATAAAGCTGTAAAGCTGCTCGGTGCCGCCCAGTTCGACGTCCGATTTGATCTCGACACTGTCCCAGGCCTGCATGACCGGGTAGAGGCACTCGTGGAGAAAAATGGGCTTCTCTTCGCGATATCGCTTGGCAAAGTCGTCTCGAGTCAGCAACTGAGCCACTGTGACTCGACCGCAGAGCGAAAGCACATGCGCGAAAGACATTTTCCCGAACCAGTCACCATTGCGATGGACCTCGGCTCGAGAAATATCAACGACTTTACCGACCTGTTCAAGGTAGGTCTTCGCGTTGATTTCGACTTCGACTTCGGTTAGTCGTTTGCTGCGAGCTTCATCTCGGCCGCTGGGGTCACCAACCAGCGCGGTGTAGTTTCCGATGATGATCACGGCCTGATGTCCGAGATCCTGAAACTGCCTCATCTTTCGCAGCGGTACCGTGTGCCCCAGATGGACATCGATACCCGTCGGGTCGATGCCGTACTTAATTCGCAGGGGCACTCCCGTGTCTTTGCTGTGCTGGAGCTTCTTGCGCAGCTCTTCCTGTGGCACGATTTTTTCGATGCCGCGCGTAATAATACGGAGCTGATCTTCAACAGGAGGAAACGAAGCGGTCATTGGCGGCAAGAACTCAAATTGGAGACAGAATGTCTTTTCAAACGGCACAAGCGGACGCGAGTTTAGCAAATCCTGCGTGCGTGCGTAGCCGAGCAGTCGAAAGCAAGAAGCCCGGCTTTTTGAAAAAGCCGAGCTTCCAAACTATCCGAACTATTTCCAAACCTGCTCGGCCTATTCGCGAGGTCGGCTGAGAAGTTCCTGAAACTCCAGTGCGAACTCTTCGTCGCCTGTCAAGCAGCGATTATTCATCGCCAGAATCTTGCGGATACGGCCGACCGTCAGCTTTGCGGGACCTGTCAGACGCAGAACGAGTTCATCAGGATTAAACTGTTCGAGATCGCGAATAGAATTGATGCCCAAAAACATGAAGGCTTCTTTGGCCTGCATATCGTTCTGAAAAACGACATCCAGCGGAGCGTCGATCGGTATACGTGACCGGCCAAGCTTGCGAACAGGCTTTGCATCGCGTATCCCTGTCGTAATGGTGGCCTTGCGAACACCTTTTTTCCGCGCGGGGCTTTCAACTTCAACGATCACTGGTTTTGGGGCCACCACCTTTGGAGGAGCGGCTTTTACTACCACAGGCTTTGGGGCGGCAGGTTTACGAGCGACTGACGACTTTGTGACAGGTTTCGCAGTCGGCTTTTTCTTGATGACTTTTTTAACCACGTTGGACGCCGACGAAGTCCTGGCAACATTTTTGGCCGGACGAGCAGCCTTTTTGACGGCTTGTTTCTTCGCCATGAGTGCGATTCCTCTTGTTCATCCCTTTTTTTCGATCCGATTGCTGAACCAGAGACCCCTTGTCAGAGCCTGAACTCCAATCAAAAGGCCATGGCCAGCGGATCACATGATAGTCGTCAGAGCAGCGTTCTTACCTTGCCAGGCCGGGATGTTCCTCAAAAAACGCCCGAAGGATATCCTGTTCATCCCCGGTCAGGAGGCCTTCTGAGCCCAAAATCAGGTCCTTTTGAGCGACCCAGCAACCCACCAGGTCCAGCAATTCTTCTCGATTCTCACACCAGTTGGAACCCATTTCAGACTCCAGCCAGGGGCGGGGATCTTCAATCTGCTGCAGCTCTCGCAAAAACACCGTCTGTCGTGGAGTAGGCCCGGCGATCTGCGTACAGCGAGTTTTTGAAAGCAGCCAGTGATCAGGCGCAGCGGGGATAACCCTTGGGCCGTTCAGGACGACTCTGAGTGAGACGCTCTGCTTTTCAGAGGTCACGTCGGCCAAAGATTCAAGGGCCGCGTAAACGACGAGTTCGTCTAACAATGCCGGGGCATCGGTGGAAGCCGCCAGCCTCTGCCAGGTTCTCAGCAGACATTCCATCTGGATTTGAGGGGCCATGCCATTCAGCATAGGGAAGCACGACATAAAACCAGACGAACTTTCCGAGGCCGTGTCAGGGTCCAGAGCATACCTCAGCAAACTGTCGAGCGTACTGACGAAGGCTGCTCTCATCGCGGTGTAGGTGATTTCGCAGTCTTGCGGCGGTCTTGAGTCGGTGGTCATTTTTTCCAAGCGTGGCGAACCGTTAGGCGTTGGGGAAGGTGAACGCAGATCCACGCAATCCTGACACACTTTCATCTCGACTCAATAACCCATTCCGGTTTCGACGCAATTATGATGTAGCCAAAATGCAACCAATCACTCGGAAGGGTCAGCCGCCAGCAGAAAACGGGAGAAACCCTAAAACACCTGTCAATTTCTGCGAGGCGATAGTATTCACCGCCCAGTCGCAGACGCCCGATCGAGATCATTCCGGGACCACGATCACCTTCCATGGACTGTGGAAAGACACAATTCGAGCCGCGTCGGTCGAATCCACAAACACACAGACTTCGGATACTGAAAACTGTGGAAGGTGAACATCGCCCATCGCTCGCCATTCGAGTTCTTCGGAATTGTTTGTGGCCCCACCTGAAGTGGCCTTCTGAAAGGATGGCTGCTCCTCGCGGTTCAATGAACTCCAGACTTCATCGTCCCCGTAAATCACAGGTCTGACGCCAAAATTAATCAGACTGTTTTTTCGGATCGCGATGCCCCACGGTTCGAAATCAAAACGATGCCTGTGCTTACGGAAGACACGACGTCTTCGAAACTCGTGAAGAGGAACGCCGGTAAACGCCACGACAGGAAATGAGCCCCGAATTCCCTCCGTGGATGCTCGCAAGAGACCCTCCGATAGAATCCTCAGCAGTGTCGTGACGGCCGAATGATCGGCCGTCTCTGTTTGCAGAATCAACGCATCAAGAAAGTCCTCGGACGTCTCGCCCGGCCAGGGGCCAGCGGCCGCGCGAGTCCAATGCAGCAGCCAATCAGCGGGGTTCTGTAAAGGATTGTGAATGAGTGCCGGATCTTTGTCGGTTGTCGTTCTTACCGGACTCTGACTGTTCGAAACCGATGTTCGGGGCTCAGAAAAACCCTCCGCAGTTTCATTCGACTCCTTCGGAAGCATTGCCGGTAGCAGAATCCAGGGAACCCAGTCGCCGGGAAGTTCGGTGGCAGGTTCAGGGAGCAATCCCAGTTCGTCACACGCCAGCAGCACAGGGGTCTGAGCACGTTCGCGATCGAGCAGATGAAGGCGCAGCAACTCCGCTATGGTTCCTTTCGCGCGACACGACAAGACCAGAATTCGATCCGCAGCAGCAAACAGGAGGCGGTCACCCAGCGGCACCGAGGAGAATTTAGCTTCACGATCATCGAACCCCGTCAGGTCGGCGCAGAGTTCCGGGGACACAATGACACGTTCGACATTTTCGTTCGGCGGTTGTCCGTCGGCTGTTCGGATCAAGTCCAGACAGTACGAAAACCATGAACGAAGATCGTCGTCACAACGACAGAAAGGAGTGGCCGGCAGTTCAAAACGCAGCAACGTCCGCCCGAATAAACGAGCAGCACGTGATACGGCGAGAAAGGGTGCCGTTGATTCCGCGACGACGATCGAGTCCTCCGCAGTGTCACAACCAAGGATCAGCGTTCGCAGGAGATCGAACCACCAGCGTTCCATGTCCAGTCGTTGTTTGAGTCTGGAAGAAACCGGGGCGATTCGACGCTTTTGCGGCGGTCCGCTCAAAAAGCAAAATAGCCGGTCTCCCAGCCAGCGGCGGGAATGTTCTCTGTCGTTACCGGGCAAACCGCGATAAAAAAAAGGTGTTCCTGTCCGTTTCACCTCCGATAGATTGTTAAGTGCGGTAGCGTCCAGCCACAATGTTTCGCGATGCGAAATAGGCATTTCCCACGCCAAAGCGGAATTCCACTCGTGCATCAGTCGGTTCAGCACGTGTTCTGACGAATCAGCCATTTTACACTTCCGCTTCCCCAGGCGTTTGTCAGTCTTCCCGGATTCAAGTCCAACACTTCCCGGGCGATTCAGAAGGAAATCCAGGGTGAGACTACAGGACAACCCTGAAGGAGTTTACAATTTCCTCCAGAGGGAATTCAATTTCGATTCGCCGAAGGTTAGTAAGGCAGAGCAACTGCCGCTGTCAGACGTTGCAATGAGAATCTGGACCTCAAACAAGCGACGTTAAGTTTCGTTCGCTTGCTTCGGGTCTGGATCAATCGAACAGACAAATTCCACCAAACGACGATTGGCCATTAATACAATGTCAAGAACAGTCATCCTGATGCGACACGCCCGCGCTGAAGATACCCGCATAGGAATGCGGGATTTTGATCGCTGTCTGACTGGGGATGGTCGCGTGATGACTCACAAAGCTGCGGCTCATCTGCAGGCTTTGGGGGTAACGTTTGACAGAATCATCGCTTCTTCTTCTGCCAGAACAAAAGAAACGGCTGAGATTATGGCGGCCAGCGTCGGTTCGTCGGCCCCGCTGATTCTTTGGGAAAATCTTTATAACGCCACCGCCGATACGTTTGCCTTAGCGATCGGGCAGGAGTGCGAAGACGACGAAACCAGCGTTCTCGTCGTCGGGCATAATCCGGGAATTGGTGGCCTGATTTGTCACTGGGCCGAAGAAAGCTTGTTTGTTCCGCCCGCAACTCTGGCCATTTTCGAAGTCGCTGCAGACCAGCACTGGAACGCTGTTCGGCTGCATACACAACCTGTTCCAAAACTTGTCGGCCTGATTCAGGACGGGGCCATCGTACGTCAACGCAAAGCACCCTGACGCCCCTACGAAGGAAAGCCGGACGAGAAATGTCGCGACCTGATCCGTCTCCAGAATTCGCCGATGACCTCCTGTTCGCCGTGGCTTTGACGTTGGCGGATGGTATAGGACCCAAGCTTCAGTCGGCATTGCTGGCCGAATTCGGATCGGCCCGGCAAGTTTTGGCTCAGCCGTTGGAAGCTCTGCTTCGCGTTCGCGGCATAGGTGCGAAGACCGCAAATTCACTGATCGATCCGACGTTGATGGATCAGGCCCGACAGATCCTGGAACAGTGCCGACAACTGTCGATCGATGTCCTTCCGCAAACACACGCGGAGTATCCCAGACGATTGCCCGAGATCTGCGACGCGCCCTCGATTCTTTATCGAAAGGGCGTTTTGCTGCCTCAGGACGAGCTGGCAATCGCCATCGTTGGTTCGCGTCGTTGCACGGCCTATGGGCGTCGCCACGCAGAGCGACTCTCCGCCGGGTTGTCTCGAGCCGGCTTCACGATCGTCAGCGGTCTGGCCCGAGGAATCGACGCAGCCGCGCATCGAGCCGCCTTGCAAGCCGGAGGTCGGACTCTGGCGGTGCTGGCCAGCGGAGTTCGTGACATCTATCCCCCGGAACACAAGGAACTCGCTGAAGAAATCGCCCAACAAGGCGCGCTGCTGAGTGAGATGCCGATTGACCAACGGCCACTCCCCGGGTTGTTTCCACAGCGAAACCGAATTATCAGCGGGTTGTGTCTGGGCGTCATTGTGATCGAAGCCACGCGAAATTCCGGAGCCCTGTATACGGCTCGGCATGCCATGGAGCAGGGCAGAGAAGTCTTCGCGCTGCCCGGACAGGTCGACAGTATCGCCAGTGAAGGCTGCCATGACCTGATCCGTGACGGCGTGACCCTTGTACGAGGCGTCGACGATGTCCTCAGCGCATTAGGACCTTTGCCCATGCCAACATCACCGAATAGTGCGGTGACCATTCATTCCCCACGAGAACTGGTCCTTAATCCGTTGGAATCACAGGTTCTCAATCTGATCAGCACGCAACCGATTTACATCGATGAACTTCTGCGCGAAGCAGCCATAGAGACTTCGCGAGTTCTGGCGACGCTCACCGTCCTTGAAATGCGTCGCCTGATCCGACGACTGCCCGGCAACCAGTTCGTCAGACACGATTAGTCCGGGTATATCGATCCGCCGCCGCTCATCGCGATGTGGATCAGCGAAGTCTCGGGAAACCGTCACAGCCGAACCGCCTTCATTCCGAAGCAGATCCGGGAACTCCTTCGTTGCCCTGCGCACATGGGGTGTCATCTATTCTTTGCATGGTAGGAATTGAGGCCGGGTGTTCGCGGGATACATCATAGGGAATAGTGCCTCAATCGTGACCGCGTGCAGAATTACTCCGACAACATGGAACGGTTATCGGGGCGGTATCGAGTCGACTGGTTTTCACGGAAGAGCTGAACACACCTGTTCTTCGGGCAGATCAGATGGGCTCAAAATCTTTCCTCACCTGTCGTGTCCCCGCGACCTGTTTACTCGCAGTTCTGCGTGCCGCTGCTCTCCGTGCCTTAGTGCTGATCACGGTTGTGATGCTTCCTGCCGACGCGGTGTCCGGAGAAGACCAGCAGTCAGGCCTTTCGGAAGTTCCACCGCCGTTAGCCATTCCGTTAGAAGACGTGACAGGATCCGAGGAATCTCCACAGCCGGCAGCGGTTTTTGAGGCATTCCTCTCCGCGGCCAGGATCGCCACTCCCGAATCAGAAGCTCCTCCTGTTCCGCCAGTGCCGGTCGCGGAACCGTCCCATGCAGAACCCGTCATTACTGCGCCCGCAGATGTTGGTGGAGAAAACTACGCTCCTCAGACCCCCGGTTACTGGATCGTAAGTTCGTGGAATTCGCCCCAGGAGTTTGAAAATGACCAACTCCGTTTCTGTCCTCAGGTTCAGCGAGTCGACGAATGCACTGATGGCCATCTTTCCAGCATGGAACAGCTCACGAGCTCACTGCTTCCCGGCGTTCCGATTTGTATCGTTGTGCATGGCAGCTTTATGGATTCGCCATCTGTGCTGCCGGAATCACACAATACCTGGAACTGGCTGAAAACGGGCGCCAGCGGACGACCGTTTCAAATGATCTACTTTTCGTGGCCCAGCGATCGTGCTTTGTCACCTTTTGCCAGCATTGATGTCGCAATCCTGGGTTCTCGTGCCAGCCGCAATGGGTTCTATCTGGCCAGCCTGATCCAAAGTCTTCCCCCGGAATGTCCTGTTTGTCTTGTCGGCCACAGTCATGGAACACGAGTAATCTCGTCGGGCCTGCACTTGCTTGGTGGAGGAGTTGTTGAGGGCCATCGGCACTTCACTCCCGGATGTGCGGGACGTCGAATCCGGGTTGTCTATACCGCCTCCGCGATCGATCATGACTGGCTGAATCCTAAAGAGCGTTATGGTCGAGCGTTATGTTGTCTCGAGTGTCTGATCAACCTCCGCAACGCCAGGGATCCCGCGCTGCAGATTTATCCTCTGCGCAGAATCGGATCCAGCCGCGCTCTTGGTGCCTCAGGATTCACATCCAAGGATCGGCGAGAGTTGGGAGTATATGGTTCGCGAGTTCGTGACTGGGATGTTTCTTTAATCATCGGGCACGATCATTCCTGGCCGAATTATGTCGCGCGTGGCTCGCTCGCCAGCAGCCTTCGCAATTACCTGTTTTTTGCGAACCAGGAAAACGCGGGTCTGTAGTGCCGGGCATGTCTGTCAGCAGTCGTGAGCTCTGACAATTGCGGCCTGACGTGGGACTGGTTAGCTTGCAGCCTGTTTGAAATCACCAGGTTCTACGGCGTTGTGTTGCCGTAGCCTTTCAACAGGAATTGTAAGATGTCAGAAGTCAAAGTGCTTGTGAAGGATAATGGCCCATTTCTGGTGACCGGAGCGGTTTCCATCACGGATGCCGCTGGTAATACCTTCAATCTCAATGGCAAAGAAACATTTGCTCTGTGCCGCTGCGGAGCATCCGCGAAGCGACCGTTCTGTGATGGTGCGCATAAGACTTGTGGATTTGAGTCGGCCGAACGCGCGGTTTAAAACCGCGGTGAAGTTGATGGCTCGGTAAAATCCCACTTCTACGCTCTTTCTGAATGTGGATCGTCTATGTTTCTGCTGCGCGAAGCCTCCGGGTTTGGTCTGGCCATTCTACTTTCTGCAATGCTGTGCAGCTCCGAATCGGCAGTGGCACAGAATCAGAACAAAGGCCAGAAGGAACAACAGGCACCGCCTGAGCCGCCGTCGGCAGAGGTTTTGCAGTCGCTGGCCGCAACGCGAGATGAGCTTCAACAGAAGCTTGCCGACCTGAGGGCTAAACCGGAACTGGGGACTCGCGACGGCGCCGCATTGCTGGCTGATGTCGCCGTATTTGAAAAAGCCGCGACGTGGATGCAGCGGTATCAGGAATTTCCGAAGGCCGACTATCTCGATCAGCTCAAAGGCGTTCTGGCCAAGGGACAGGCTCGTGCGGAACAGTTGGCAAATGGTCAGCCGGATTGGGTGCTCAAGACCGGCATCATGATCCGGGGTTATGTCAGTAAGGTTGATGGGTCTGTTCAGCCTTATGCGTTGACACTTCCGGCCGGTGTGAATCCCAACGAAGGTCGTCGCTGGGCGTTACATGTCGTCTTGCACGGCCGCGCGGATCAGATGAATGAGGTCAACTTCATTCATCGGATGGATGGCAAGCCGCTGAAGGTGGAAGCTGGCCAACCCGAGCAGAACTGGATTCAACTGGACGTCTATGGTCGAGGCAATAACGCCTATCGATTTGCCGGTGAGACGGACGTGTTCGAGGCGATGGATGATGTGAAACGACGTTTTCGAATTGACGAGGATCGTATCACCCTGCATGGTTTTTCCATGGGAGGTGCCGGCGCGTGGCATCTGGGAATGCATCATCCGTCGATGTGGTCGTCCGTTGGTCCCGGGGCTGGATTTGTCGACTTTTATCGTTACCAGAAGAAAGATCCGGAGAATCCAGAACAGCGGCTTCCGGATCCTCAGCATGCGACGCTGGCGATTTATGACAGCGTCAATTACGCGATGAACGCATTCAATGTACCAGTCTGCACATATGGCGGTGAGAATGATCCGCAGTTGCTGGCAAGTACTTCGATGGCGGAGGCTGCGGAAGTGCTGGATGTTCCCCTCAAAGTAATCGTTGGCCCAAAGATGGGGCACGCGTTTGACCCGGAAAGCCAGGAACAATTTATGGCATACCATCTCGAACAGTCAGCCAAAGGGCGTCCTCGTTTTGGCCAGCGGAAAGAGATTCGGTTTTCGACTCATACCCTGAAGTACAATCAATGCGACTGGCTGGCGATTGAAGAAGTCGAGCGTGTTTATGAACCCAGTGTGGTTGAAGCGAAGATTAATGAATCGGGTGATGTCGACGTCACAACCAGCAATGTCAGAGCGCTGCGAATCGTTCGGGATGTGGGGACAGATGCGATCATTGATGGCACGACGCTGGAATGTCGCCAGGCGGCTGATGGACTATTGCCGGATGTGTATTACGTCAAAGGCAGCAATGGCTGGGAAGTGCTGAGTTACGACGATTCGCGATCGTTCTCGGACAATCGGGAACTCCGCAAACGACCCAATCTGCAGGGACCGATAGACGATGCGTTTATGAGCTCCTTTGTATGCGTCCGAGGCACTTCGACGCCCTGGAATGAGACGGCCGAACAGTGGTCAAAATGGACACGGGCCCGGTTTGAACGAGAGTTTTCCCAGTGGATGCGCGGAGATGTTTATGCCGTCGATGATACGGCTGTGACGGAGGACATGATCACGAAGAACCATCTCATCTTGTTTGGAGATCCGGGATCAAACGCGATCTTAAAGCGTGTTCTGGAGCAACTTCCGATCGAGTGGACAGAAGAGACGATCAAAGTCGGTGATCAGGAATGGTCAGCCAAAGATCATGGGCTGAGCCTGATTTTTCCGAACCCACTGAATCGATCGAAGTATGTCGTGTTAAATTCGGGGCATACTTTTCACGACAAGGACTTTCGATCATCTAATGCGTGGTTGTTTCCACGACTGGGTGATATCGCGGTGCAGAAAATTACGCTTCAGAAAGATGGCAGCTTTCAGGAAGAGACCGTGTGGTCGGAAGTGTTCGGCGAACGCTGGCAGTTGCGTTGAAAACGCTCCAGCAGAAGGCGCAGTTGCTGGCTGATGTCTGGCCAGCAGAAACCTTGTCCGTCGAGTGACGGCGCGTGAACGCCACGGATGTGATCCAGCAACTCGTCGAGTGAACCAGCTGCGACGTGAACAGAGCAGAGTGGTGAGCCAGCAGGAATGATGGACCTTGCTTGCGGGATATCCGCAATCGTCCACGCCTCGTGCACTGAATCACAAACGGAGTCCGTAAACTGGACGTCCTGATTCGCCCAGAGAATGAATCGAGCCTGCACGCGGACGTTGTTTGTGGCGGCAGAACGGACCGATTTTCGCCTGCGGGCTGTGCCACCTGCGGGTTGCCAGCCATATGCATCCAGATGTCTGGCAAGCAGACTTCGTTCCGTGCGGATAAGATGGTCGGGGTTTTCGTAAAGCATGTGAGAGGCCGTCAGACGAGGGTTGACCTCAAGAAGCCATGCTTGTCCCTGACGCAGGACGAAGTCGACACCAAAAACACCCTTCAGGCCCGTGTGATTGACGAGGGACTCCGCAGCCACAAGGAGTTGCTGGGTGACACCCTCGCCGGGGTTGACGGGACCCACATTTCCGCAGAACAGAAAGTCGGAGGCTCCCAAACTGGGCCAGCCGACAAGCTGAACCGAAGTGCCGAGCAAACTCAGGCCGCGGTGGTCGGAGTAACAGACCGCCGACATAGGAACACCGTCGATATATTCCTGCAGGAATTCCTGCGAGGTCGTCTTCTTTTGAATACCGTCCGGCAAAGCACTCTGTGGATGCACGGACCGGATTCCGAGTCCTCCCGAACCGGATTTCGGTTTTCTCAGCCAGTGGCAGTCGGCATTTGCATTATCGACCGATGCCAGTCGTGGCACATTGAGTCCCGCCTCTGAAAACCACCGCGCGATATTGTGTGGTTGACGGATCCGGTCGACGATTTCCAGGTCTGGTCCAATCACGGGTCGGCGAGCCATGATTGCACGAAGAACACGGGTGTGGTTCTCGAGCCCACCGGCCCAGAGCAGGGGGATATTACTGCGAATTCTACGAATGATGTCCGGAAGTTCCTCAAAAGTTCGCATGCGGCCGACAAAACGGCCTCGTCCGGAACGAAGGATTCGGTTTAGGTCGGCATCCTCAAAGAAATCAACACAGAGGGGATGCAATCCGGCGGCAATCGCGGATTGAGCCAGACTGCGGACGCTGGCTCCACACAGAATGACCGATCGGACCGTCCGAAATCCGCCAGAATGCTCTTGTTCGGGCGAAGTTGAGGACTCCGGCTTCAGGTCAGTTGAAGATGAGGCCAAAAGTCGCAATCCTGATCAAAGAATGAACAGTCACAGACGGGGCCTGATTGTCGACTGGCAGGGCCTCGAGATGTGTATTGTTCACTTTTTCATGCGACCTTGTCCACAACACAGGCACCTCATTGTAGAAGCAGGCATGGTTCTGCTTCCGCAGACAACTGCAAAGTGTGGCTCGGAAGTGTTTTCAATCATCGATACTTTGTGGCCGACGTGCCCCGATGACCGGGAGAATGAAAACACTTCAAATCTGTCTGCGGTCGCTGTTTTCTGGTTTGACTGATTTTTGTAAAGGAAGTCTGGAATGTCAATGTTTGTAGGTGAAGCACTCGTCGGTGAAGGTAATGAAGTCTCTCACATCGACCTGCTGATTGGTGACAAGAGTGGTCCGGTAGGCGTTGCTTTTGCAAACGCTCTGGCTGACCAGAAGATGGGCCACAGCAACCTGCTGGCCGTTGCTACTCCGAACCTGGCTGTTAAGCCTTCCACCGTGATGATCACCAAGGTCACGATCAAGGGTGCTCGCCAGGCGGTTCAGATGTTCGGCCCAGCTCAGAAGGCTGTCGCTGACGCTGTCACGGACTGTGTTAAGTCCGGAGCAATCCCAAAGGATCAGGTCGAGAAGCTTTGCATCGTTTGCGGCGTCTTCATTCACTGGGAAGCTGCTGACGACAAGAAGATCTATCAGTACAACTACGAAGCGACCAAGCTCTCTATCGAACGAGCAATGAAGAACGAGCCAACGGTTGACGACGTTATCGCCCAGCGCGATACAGCCGCTCATCCGTTCTACAAGGGCTAATTTGCCGTTGTGGTAGACTCGCGAGATTTCTCTGCGAAGATCTGAATTCTAAGCGGCCGTGCTGGGTGACCAGCACGGCCGCTTTTTTTGTGTATGCCTTCGACCTCCGATTTAATACCGCGGAAAAACGATGCATGATCCCCGAGCTTGTCGAGTCTTCTTTTTCAGGAGTTGACTGGACCGTATGAAACAGTCGACAAACATCGTGAAAATCACGATCGACATCTCGCTCTGTTTTGGGCTGTTATCATAGAGAAGACTCAGGACGCACACTTAGGGAATGCTTTGAGATGGTCGACGATTCTGTTGCCGAATGCCGGGCTTTAAAGTGGCCGGCATTCTTCGAACAGACAGGTCTCGGAGACCAGGAACCGGCAGCTCAGTTCGGCTTAAAGGCCTGCAGGGGCCATGCCGATGCGCAGCTACAACGGAGCCGACACGGCGATCCCAGGAACCTTTGCGCAGTATGCTATGGAACTCGGTGTTCTGAATGATCCGCTGGATGACGCGATTGGCCGCATTGAGCACCTGTCATGTCTGGCGATTGAGCATTGTCGAACCAGCGGCGTATCCTTGAGAATGAAGCCCGACTGCAGACGTTTATCGACAACACGGCTGACGCATTCCTCTTGTTACGACAGGGTGGCGAGATTCTGGATGTCAACGACCGTGCCTGTCAGCAATTTGGTTGCTCCGGTGAAGAACTGATCGGAGCCACGCCGATGCTGTTTGATATAGGCGTAACACCGGCACAGCTTCAGGACCTCACCGCTCTGATGGATCTCGGGGAACGAGTGACGTTCGATAGTCGTCATCGTGGTAAAGATGGGCATGAGTTTCCCGTTGAGATTTCATCAACCGATCGGGAGTGTGAATGATGGGGCGGCAGATTGATTGGGGAAAACCGTCAGGTAATTAGCGGACAACGGCAGCTTTTCTCCGGGAAAAAACAATAATAAAGCCAATCAAAGAGACTGGCGGCGTGTCTCGTTTGTCCTGAACGAACGAATTGGATCGAACTGCTCTTTTTCTGGTCTTACGGCGGTTTGCTTCGATAAAACCACGACTCGAATTCAAGCACGTGGCTGTCGCTGACTCCACTCGCCTCTGATGCCCAGGAGCTATCCTGTGCGCGGCCACGATTGAGGCGATCCTCTATAATGCATCCCGCGAACACCCGGCCTCAATTCACACCGTGCGGAGAATAATTGTGAACAAAAACTCAGACGGCGATAGCTCTCATTCGGAAACGCAGTTGTCAGTACCTCGAATTCGTCGCTGGAGACATTCGATATTGACGGCTCTTGCTATCGCGGTTTCTTACCTCGTGACTGCCTATCTGGTCCTGCCTCTCATGTGGGTCGGCGATGCGCATCGGCATCCGGCCCTGGACGATACTCCGGGAATCACCACGACCAGTGATGATCATCCAGGAGATCCGATCAATGTCTCATTGATTGGGTTAGAAAACGATCTGAAAAGGATTATGCTCGCTGCCGGCTGGTTTGTGGCCGATCCACTGGGATTAAAGAGCGATCTGGAAATTGCGGCAGCCACGGTGCTCAGTCGACCGTACGAAACGGCTCCGGTCAGCAACTTATTTCTCTGGGGACGAAGAGAAGACCTGGCATTCGAAAAGCCGGTTGGCAAGGATCCTCGTCAGCGGCACCATGTCCGGTTCTGGAGATCAGAAAAGCTCGATGACAAACAGCGGCCGGCCTGGATGGGTTCGATCACGTTCGACAGGAAAGTTGGACTTAGCCACACGACGGGCCAGATCACGCATCACATCGCAGCTGACGTCGATTCGGAAAGAGACAGCCTGTTTGACGCACTGTCGAAAACGGGAGAACTTTCAGACGTTAAGATTGTGAACAACTTTCACAAAGTGTGCGAAGGTCGAAACGGGGGCGGCGATGCATGGCACACCGATGGCCGCCTTTTCACCGGCACCATCAACGCTGAATAGACGAAAGCCGACTCTCCGTTTTGTTGTGACATCATGTGAAAACGGTGCAAGTTAGCTGCCCGCAGGTCGATAAGGCGTAAAAGACCGGGCGAGAATTTTGCGTGGCAACTTGAGCAATAAGTCCGGGAACGGAGCTTCCCGCAGCAGGTGATGTTTCGCAGCCGTCGGCTGATGCACTCAGAGCTGTGATGTTGCCAGCGACGACAACATCACAGTTTCAGCACCAGCCAGTTTCAGCACCTGCGACTTAACGTTGCCGCCAGAATGCAGACAACTCTTCCGGATCATCAGGCTGAATTGAGTTTCCTGATGAACAGAGCCTGATCAACGATCAGATAAATGCTGTGTTCAGCTTACCAGTACCGGATATGAGGTGGTGATAATCCTGGCAATCATCATGTAGACGGGAACTCCAATCGTAACGTTGGGCGCGCTTCCGGAATGGCCATTTGCTGAACCGCAGGCAGAGCAATAGAGGACGCAGCGCCGCACCGCAAACAGGACCTCGATACCGATGTCAAGTGGCGTACCAATCAGCATGCTGTAGCCGTGTGCCAGAAGCACGCCTTCCCATTCACAAAACTCCGCCACCGTCAGTCCATACGACTCTTGCCTCGGCAGACGATCTTCCCACTCCCGCCGTTTCGCCCAATGATTCTGACGCCCCATGAATGCCACTCCGGTTCGGTTGATGAAATATCAAATCGAAACAGAATGCAGTTCCTGGCAACAATGGTTGTGGGGGTACGGTTACGATGCGAGTTACCTAACCCAAAGCCGAACAGAGCCGAGAACTCATTTCACCTGAATCACGACAGTCGTTGCATGAATTGACTGCGGCGCAAGTTCGACCGCGTGAACGCCAACATTAGCTGTTTCGATGCAGACCATTTCTGGCCATTCATGATCGCCGAAGTCCGGCATGCGAGCACTCTTGGCGATCCAGGGATTCCAAACGACAGTCGACTGCGAACCAGACTTTGAAATAGCGATCGTACGATTGCGACCCGGGTCATGCAGGTGACACTCAGAATCGGTCGTGAAATAGACTCGATCGGTTTCTCCCGTGAATTCAATCGCAGCCCCCGTGGCGGGCTTCTCCGCAGCACCATCGACTTTGTCGATGTAACGAACCTGCTCAAGACCTGTAATTGAAACGTTACGAACGTCCGACACGCTGAGATAAGTGTGCAGAGCATCCTCAAACCTTAGACCGGTGCTGGAGCTCGGCCCAGGCTCTGTCGTCAGAGTCATCTGCAGAACAGGACCAAACTCCACGGTGAATCGCACCGAGAACGAGTCGATACGCGTTTGCAAAGAGAGCGAAATCACTCCGTCCGCAGTGGTCCGTGCCTCTGTTACTTCCCACAGAGCCGTTCGCGCGAAACCGTGAGCCGGCGCGGATGGATCAGAGGCATGCGGCCCGAACCAGGGAAAGCAAATGGGCACTCCACCCCGGATTGGCTTGCCAGGCTGAAACAACGACGAGCGGCTCATCCACAGCACCGGCGCATGTCCCGCCGGTTGCCAGGAAGTGACGTGGGCTCCCTGCAGATAGAGTTCTCCCGACGCGACAGGTGTGGCGACAACAGCCTTCGTCAACCCGCTCTGGCCCGCTTCAAAATGCAGACCAGGCACCTTGAACTGCTCACAAAGCGATTGCACAGTCTGCATCAGAGAAGCCATCAACGTTTGGGAGTTATTCAGTACGCGGCCACGATTGAAGCTATTTCTTACAACGTATCCCGCGAACACGCGGCCCCAATTCAAATCGTGCGGAGAATCAGAGGTCAGACTTTAACCACAACCGCACTGGCTTGGCCCATGCGGGTCACGCTTGTCTTCAGAAACAGACCGTTGGAAGTCGTAAGGTGTTCCCCATGGATCACGTTCAGAGGTGATTCGGAATCCGGTGTGGAGAAATTCAGAGTCTTCGGGACGATACCATGCTGCAGCGCCAGCAATGAAGCAGCCACTTCGCACAGTGCCGAGCCGCTGCCCGCGCTGCCAGTGTAACTCTTGATCGCTGTGACAGGGACGCTGTCGGCATGACTGCCCAGAACTCTACGCAAACCTTCCGCTTCATATCGGTCGCGGCGAGGATGGCCGGACGCACACGCATTCACGTGGCCCAGATCTTCGGCGGATACTCCAGAGCGAGCCATCGCAGCAGAGGCCGCCTGATAGATCGCCGTGGCTTCATCCGGGTGTCCGTCGCGACTAACAACCGTGCTGGCACCGCAGCCAAGCAAAGTCCCCAGAATCTTTGCGCCTCTTGCTTCGGCATGTTCGCGAGCTTCCAGAATCAGCGTGCATGCCGCTTCTGAGAGAGCTTCGCCCGAGCGATTGTTATCAAATGGTCGAACGCGAGTTTCAGCGGGGCCGTCGGCCAGCACATCCCAGTGATACGAATGACAGGCCTTGACCGTGTGAATTCGAGTCCCCGTGACGCCGGTGATCATCACATCCGCACGATTGCGGCGGATCGAATTTGCGGCTTCGGCAATGACCAGACCGCCGGAAGCTTCGTCGTGAGTAATTGAGTTATTCGGGCCGCGGGCATCCAATGCGATCCCAATATGGCAGCCCGGCATGTTCGGCAGATAACGCAGCAGCCAGAGCGGCTCCATTCCATCAAAGCGTCCACCACCCCATTTGTCGTAGACAAAGACGGGCTTACCAGACGAGCAATCGCTGGCTTTTACGACGGCGTCCAGAAGTGCATCCGGAGGCGTCGACATCAGATTCGCGCCGAAATCCACTCCGATGCGGTCAGGAGCGACTGAGCCGGCCTGAAGCCCCGCATCCTCCATGGCTTGCAGCGCCGATGCAACGCCCAACTGAATCTCGCGGCACATGACCTTGAGATTTTTGCGAACCGTTTTCAGGTGCTGTTTTTTTGCTGTTTCGTCGTTGAAGTCGGAGATCTCGCCCCCGATACAACCCGGTGTGCCGACGAACGACGCGAGTTCGATCTTCTTCAGGCCGTTGCGACCCTCAGACAGATTCGACCAGAACGCGTCTCGACCGATACCCAGCGGTGAAACAAGACCAATACCTGTGATGACAACATCACGAGCAGATGAATTAGACATGCAGATTCGCTCAGCCTGTATTGAACAACAGAATTCGTCCCCACGAATTCTTCGGTTTTCCGAGCGAAAAATTCTACCATCAGCCTCCACGCAATACTGCGCGGACCATGGAATTTAGGCGAAGTCGCGGGTAACGACGATAAATCCGTCCACTAAAACCGTGTTCTGAGAATTCGAGGGGTCGGAAAAGCCAGCAAATTCGTATTTGTTCCCGAGTCGCCACCAGGGTGAGCGGCTGCTCCGGAAAACTTCCAGACTCGGAGAATCTGCCTCCCGGTAACTCTGCGGAGGGTTGTACCCGGCAACTGGAGTAATCCAGTGTGGCTGTGGCGAGACCTGATCAGACCGTCGAATCAGGGTCAAAGAAGTTAATACTGAGCGGGTATCTCCAGAGTTTGCCGCTGCTGGCCTGAAGTGTCCCAATGATCGGGAAGATGACGTGCAGGGCCCCGAGCACGATGAACATCAGAATTCCAATCCCCAGAAAGCTGAGCACGAACGAAACGACGACGTAGACGAGGCTGCTCAGCATCCAGTTCAGGATGACAAGCCCATGGCGATTGGCTTCTTTTGATTCATCCTTCCCGATAATCCACATTATCAGCGGCGCCACGACACCGACACCGGTCCATGTCAGCAGTTGCGACGCGTGCATCAGAGTGCACCATAGCTTTGGATCAAGCCCGCAGATCAGCCCCGACGGCGCCGCGGCATCGCCAACAGGTTGAGAAAAAACAGGCTGGGGTTGCCCACCAAGAACTTGTGATTTGGCCTGCTGAAACTCTTCTTCGGAGAGTGCCCCGGAGTTACGAAGCTGAATGAGTCGTTCGATTTCGTCGGAGATCATGCGGCTCTCAAAATGCTGCGATGGTTGTACTGGTCAGGAACGGCAGAAGCGGACGGACTATTCGTTCGTCAGCCGCGATTCCTGGCAACATTCAGTCATTTCTCGTTCGAATCCGCTAACTACGTCCGTTCCGCTTTTGCGTGGCTTTGATTTCACCACCATGAATCGCTTTTGGGCCTTGATTTGAGGTTGGCTACCTTGACGCGAAACGCCTGTTTTCCTCAGAAGAAGGATTTCACACCCCGGATGCATCACAAGCTCCATTCCCAAAGTACTGCGGGGAGCAGTCTCTGGCGGCAGGCACTGCTCAAAGGATACGTGGACATCGCAGCGCGAGCAAACGAACTGAAGTATGTCAGCGAACTTTCTGAAGTTCGTCCGACAACTTCACCGACCGATTACACCTGCGTGCTTCCGCAATTGCTTTTTTTGCTGCCGCGGTGTCACCCTGCTTCACAGCTAGCTCAGCGCTGGCCAGCCAGAAAAGATCCATTTCTGTAGCCCCCTGCTGCAACTGCTGAAGATCAGTTTTTGCTTCTTCCAGTTTACCGAGGTGTATTCTGCAAACTGCAAGAGACCGCATTGCCGCCTCCGCCAGGTCCGGCTGAAGTCCGCCATTCCCAATGGCGGTCGAAAGCTGCTGCTCAGCTTCCTCCCAGCGACGTTCATCAAAGGCTTTCATCCCGGCATCTACCGAAGCCTCACTCAAAGCCACCTGACCACTGCCTCCTCGCTGGCCGCAGCCTGCAATGGTCAGGACGAGTAAGAGAAGTATAGCGTGCAATCGCATGATGATCCTCGGAAGAGACCGTGAGTA
Organism: Candidatus Kuenenia stuttgartensis; assembly: GCA_945861975.1. Lineage (GTDB taxonomy): Bacteria > Planctomycetota > Planctomycetia > Planctomycetales > Planctomycetaceae > SXXK01. Next base: position 2,759 of record CAMAXD010000021.1, on the reverse strand, counting down.
GCGCTAAAGGAGAGAAACGGAAGAGACTGCTGGCAGGGGCTTTGTTGTTCAGTATCTGACCGACTTCTAAAGATCTCCGATCTTCTTGAACGAAAAATCAGAACTCACCAAGAACTTCACCACCAGCACGCGTTCCAAGAGCACGCCAGATTCCGAGATCGATATTCTCGCTTACGAATCGCACACTGGCATCACCCAGTTGGACTTGAGCACCGCCGGTGTGCATGCTGCGGGCCGAGATGATGGCGTATTCACCTGGGGCGTCAGCAATCGCACTCCAGTTACCGCAGTCAAACCCTTTCCAATTCGGAGTTGCCACGTGATTGTAAAGCGTTGCAGAATAAAATCCGAATGGCCAGCCGTTGGAGAAGTCTGAACCTTCCAGCCACCGTCCCATCGAATTAAAATTAAACGTAGATACTGTTGGGACAGCGTTAAGGCACTCGTTAAATAAATCATTCGTGATGAGCGGTCCCTGCCGACGATTCGGTGACGTAATAACGTCTGCCATTCGCACAGGAAGTGTGCCAGCCATGTCTCGACCACTGCCCTTCGTACGCTCTGAGAACATTGCCGTGTTCGACAGACCATCTGTGAAGTCCCGATCCTTTGTTACGGACCCTATAGAGAAGGCTCCGTTTCCGTCAGCAGCACCGCCTACCACATTGTTTGTCGTGGTGCTGATAGCACCTCCGTTTGGCGTCGACCCCCCAAAGTTTGCGCGATAATTATTTTCCGTGATGATGCGTCCTGTGTTTGCATCGGATGGACACAGAAAGAGACCGGCCGCATTGGCATACGCGGTATAGTTGGCATTCGTAGGAGCGCCGCTGGTTGTCATGCGAACGGATGTTGGCCGGCCAAAGTCGATCAAGTTATATATATTGGCTTGTTCCATGTAAGGAAGCAGAAATGTGTGTACAGAACGGAACCCTGTCCATGATCCAGACGCCAGCGTGCTGGGATAGGATGTATAACTGGCTTGCGCAACCCCACCAACCGAGTAGTCCGGGGCCAGTCTCGCGGGAGGCAGGCAATTGAAAGTAGACATGTAGTTGTGGATCGCCAACCCCAGCTGCTTCAGGTTGTTTTTGCATTGCGTTCGACGGGCGGCTTCTCGAGCCTGCTGCACTGCAGGAAGGAGCAGCGCGATCAGAATAGCGATGATCGCAATCACCACCAACAATTCAATCAACGTAAATCCACGTTTGCGAGCAGGCATAGTTGAACTCCCAAATAGAATCAACAAAAGAAGAATCGGGGATACGCCACGAGCACTTTAAGTCCTCATTGTTACACGCCAAAAATCATTACGGTCGATCCGTGGCTCAGTGGAGAATGCGGTTTCACCGGGAGCCCCGAGTCTATTCAATTCCTAATTCACGAAAAGTCCGTGTCTCGGAAATGTAAAAATTGGGATGTCATCTCACCGCCGGGACGTTTCCAGGGAGTTCCTCCTGAACACTCGCATGCCCATTAGTCGCGCAGCAAAGCCCGGATGATGTTAGTTCTGCAGTCAGTACACTGGTACGCTGTCAGCAGGCAGTCGCTCAGAATGGGATAGCGAGTCAGGTCCTGAAATCCCGTCTGTACCTTCGGATCAATGAAATCTACGCGTGTAGCGAAAGGTGTCGCATCCAACAGATGATCAACTCGCCCTTAGTGTTAACTGCAAGATGTTAAGATTTGGTGAGTAATCTGAGGATGACAAAATTCACGTCAGCAAGATCCCTGCGAGCCTGGATCGCACAGGTCCATTCTAATTTGCTTTCCGCAGTCGAGCCACGTGAGGTTGGGTCGGGTAGTAGTCGCTGCGACCTCAGGTGCCCATCAGAGATCGGACAGCAACTCCGATGTCAGGCTGTCTCATCAGCGATTCGCCGACAAGCACTGCGCCGATTCCTTCCGCTCGAAGACGCTGGATATCAGCGTGACTGGCGATGCCGCTTTCGCTGACCAGCAGGATGTCTTCGGGAACCAGTTGCTTCACTCGAAAGGTATGTTCCAGTGATGTCACAAAGGTTCGGAGATCACGATTGTTGATGCCCAGAAGTTTTGTTCCTGTCGCCAGAACACGCTCGACGTTCTCCAGATCGTAAAGTTCGATCAGAACGTCCATCCCCAGGCTGCGAGCGTAGTTGTACAAGTCGTTCAGTTGAACATCATCAAGGCATTCGGCAATCAACAACACACAGTCCGCACCAGCAACTCGCGCTTCGGCGATCTGATAGCGGTCAATAATGAATTCCTTTCGCATCACCGGAATTCGCACGATCTGCCGGATTGCCTGCAGAAAATCCAGATGCCCCTGAAAGAAATGTTCGTCCGTCAGCACACTTAGACAAGTCGCTCCGGCAACTTCATACTGGCGAGCAATGGTCACCGGATCAAAATCCGCGCGGATCAGCCCGGCTGATGGCGATGCCTTTTTGACTTCCGCGATCAAACCGGGTTTGCTGGCGGTCTTCAGGGCCTCAAGAAATCCTCGCACGGGAGGAGCAGCAGTCAGCCGTCGTTCCAGCGTCGAAAAAGGAATTCGTTCACGCGCAGCGGCGACTTCCCGGTGCTTCTGTTCGAGGATTTCGTCAAGAATGGTCGACAAGGCTTCTACTCCGCGTTCTGATACCCGAACGGATATTCCGTGCGCGTCCACGATTGAGGCTGACTTCGAAAGGTATTCCGCGGAGGCTAAGAAAAGGGGTCAGGAACCAATAGCCAGATGGCCCGAAGGGTGCTACGCACTATTGGTTCCTGACCCC